>JASGUW010000109.1 GCA_030055235.1 Bacillota bacterium
GTTGCCATAGTCCTTCCCTTCATCTATCGTGGCCCGGCCGAAACAGGCGCTGCCGCCGGTCATCGCGGACAGTATCGAGGGCTGGTCGGCATATACCTCCTGCAAACCCACAAACAACGGCGAAACATCCCGAATCACTTTAGCCATCAGGGGCAAATCCACCACATCGCCGGCCAAATTATGATTGCGGCCATGTTGAATGTTGAAGCTCATTAATTTGATGATCATTTTTCAAATCTTTTTTGTACGCGGATAAAACTGATCCACTTGATATCTTTCCAATCCATGATTTTTCGCCGCGCTCCATTAATTGAATTGCTTTTCATGACTCGCAGGGTAAATCATCACCGGAGGTCCATTCACGTCATCCGGCAAATCATGTGCCGACTAGCACAATTCATTGTGAAACGGCCATCGGGAATCTTTCACAGTCTGCCCTTTTTGATTTTGTTGAGCTTGGCGTTCAGATCCAATAAATCTTCCTTGGTCAGGTGAACACCAATGGTCCCGGCCATGCCGGTCAGCCGCAGAACGGTGAAGCCGCCGAGCATGCTAATCATAGCGGCGTTCATTTCAAAACCGCCGGCAACCTTGCCGCCCTTCTTTGGCAGTATTTTGGCAACCATCCCCATGAACAGCAGCTTGCCCCTTACGGTCTTCATGATATCGCCGATCTTATCGTTGAGAGAGAAATATCCCTCGGGCGCGGTGATGTCAAACCAGTTTAAAAGAGCGTTCATTTCCTTCAGACGGTAGGACTCGTCGAAGACTTCCACTTTGTTGATCCTGCCCTCGTCGCGCAGATTACCGGCGACGGCCGCAAGGGCGGTCTCGCCCGCATTGGGCACATCGAAATAAAAGAAGTGGTCGGCCGCTTCCTTCCTGCCGAGGGAAACGCCGTTGGCAAACAGCTCTACCACGGGTTGGTTGGAGTAAACGGTGACCTTTGTCACATCCTCGACGCGGTTGACGTAACGCTTTCCGCACAAATGGACGAAGGGTTCGTCGGACAACCAGGCCTTGTAGGCATAGAACGAATCCTTTTTGTACTTGCGGTCGAAGGTGACCAGGCCTTTGTGATTTTGGCCGTTCTCACCGCCCTCATTACGGGCGTCGGCGCCGAAGTCAAACATATTCCACACATGGGTGGCCCATATATACTTACGGCTGAACAGCTGACGGATCAGCTCCTCGTGATAGAATGCCTGATACTCCTCGGTATAATCACCCTGCGCAGGCGTGGAGGTATGCCAGTTGAGCGCCTCACAGCCATATTCGGAGCAGCCGATGGGCTTGTCGGGATACTTGGCATGGAACTTATCAAACCAGGGGCCGTTCATGGAGGTGTCCCCGCCGTACCAGCCGAAGTAGTGGTTGTAGGAAACGATGTCCGGAATATGGACATACGGGCTGCCGATGGGGCAGGGGGAGACCACAGCCATAACGGTGGGACGGGTCTTGTCCATCTCATGGCACAGGTCGTTCAGGATACGATGGTTCTCGCGCAGGCCGGGGTCTTTGTCGCCCTTCATGCTGGCCTCATTGGACAGACCCCACACCACAATAGAAGGATGGTTGTAATTCTGGACGATCAGCTCCTTCATCTGGCTGACCGTATTCTCACGGGCGGAGGGCATGTGCTGGGAGATATACGGGATTTCGGCCCAGACGACCATTCCGCGTTCATCGCACAAATCATAGAAATACTGGTCATGCTGATAATGGGCCAGACGGATGGTGGTGAAGCCGGCCTCGCAGATCAGGTCCATATCCTCTTTGTGGTGCTCGGGCAGCAAGGCATTACCGATGCCCCAACGGTCCTGGTGACGGGACACGCCACGGAGCGGGTACTCCTCGCCGTTGAGGAAAAAGCCGTTTTCAGGATCGATTGTAAAGGTACGGCAGCCGAAACGGGAGGAAACGCGGTCTATGACATCCCCATTGTCCAACAGTTCAATGACGGCAGTATACAGATAGGGGTCTTTGCGGCCATGCCACAGACGGACACCGGCGATATCCAGCGCCGCATTGGTATCGCCGGTCTCAACCCCGGCCACCTCGCAGCCGCAGGCATCAAAGACAGTATAACGCAGCTTCTGGCCCGTCTTCGGGTTTGTAATCCGGGTCTCAATATTGACACCGGCATCCTTGCCGCGCACCTCGGGGGTAATCTTCAGGGCGGGTCCGCCGAAGTAATCCAAATCAAAGTGGGACTCACTGACACAAAGGATATTCACATCACGGTAAAGGCCGCCGTAAAAGGTGAAGTCGGCAACCTGGGGGTAGACCTTGTCGTTGGGAGCATTGTCCACCATGATGACAAGCAGGTTGTCACTCGCCAGGCTCCCGGTGATATCCACACGCCAGGTGGAGTAGCCGCCGTCATGATGCGCTAAATGCGTGCCGTTCAAATACACATCCGCGGATGAATTGGCGCCCCGCAGCTCAAGATAGAAGCGGTCAGTCTGCGGGAGATCCGCCTTAGCCAGCGTTCTGGCATAGCAGCATGTGCCGCGGTAGTAGTCGTTGCCGCCATCCTGGCCGTCGACGGCATTCCAGGTGTGGGGCAGGTTGACACAATCCCAGTCCGGGGGAAGCTTGGCCGGAACTCCGGCAGCCTGCTTGGCGAAGGCCCACTTCGAGTTAAGGTTATAAACAAATCTCAAGGAAATATCCCCTTTATTCATTTCTCGCGCCCAGTTCGGCGTTCATCCTAGCCAGCGTCTTTTTGTCGATGTTGTAAATTAAAGCCAGGCCGACGAACTGGAGCGCGGCGCTCACGGTATACAGAGCGGCAACCAGGTAGCGCATTCGAAGAGCCACATCAAAGGCCTGGTTGCCTTCATTGGCCTCAATATACCCCAGGGATGCCATGATGACCAACGACAGCGCGGGGCCGATGCCCTGTGCCAGTTTACGGAAGAAGGAATGCAGGGAGTAGGTGACCCCCTCCTCGCGAACGCCATGCTTCCACTGGTTGTAGTCGATGGCGTCGCCCATCATGGCCCAGGAGACAGTGGAGTAGAGGCCCATACCCAGGCTGTTGAACAGCTGGCAGAGGATATAGATCATCAAACCGGACATATCGGGAGTAATGGGCAGGACCAGCATAGCCGCGCAGGCCGCCAGGCTGATGAGGGAGCCTACCACGGACAGTTCCTTCTTGCCGTATTTGACAACCATTTTTCGGGCCAGGGGCGTAAAGATTAAGATGGGGAGCGCCGCGAACAGCTGGACAACGCCGGTAATTTTGGCGTTCGCAAAGTAGGACTGGAACAGGACCTGAACAGCCGTGGCAGCGCCCTGCAGGCCCAGAAACATCCCCATGGCGGCTACGGTGGCGCCCACCGCGGGGCGGTTGCTCATGAAGTTGCCCATCGCCCTGAAAACATTGAACTTCGGCTGGTCTTCCTTACGCTTGACCGGTTCCTCCACACGGATGACGGTGTTGCGGATCATGAACTGGAAGGCAATGAAGCCCAGGATGCCCATAATCAGGGCCGCGAGAAAGACACGCTCGCCGATAATATTGTTATTGTCGTCAAAGATCAGGAACGGCAGGACGACCACGGGGACAAAGTTGCCGGCCAAGGCACCCAGGGAACGCCAGGCGGAAAGAGAGGCGCGGTCGGCGGGCTTATTGGAGATGAGAGACAGCAGAGAACCATACGGTACATTCGCAATGGTATAAAAGGCGTCCCACATCACGTAGCCGCAGACATAGATGATGACCTTGGCCGCGGCGGGCGCGCCCCTCCAGGGGATGAAGCACAGGGCGCCGCCAAAAATGAGGCCGACTGAGCCGAATAAGATATAGGCCAGAAACTTGTTGCGCTTATACTTGCGTCTATCGGCATCAATAATGGAGCCAATGAGCGGGTCGTTGATCGCATCCCAAACCTGCACCACGACCAGCAGCGCCGCGAAACGGAGGGAATCCATCCGCATGAACTGGGTCCAGAAAATTGCCATAGTGCCCTTCAGGGCAAAACTCATGTTGCAGCCAAAGTCACCGGCAGCGTAGGCAAAACTGTCACGAATACCAAACTTGCGATGGCCGTTTGCGTCCAATTGGACTGATTTTCTCATTGAGATATCCCCCTTTTCCCGTGATACGCTCGAAAAGGAGCCCATTTCGCTCCCTTTGCGCTTATCACATCGATTCTATCCGGTAAGGCTTATAACTGTGAGTATAGCTTTCGGTAGTTTTAGTATTCGTAAAAGCTGACGGTAAAATCAATAGAAATTTCTCAATAAAACCCCACCTCGCAGTGAGATGGGGTTGGTTGTATCAACCGATAAGGTACAGTGACC
>JASGUW010000110.1 GCA_030055235.1 Bacillota bacterium
AGTGCTTCAGGTGGCCCCTGTGCTGGTGATCCCAGTGCAGGTGATCCCTGTGTCGGCGGGCGGACCTGAACCATCTTAACGGAATCTTGGCAAATTCCCAACCACAGGATGTTTTTCCTGTGCTAAAGTAATTCGTTCCTGCCAGGACAAAAGGGCAGGAGGGGGGATATGCATGCTAGAAGTTAACAATGTCACCAAGCGCTACCGCAAGGTGCTTGCTAATGATCAGATCAGTTTGACGGTTCCGGCCGGTGTGACCGCGATCCTCGCCGGACCCAACGGCGCCGGCAAGAGCACCCTGCTGAAGTGCATCATGGGCCTTCTGCGTTTTGAGGGCACGATTCACGTCGGTGGGCATCACAACAAAAGTCTGGCGGCCAAGCGCCTCAGCGGCTATGTGCCGGAGGTGCCGCAGATGTATCCGCTGCTGACCGTCGCCGAGCACCTGGAGCTTGTTGCCCGCCTCTACAGCGTTGCGGACTGGGAGACCAGGGCCGCCCGTCTGCTCGAGCGCTTTGAGCTCGACGACAAACGCACGAAGCTCGGCTCTGAGCTCTCCAAGGGCATGCAGCAGAAAGTCTCGATCTGTTCGGCCCTGCTTCCGGAGCCGCGCCTGCTCCTGCTTGACGAGCCTCTGGTCGGCCTGGACCCCCACGCCATCCGCGAACTCAAGCTCACACTCAACGAACTCCGCGACGCCGGCTGCAGCCTGCTGCTGTCGACACATATCCTGGACAGCATCGACGACATCTGGGATGTGGTCCTGGTCATGCAGAACGGCCGCTTCATCGCCGAAATCACGCCCGAACTGCTCAGCGCCCAGGGCGTCGATCTGGAGACCATGTTCTTCTCCCTGACCGAAAACAACAAAAACGCCGGAGCCCAGGAATCATGAACGCGCTCGTCTTTATCTGGCGCTGCCGCCTGCGCAACAGCCTCCGCCAGCTCATCCACCAGCCCGCCAAGCTGGTGCCGGCACTTCTCTTCACCTTATTTCTGGGCATCGCCTTCGTTTTCTCCGTCTTCGACATGTTCAAGGAAGCGCAGGACGCCGCTCCGGCCACGGTAGCCGGCAGCGGCGACGGAGGCCTCGTCCTGGTAGAGGGCATCCTCCTGGTGCTCGTACTCCTCATCACCACGACCTCACTCTGGACAGGCACCAAGCAGGGCGGACTCACGTTCAGCGAAGCCGACACCCACTTTCTCTTCACCGCACCCATCAGCCCCCAGGCCGTCCTGATCTACAGCCTGGTCTCCACACTCGGCAGCCTCCTCGTCAGCACCATCTTCATGTTCTACCAGCTGCCGCATCTCTACAATGCCGGCCTGCGCGGCTTCTCCCTGCTGGCGGTTTTCTTTGGCTGGTTTGTGATGCTGGCCGTCAGCCAGATCGCCTCCATGCTGCTCTTTCTCATTGTTCAGGCGAAGCCCGAACTCCGCCGCCCGCTCCAAGGCGCCATCCTTGCCCTGCCCCTGGCCACCATAGTTCTCGTTCTTCTGGCCCTGCCCTGGGATACCCTCCGCAGCTCCCTGGAGAATCCGCTGGCCTTTGCTGCCTTTGCCGACAGAGCTCTCTCGAGTCCGACTCTGCGCCTTCTGCCCCTGGTCGGCTGGCTGCACTCCCTGCTGCGCATCACGATCCGCGGCTTTGACCTGACAGGCATCATCGCCCTCATCCTGCTCGCCATTTCCACCGTTCTTATGATTGTCGCCATCCGCCACTCAGAGGCCGACTACTATGAGGTCGCCGCCGCCCGTGTTGTCGAGCTTGCCGAGCGTGTGAAAAAAACCGAAAAGGGTCAGAATCCGGATCGCCGCTACTCCGTTGGGCATCAGGGCATCGGCCCCGGCGAAGGCGCTGTCGCCTTCTACCATAAGCATCTCCGCGAATTTCGCCGCCTGCGCCCGGCCTTTGTCGGCATCATGAATCTGGTCTACCTGGCAGTCCTTGCCCCCACGGCCTGGATACTGCAGAACGAAAACGTCTCTGCCCCTGCCTCCGCTCTGATCCTGGTACTGGTGTGCTGGCTGATCCTCTACTGGCATGGACTCTCCCTGCCGCTGAACGATGAGCTCACCAACCCGCTCTTTTTCACATCACCTATTGCACCGCAGGCGAAGCTCGTCCAGGCAACCCGTTTCTCTCTCCTGCGCATTGTGATTGACGTCGCACCCGCCTGGCTGGTGGCCGGCATCGTCGCCGGTCTGAACCCAGCCGCCATCGCAATCGGCTTTGTCCTGGCCTGGAGCCTCTGCCTGCCCATGATCGGCGGACAGATCATTGCCCTGCGCCTGCTGGGCAGCATCTCGTCAACGTTTGAGAGCATCATCACCATGCTGATTACCGGCACGGCCATGACGCCTGCGCTGGCGCTTGCCATCATCGCTCTGGCCCTGAGTTTTGCGGGCCAGCTGACCGCTGCCTGGGTGCTCGCTCTGCTGGTGCCGCTCGCTGCGGCGGCTGCCTACGGAATCGGTATTCTCTTCGGGGTGCAGATTCTGGAACGCGGTTCGCTGCGCTAGTTCGGGCGGGCGAAGTGCTCGAGCTTTGCGTATACTTTATTCAAGCTGAATTGGAGGGGGAAACGTAGATGCCGTTTCGGATTGGTTTCGACGCGGAACGTTACCTGGAGGAACAAAGTCGCTATATCCGTGAGCGTCTAGAGGGGCACGACCGTCTCTATCTGGAGTTCGGCGGCAAGCTGATGGAGGATCTCCATGCTGCGCGTGTGCTGCCGGGTTTTGATGCTCAGGCAAAGATCAAGGTGCTGGAGCGCCTGCGCGCCGATCTGGAGGTCCTGATCTGTATTTTTGCCGAGGATATTGAACAGAGTAAAGTGCGTGGAGACTTTGGGATCACCTACGATCTTGAGGTTCTGCGCATGATTGATAACCTGCGCGAGCGTGGACTTGAGGTCAATTCGGTGGTGCTGACACGCTATGAGGGGCAGGCTTCCGCCGAGCGCTTCATCCGGAAGCTGGAGCGCCGCGGTATCTCGGTCTACTGCCACGGGACAACGGTGGGCTATCCCTTCGACGTCGATGCGGTGCTCAGCGAGCAGGGCTACGGGCGTAATGTGTACATTCCCTGCACGCGCCGCCTGGTTGTGGTGACGGCGCCCGGTCCGGCGAGCGGCAAGCTTTCGACCTGTCTGAGCCAGCTCTATCACGAGATGCTGCAGGGCATGCGTTCGGGCTATTCGAAGTTCGAAACCTTCCCGATCTGGAATCTGCCGTTGCACCATCCCGTCAATCTGGCCTATGAGGCGGCCACCGCCGAGCTGCGGGACGTCAACATGATCGATCCCTATCACCTGGAGGCGACGGGCCAGAGCGCGGTGAACTACAACCGCGATGTCGAGGCCTTCCTGCTGCTGCGGCGCATGTTCGAGCGGCTGGCAGCCGGCGGTTCGACCTTTCGCTCACCGACGGACATGGGTGTCAATCGGGCGGGCTTTTGCATCATAGATGATGAGATTGTGCGCGAAGCCAGCTGCCAGGAAATCATCCGGCGCTCCTTCCATCTGGCTGTTGATTATCGCCGCGGCCAGATCGACTACGAAACGCTGCAGCGCGTCAAGCTGCTGCTGAAGAATCTGGAGCTGAAGGATGTCGATCGCCCTGGTGTTAGGGAGGCCCGTGAATATGCGGCGCGTCTTGGCAATACCGGTGATGTGGGCGAGGAGCAGGCGGTCGCGGCCCTTGAGCTGCCGGACCGGCGGGTGGTGACCGGGCGCGGCAGCGATCGCATGACGGCGCCTGCGGCTCTGCTGCTGAATGCGGTCAAGCAGCTCGCCGGCATTGATGACAGCCTGCATCTGCTGTCGCCGGTCGTTCTGGAGCCGATCTACGACATGAAACGCGACATTCTGGGCCTTAGCGTCACTGCGCTCGACTGCCGCGAAGTCCTGATGGCACTGGGCCTGTCGGCTGCGACCAATCCGCTGGCCCAGCTGGCGATGGATCGTCTGGCCGGCTTGCGCCACTGCCAGGCTCACGTCACCGTGATCGCGAGCCGCAGCGATGCCGACACCTACCGGCAGCTCGGGATCGACATGACGAACGATCCCGTCTACGCGACCGACAAGCTCTACTACGAGAGCTAGGCGCGCCGGGCGGGCGCATTGCTGCTGCATACCAGATGAGTGCAAGCTGAAAATCGAATTATTCACGAAAATGCGCACAGGTCGATTTTTTGTGCATTGCATATTCTATCCGGCTCCCCAAGCGCCGCTCTTTGCGACAGCACTCAGAAGGGAGACCGGTAGAGTTGCAGACGAAGCAGATAAGGAAACAGGCGGCATAAAGAGCTGATTTTGAGCGGATCAGAGAGAAGACTTTGGATTCTGATTATCAGCTACACTGAAAGTCAGCTGCACTTAAAACGGCCGAAACGCACTGGTATCAGGTGTTTCGGCCGTTTTAAAATGCCTGGTTCAGAATGTCTGGCTAGATGCCTGTCATCCCGCGCAGCCAATCGGGGAGACTGACGGAGAGGCGTGTCAGCAGCATGCCTTCGGCTAGCTTGATGGCAGTTTCACGACCCGCCAGTCTGGCGGCGATGGCGAGCGCGAAGGGCAGCGCTGTCGCCGGTCCGCGCGAGGTGATGAGATTTCCATCCTCGACGACAATGCCGCTCTCGTACGAGTCGAAACTGAGCTCTTCTTCAAAACCCGGGTACGAAGTGCCGCAGCGACCTGCGGTGAGACCTGCCGCCTCGAGCACAATGGGGGCGGCGCAGATGGCGGCTGTGATGCCGCCGGCCGCGGCCTGCCGTTTGAAGAGGGCAATGACCGCAGGGTCGTCGCGCAGGTATTCGGAACCAGGCAGGCCGCCCGGAGCAATGACCGCGGCGAGGGGTGCGTCGGGGTCGAGATCGGCAAGGAGGCCATCGGCGCGGACCGTGATGCCGTGAGAACCCTCGACATCCAGTTCATGGCCGATCGCCAGCATCCGGACGTTGAGGCCGGCGCGGCACAGCACATCAACGACGGTCAGGGCTTCAATCTCCTCGAAACCTTCGGCAAGCAGGACGATGCAGGGAAGTTCGCGTGGCTGGGACATGAGAATCCTCCTTAGAATTGTGGGCTGTCATCTTTCGGATCAAATACGATAAAAGGCGGCAGGCAGTGCAGCTTTCACCATCAATTCTATAAGAAACTGCCAGATCCTGACTGTCACACTCGTAATGGCTGTACACATTTGATCACTGCCTGCAAAAAACGTTGTTGTTGGACAGCTGCGCTTGTCCAGAGCGTAAAAATTGCACACTCAGAGCCGTTTTCTGAGCAAAATTTACGCTCTGGACGGGCCGAAGCCCTTGAGGAGCACCGAAATCCGTCCAGCGCGTAAAAATTGCACACACGGAGTCGTTTTCTGAGCAAAATTTACGCTCTGGACGGGCCGAACCCGTTTGTGACCGTCGAAATCCGTCCAGCGCGTAAAAATTGCACACTCGGAGCCGTTTTCTGAGCAAAATTTACGCTCTGGACGGGCCGAACCCGTTTGGGACCGTCGAAATCCGTCCAGCGCGTAAAAATTGCACACTCGGAGCTGTTTTCTGAGCAAAATTTACGCTCTGGACGGGCCAAAGCCCTTCAGGAGCACCCAAATCCATCCAGCGCGTAAAGTTGCTCACCTGAAACCGTATTCTATGCAGAATTGCAGAGGCTACCCACTCATAATCAGAGATTGTCATCCCACTTTCTACAGATAGCCGATTGGAATCGCACGCAGCGTGTGATCCAGAAAATGCAGGCTGGGATTCTGGTTGATGATGGCAGCGTCAGCAATATTGATCCCCGTCTTCTGTGTCAGCGGTTCAAGCCGGGCAAATGCACTTGCCATACGCTTGTTCGGCTTGGCTGTCATCTTGATCCCGTGGATAAATCGTTTGTCCGGACTCAATCAGGAGATCAATTTCACACTGGTCTGCATCACGATAGAAATACAAACCGCGCAGCGACTTACCGGCATTGAGATACGACTTGACAATCTCTGAAATGACCCAGGTTTCGAAAAACTGTCCGGCCTTTGCTCCGCTGGCAATGGTCTCAGGTGTGAGCCAGCGGCTGAGCCAGGCCATGAGCCCGGTATCCATGAAATATACTTTTGGTGTTTTCAGAATACGCTTGAGATGATTACTGGCATATGGGTACAGCAGACAAATGAGCCCGGATGTCTCAAGGATGCTTAACCAGCGCTTTACTGTCGTAGCAGCAACACCGACTGTTCTGGCGATGCTGTCGTAGTTGAGAAGTTCGCCCGAACGGGCAGCGACAGCTGTCATGAAGCGGGTGAAATCCGTTCTTTCGCCGATCTTGGTTAGTTGATTAACGTCACGTTCAAGGTAGCTTGCGACATAGTTTGCATAATAGCTGTCCCAGTCATCGTTGCTGGAAACAAGTCGGGGCATGCTTCCGCGATGAATGACAGGCCAGGGATTGCTGAGCTCGACATAGTCCTGAGAGCGTGCTGTCAGATATTCGGCGTCAGGGAGGAACGGCAGCAGGCAATGGATCTGCCCGGTTTCGCGCCAGGAAATACCCTGCATTGGCATGATCGCCAGACGACCAGCCAGGGATTCGCTCACATTTTGCATCAGGTGATATGCCTGAGAGCTGGACAGCAGAAAGAGGCATGATTCGGTCTGTCCCGTCGTGAGTGCCTGATAGCGCATCTCATCAATGTGCATTTTAAGATGGGGGAACAGCTCGGGGACATATTGAATTTCATCAAGAATGAGTTTACCTGGGTGATTGAGGAAAAAAGAGAGGGATCTTCTTTTACCTGCTGTAAAAGAAGAGGATTGCCGAAGCTCAGATATTCATATTCTGGAACGAAATGCCGCAGCAGAGTCGACTTGCCAACCTGTCGTGGACCCGTCAGTAAAACGGCGGGATACTCTTCCATCCGCCTTTCGAGTGAAAGCATTATGCTTCGATCAATCAAGGTCATCTTGCCCTCGTTCACCGGAGTTCAGCTGCTTGCTGCCGTCGTCCGTATGCAGGTCTGTCAGATTCTTCCAGAAAGTGCTCGAGTCAGACAGTGCCATAGTGCCTGGCAGTCACTGCACCTGACCATGCGTGCCATGTCATTTAAATAGACAAACGAATGCTTACGGTACCGATAATTCCACCACATTATGCCGGAGAATGTGAAATATCTGTCACCTGGCGCCCGGGTCCGACAAATCGCCTCAAAGGCGAGTACCAGACAAATCACTCACTGCAATCGGAGAAACGCTGCCCGATGTATTAATTCGCACCCCAAAACTGTCAATCTCCCTGACAGAAAGCGCCCAGAGATAAATCGATCTGTATTTAATATATAAAAATCGCGAAAATATACCCTCTGCTGTGATACGATGCTGATTATGCAGAACGTGGAAACAGACAATATATCCCGACAGCTCCGACGGCATGACCTGATTGTCATCGGCAGTGGAGGTGGTCTTGTGACCCTTGACCGCGCCCTGGCCGCCGGCTACGACTGCGCTCTGATTGAAAAGGGCCGTTTTGGCGGCACCTGTCTGACGCGGGGCTGCATCCCGACAAAGATTCTGGCGACGGCGGCGACTCTGGCCATGGAGGTTCGCCAGGCGGACCGGATCGGTGTTGAGACGGAGGGTGTCAATCTCAACTGGCAGACCCTGTCGCGCCGCGTACAGGCGGCGGTCAACCAGCGCTTTCAGGTCGAAGACCACTACCGCAGCCAGCCAAACTGCCACGTCTACACGGGCAGTGCGGCGTTTACGGCGGACGGCGACATTGAGGTCAGCTACGGCGATGGACGGGCGCCGGATATCCTTCGCAGCGATCGCATCGTCATAGCAACAGGCGGTCACACGCGCATCGATCCGCTGCCCGGGCTGACGGACGACATGTACCTGACGAGTGAGACACTCTTCGCAGAAAAATGGCCCCGGACACCCCCTGATCGTCTCCTGATTCTGGGCGGTGGCCCGGTCGGTGTCGAGTTTGCCCATATCTTTCATGAGGCCGGCACCCGCGTCACGCTGGCGCAGCGCAACGTCCGCCTGCTGCCCCAGGCCGAACCGGAGATCAGCGGGCAGCTGCTCGCGGCACTCAGGGAGCGCGGCATCGTAGTGCATACCGACACGGTCTGTGATGAGGTCATGCGTGCTGCGAATGGCGAAATTCTCTGCCGCCTGCGCGAGCGCACAAGCGGCAGACTGACGACCGTGGCGACGGACCAGATCCTGCTCGCCACCGGTATTGTGCCGCACACCGAGCTCCAGCCCGAGCGTGCCGGCATCCAGGTGGATGAGCGTGGCTGGATTCAGACGAACGAGTATCTGGAGACCAGCCGCCCAGGCGTCTGGGCCATCGGCGACGTAAACGGCCGCTACTCTTTCCGCCATGTCGTGAACCAGGAGGCCATCTGTCTGGCCGACAATCTCTTCCCGGAAACCAGGGCTGTGGGTGGAGCCGACAACGGACGGCGTCCGATGCGCTATGACGCCGTGCCCCAGGTGACCTTTTCGGCGCCGGAAGTTGCCCATGCCGGCCTGACGGCCCAGGCGGCACAAGCCGCCGGCCACCTGATCCGCGTGGCACGGCGCCGCTTCAGCCAGTCGGCGAAGGGCCAGGCGCTCGGCCACCCGGCCGGCACCGCGGAGGATGGCCTGGTTCTTTTGATTATCGATGCGGGGGAGGCGCCGGGCCGTCTCCTCGGCGCTCACATTATCGGACCTGAGGCCGCCCTGCTGCTGCAGCCGCTGCTGCTGCTGCTCGGCGCGCCCCACGCGGACAGCCGCGACTGCGACCACGTAGCCCGGATGAACGCGATCATGACACCTCATCCTGCGCTGAGCGAAGCCGTCTTCTGGGCGGTCAGCGAGCTTGGCGGCCCGCAGGATGACTAGAAATCAGGGGAGGGAGTCGAAGCTATGATGGAAATGAGGTGGGCCGGATGCAAAACGGAGTGAAGCGGATTCCCGGCGGCGTCCACCCCGATCCGCGCAAACGAACGGAGAATCTGGAGACGGTCGTCATGCCTCTGCCGGCCGAAGTGGTTCTGCCCATGCAGCAGCACATCGGCGCGCCCTGTAAGCCCACGGTCAAAAAGGGCGACCGCGTCCTGGTTGGTCAGGTGGTGGGCGCCCCGACCGATCGCCTGGCTGTTCCCATACATGCCTCGGTTTCAGGGACGGTGAAGGCGGTAGGTCCCAGGCTCTATGCGGGCGGTCGTCACATCACCAGCGTACAGATTGAGTCCGACGGCGAGCAGACGCCTGACCCGGCCATCGCCCCCATCACCACCCGCGATCCGGCCGAGATGATTGCCTCTGTGCGTGACTCCGGCATCGTCGGCCTGGGCGGTGCGGGCTTTCCCACCTGGTTCAAGCTGACTCCGCCACCCGGCAATACTTTTGATACCCTGGTTGTCAACGGCGCCGAGTGCGAGCCCTACATTACCTCCGACTACCGCGAGATGGTAGAGGATCCGATGGCCATCATCCGCGGCATCAAGCTCGTCCAGCTGATGACCGGCATCCGCCGCGTCCTGATCGGGATCGAGGACAACAAGGCCCGCGCAATCGACCGCCTTATCAAGGCCAGTGAACAGGATCCCGAAATCGACGTGGTGACGGTGCGTACGCGTTACCCTCAGGGCGGTGAGCGCC
Organism: Bacillota bacterium; assembly: GCA_030055235.1. Classification (GTDB taxonomy): domain Bacteria; phylum Bacillota; class Clostridia; order Saccharofermentanales; family Fastidiosipilaceae; genus JAEZYR01. The sequence continues at coordinate 9,650 of JASGUW010000110.1, forward strand.
AGCTCATCTACGCCGTCTCAGGCCGCATCGTCCCCGCCGGCAAGCTGCCTTCCGCTGTCGGTGTTCTGGTGCTGTCGGTCAACACGGTCTCCTCTATCACCGCCTGGTTTGAGACCGGCATGCCGCTCACCAGCCGCCGCATTACCTGTGACGGCGGTGTTGTGGCCAAGCCCCAGAATGTGCGCGTCCCGGTCGGCACCCGTCTGGGCGACGTCTTTGATTTCTGCGGCGGTTTCACCAGCCATCCTGCGAAGGTCATCATGGGCGGCCCGATGATGGGCGTCAGCCAGTTTTCGCTCGACAATACGGTGCTGAAACAGACAAATGCCCTGCTGGCTCTGGCACCCTCTGAAATCAACCAGGAGGCCGAGTCCGTCTGCATCCGCTGCAGCCGCTGTGTCACAGCCTGCCCGATGCAGCTCATGCCGAGCACCATGAACCGCCTGATTCTGGACGGCAAGTCGGAAGAGGCGGCTGCCGTCTGGCACCTGAACGACTGCATTGAGTGCGGCTGCTGCAGCTATGTCTGTCCGGCGGCGCGCAACCTGGTACAGTCCTTCCGCTATGGCAAGGCCGAGGTTCGCCTGGCCGAACGCCGCGCCGCCCAGGCCGCGGCAGCAGCAGGGAAGGAGAAATAAGATGGAACTTTTCCTGACCGCAGGCTCAAGCCCGCATATCAAGGCCCCCGATACCACCCAGAGCATCATGCGTGATGTCCTGATCGCCCTGCTGCCGACCACGGTCGCCGGCATTATCTTCTTCGGCCTGCGCGCCCTCGTGCTCGTCCTGGTTTCCGTGATCGCGGCCGTGGCGGCCGAATTCGTCTACACCAAACTGATGAAGCTGCCGATGACCATCATGGATCTCAGTGCCGCGGTGACGGGCCTGCTGCTCGCCCTGTCGCTTTCGCCCCTGGTACCCTGGTGGATGGCGGCGATCGGGGCGATCTTCGCCATCATCATTGCCAAGATGATCTTCGGCGGCCTGGGCCAGAACTTCGTCAACCCGGCTCTGGCGGCGCGCGCCATGATGCTCGCCTCCTGGCCGTCGCAGATGGCGACTTTCATGAATCCCTGGCCCGCCACCGACCTGGTAGCCAGTGCGACGCCGCTGCCGGCCCTCCGTTATGGCGCCGGCCAGGTACCGACCCTCTTTGAGAGCCTCATCGGCCGTTCCTCTGGCTCGATCGGAGAGGTCTCTGTGATCGCTCTGCTCATCGGCCTGGCCTGGCTCCTCTACCGCCGCATTATCACTGTTGACACGCCGCTGGCATACCTGGCAAGCTTCGCCTTCTTCGCCTGGCTCTGGGGTCAGGACGGCCTGTTCACCGGCAACGTTCTTTTCCATGTGCTGAACGGCGGCTTCCTGATGGCCGCGATCTTCATGGTTTCGGACTACACCACGACTCCGATGACCCGGCTCGGTCGTATCATTTTCGGCGCCGGAGCCGGCTTCCTGACCATGGCCATCCGCGCTGTCGGTGGCTATCCTGAGGGTGTTACCTACGCCATCCTTATCATGAACTGCTGTGTACCCCTGATTGACCGCGCCATCGTGCCGTCTGCCTTTGGCGGTCCGAAACGGCAAAAGAAGGAGGCGGACCATGCGTGAACAACTGCGTCCCACGATCGTCCTGCTGCTGATCTGCCTGGCCATGACCTTCTGCCTGGCTCTTGTGAACGGGGCGACGGTGGATGTCATTGCGGCACGTCAGGCGGCGGATGCCTCAGCCAAACGCCTGGAAGTCATGCCGCAGGCCGACGAATTCACCGAACTCGAATCCGCCGAATGGCAGTCACTCGTCTCTGACAGTCCCGTCACGGCTGTCTATCAGGCGAAGGCGGACGGCGCGGCGGTCGGCTATGTTTACGACGTAACCGTGGACGGCTACGGCGGCGCCGTCAGCCTGATCATTGCGGTGCAGGCGGACGACCTGACGCTCTCGGGCGTGCGCGTGCTCAGCCACCAGGAGACAGCCGGACTTGGTGCGAAGATCGTGGAAAAGGACTTCCTGGATCGCTTCGCAGGCAAAGGCGGCCCCACGACCGTCCTCAACGTCATCCGCAGCGGCGGCGCGGCGGGTCCCGACAGCATTGAGGCCATCGCCTCCGCCACCATCTCCAGCCGGGCGGTGGTAAATGCCGCCAATGCCGCCCTCAAACTGTCAGAGGCCCTTGTGAACGGAGGTGTGACGCCATGACCCTCTATCGTACCCTGCGCAACGGCATCATCGATGAGAACCCGACCCTGCGTCTCGTCCTTGGTACATGTCCGACCCTGGCTGTTACCACCGCCGCCATCAACGGCGTCGGCATGGGCCTGGCCACCACCTTCGTGCTCATCTGCTCAAATATCCTGATTTCCCTGCTGCGCCGTGTCATCCCGGATAAGGTGCGCATCCCCGCCTATGTTGTCATCATCGCCAGCTTCGTCACCATCGTGCAGCTGTTGCTTGAGGCCTATGTGCCGGTCCTCCACCAGTCATTAGGTCTCTTCATTCCTCTGATTGTGGTCAACTGCATCATTCTCGGTCGGGCGGAGGCCTTCGCATCGAAAAACACCGTGCTCTACTCTGCCGTCGACGGACTGGGCATGGGCCTGGGCTTCACACTCGCCCTCATCGCCATGAGCTCGCTGCGCGAGATCGTCGGCGCCGGCACCATCTTCGGCGTCGCCATCTTCGGCCAGAACTGGCATCCCATGCTGATGGTCGCCCTGCCGCCCGGCGGCTTCCTGACCTACGGTCTGCTGATCGGCCTGATGAACAAACTGCAGCTGGTGAAGGTCAACCTGAAAACCCATCCCGCTCCCGCGCTTGAAGAGGGAGGTGCCAAATGATCGGAAACATCCTGACCGCCTTTATCACAGCCGTTTTTATTGACAACGTCGTCCTGGCCCGCTTCCTGGGCATCTGCCCCTTCCTGGGTGTCTCCCAGTCGACGAAAACCGCCGCTTCCATGGGTGCCGCGGTAGTCTTTGTCATGACGCTCGCCTCGGCCGCTACCTGGGGCATCCAGCAGGTCCTTGACTCCTTCGGGCTCGGCTATCTGCAGACCCTGGCCTTCATTCTGGTGATCGCCGCTCTGGTGCAGTTTGTGGAGCTTTTTATACGCAAAAGCAGCGACGCCCTCTACCGTGCCCTTGGTGTCTACCTGCCGCTGATCACGACGAACTGCGCTGTTCTCGGTATCTGCATCGTCAATATCCAGACCAAACTCGGATTTGTCGACTCCATCCTGAACGGTGCCTTCGCCGGCTTCGGCTTTTCAGTGGCCATCGTCCTCTTCTCCGGCATCCAGATCCGCATGCAGGAATCCGATATCCCCGAAGCGCTGAAGGGCTTTCCCTCTGCCCTGATCGCGGCTTCTCTGGTGTCCCTGGCCTTCTTTGGGTTCCAGGGTATGAAACTGTGAGGTGATTGCCATGCTGTCTGTCTGCCTGACTGCCTTTGCCTCGCCGCTTCTGATCATGGCGGGGCTCGGGATTGCCTCTGGTGTCCTCCTGACCGTGGCCGCCCACATCTTCCATGTCGAAGTCGACCCCAAGGTCACCGAAGTGCGCGAAGCTCTGCCCGGCGCCAACTGTGGTGTCTGCGGCTACGCCGGCTGTGATGCCTATGCGGAGGCCGTTGCGGGAGGCAAGGCCGAAATCGACCGCTGCATTCCGGGCGGCGCTGGGACGGCCAATGCGCTCTCCAAAATCATGGGTGTGGATGCGGGAGATATGGGTCCCGCCATGGTGGCGCGTGTGCGCTGCCAGGGTGATGTCGGCCTGGCCCGCGAGAAGTACATCTACACCGGAATCGACGACTGCTTCGCGGCGGCTCAGATCTTCGACGGGCACAAGGCCTGCGCGGCCGGCTGCCTGGGCCACGGCACCTGTGTCGCAGCCTGTCCCTTCGGCGCCATCAAGATCGTCAACCAGATTGCCGTGATCGATGAAGAGGCCTGCAAGTCCTGCGGGCGCTGCGTCCAGGCCTGCCCCAAGCAGCTGATCGTGATGGTGGAGCGCCGCCAGCGCGTTATGGTGCTCTGCAACAGCGACGATCGCGGCAATATCGTGCGCGCCAACTGCGACACCGGCTGCATCGGCTGCACCCGCTGCGTGCGCGCCTGTGAGTACGGCGCCATCTCCATGCAGGGTGCGCTGGCCGTCATTGACTACGATAAGTGTGTGAACTGCAAAGCCTGTGTCGAGGTCTGCCCCACTCATGCCATCCGCGATTTTGACGCGCCTCCTGTTGACCGTGAGAAGGAAGCTGCCGCCAAGGCTAAGGCGGCCGCTGCCAAGGCTGCCGCCGCCAAGGCTAAGGTCGGCGCCGCCAAGAGCTGACAGGGTCGGCTGTCGGCGGGAACTCAGTCGCCCGGCGCTGACAAGGCCGGCGCCGCCAGGTGTCGCGGCTGAATACTGCGGAAGCTTGATGTAGATTGAAAGCGGTTCTGCACTTTCCGTGCAGGACCGCTTTTGTACTTCGTTTGTTTTGGGATAGGAGTAGAAAAAATTGTCCAAGGGTGGACAAAAAATGCGCTGGTGCCCCGAAATCGGGGCAGGAACGAAAAAATTGACCACAGGTGGTCAAAAATTGCGCTGGTGCCCCGGAATCGGGGCAGGAGCAGAAAAACTTGACCACACCCATTAACTCCAACTGGCGGTGCAGCACCGCCGCTTTCATTTTTCACAAAGCGGCGGCAAACGAATTGATAAGAATCCGTTGTGCGGGCGACACATGCTGTGATGCTCTGAAATGGGAACGTTAATACCGACTAAGAGAGGTCAGAAAAGTGTTTTTTGCCCGAAAAATCAGGCAGGGGCTCCGAGTTTTATCCACAGCCGGACTGAAAGTCCCTTTTTGCCAGCAAACTAAAAGCAAGAAACTCCGCCGCGCGGTGCAATGATTCGGTGTAAAAATAAAAGAAACAGGGAATCTTCACCGAATACATGAGGTCTTTGAGATCATGGCATCGAACCCTGCAGATCTCTCCCACCGGCGGCCAGATAAACCGGATGACTGGAAATCATGATTCTCATGACCGATTTCTTTCAGGACATATGCAGCCGCCGAAGATCGTTCTCATTGAGTGAAGACGAATCATCTGCGCGGATGCCATTCGAGAGATGAACGGGGTATGAAGTCGAAGGATCCACGAATGGCTGCTCATGGCGTTCCAGGTGCACGAAACCGGCGTCAATACGGGTGGAGTCCGGAGCTGTCTGTCGCATCTGGGGAAGAGCACTTGCTGAGCGAGTCAATGAGTGAAGTACCCTGCTTCTGCTTTCTCAGCCTTATTCCGAGACTCCACCTCATCAAGGAAACATGCCCGCTCTGGAAACATAGGTGTAAACGCCGCCCATATGATGGACTTGCCCGGGTCATTGAAATTGCGGTGCCAATAATAGAAGATTTCCGATTCATACCATTCTGCGCTTGAAAAAACATTCCGTTTTGAAAAAATGTCCTGTTTGACGCCTGGCAGGTCAGTACCCATAATTGCAATTGCCGACCAGCCGCATGAAACTGCCTCTGTTGTTGTGACAGGCAGGCACGGGTTCGGCTGCCGAACCCGTGTTCTTTCGGAGGAGGAATCCTATGAGTGATCGAGTCTTTTTGGCCTATGTAACGCCACAGGCTCTCCAGGATGTAACGGACAGCCAGGCACGGCGCCTGACCCATCTGAATCTGGCCTTTGGCATTGTTGTTGATAACAAAATTGATGTGCGGCGGCTTATAGCCATGCGTTTCCATCTGGATCGCATCCGGGCGGCCAATCCGGATCTTGTCATGTGCCTCTCGACCGGCGGCGGCGGGGCCGGAGGCCACGGCGAAGCGACGAAGCCGGAAAACATTGAAGGCTTTGTTCAGTCGACCATGGAAGCGGTCCGCAGTCTGGAGCTTGACGGCATCGACTGTGACTGGGAGTTTCCCTGCAATACCGGTGTCATGGAGGAAAAGGCGCAGCATGTTGCGCTGATGAAGCGCTATCGTGAGGTTCTCGATGACTATGCCGCAGAGCGCGGCCGGAAGACCTGGCTGACCATCGCGGCGGCCGCCTGGGACAAGTATCTGTTGAATACGGATATTCCGGCGGTCACACCCTATCTGGACTTTATCAACCTGATGACCTACGACATCCGTGACGGTGCCTGGGAAGAGAACTACACCGGTCACCATACGAATCTCTATCCGCCGCAGGATGCCTTCTATGATGACAGCATCGTCGGCTGTGTGGAGAAGTACATGAAGCAGGGTGTGCCGCTCGACAAAATTGTCATCGGCGCGGCATTTTATACCCATCGCTGGGATGGTGTACCAAACCGCAACAACGGCATGAACCAGAAGATGAATACACCGATGATTTATGGGCCTAGTTACACGGCCATCCGCCTTCTCTACGAACCGAGTGACGACTACATCAAGTACTGGGACGAAACGGCGAAGGCCTGCTGGCTCTTCAATGGGACATCATTCATCACCTATGACGATCCTGTCTCCATGCGTTATAAGGCCGAATATGTCCGCGAAGCCGGGCTGCGCGGCATCATGTACTGGGAGCATTCCTCCGATCTGACCGGCGAGCTCTTTGACTCGCTTTATGAGAATCTGCTGGGAGTTGATCGCCTCTGAAACAGCATCTGAGAATTTGTGGAGAAAGAGAAAGTGTGGGAAAGGATCGAACATGATGGCGGTGCCGGAACTACTCAGCTACCCCCTCTGGACAGCAGGGAGTAACGCGATTTGTTCCCTTGCCATGTAAGCCCTTCCTTTTGGGCAGAAGAAAACCCATATCTGCTCTTCATTGTCTGAATAAGGTTTTAACCTCAAAGATATACCTTGAGATGGATTGAGATATTCCTGACGTAAGGTGTCTTTTTTCCTAATGGGCAAGCGGCAGCCGGACAAGAAACGTAATTGTCCGGTCTTTGCTTTGTGCGGTGATCATCCCGTCATGCAATTCGATAATTTCCTTTGCAACGGACAGGCCCAATCCTGTCCCGCCGGTTTCTGACGTCCGCGCCTGATCCAAACGACTGAATTTGTCAAAAATCATTTGCAAATTCTCCGGCGAGATCGTTTCGCCTGTGTTCTGGAATGTAACAACGGCAAAGCTATTCTCTTTCTTTGCTGAAATGATAATTTCCGTTCCGGCGTCGCTGTATGAGACTGCGTTTTTTAAAAGATTACCAAACACGCGGGCAAGCATTTCTGTATCAGCGGAAAGTGTCAAGCCGTCCTCCGCTGATACATTCACGGTGTTCCTATTTGCTGAAAGAGCCGGATAAAATTCATCTGTGATTTGTGAGAGCAGGCAGGAGAGGTCAACTTCCGTTTTGTGGAGCGATACCGCTTTTGAATTGTATCTTGTCAGATCGAACAGCTCATTTATCAGCACGTCCAGACGCTCCGACTTATTTAGTGCGATCTTAATATACTTCTTTCTCTGCTCTGACGGCATATCAGGAGCCTCATCCAAAAGGCTAAGATACCCGATCACTGTGGTCAATGGGGTGCGTATATCGTGGGCAAGGTACATGACCAGCTCATTCTTTTTTTCCTCGGCCTGCGCAACACTTTTTTCGCTGGTTAAAACAGACAACTTAATCTGATTCATGCGGCTTTCAACCTCGTGTAGCGGCGCGGAAAGTGTGATGCTCTTTGCGCTTTTCTCATAGACTGTTTCTGTCGCGTCAATCACTTCATTCAGATAATTCCACGGCTTTTTCCAATAGAAATAGAAAATGCCAAAGAAACCGATGACAAGTAACATGATGTATAGAAGATCAAGCCGCGAGCCAAGCCAAACAATGACCGCATTATCTGTTTCGGCGGCCACAGTTCCCAGCAGTGCAATCACGACAAAACCCACAACAGCCCATAAAGACAGCGTCACCAACAGCCGGATACGGAGCTTCTTTTCTGTTTTTTGATTTGATGAAATCACAATACCATCTCTTTAATTCAACGACAGTATTAGGGTTGTCCCGCCGACAAGCAGTATAGTAACGAGATTCACAAAAACGGCAACGGCCCGGTCTGCTTTTACTTTGTCACGAAACAAGGCACGCCCGATCAGATAAACTCCAATGCCAACAACCCCGCCGGCGGTATTCGTTATTAAGTCTGTTACATCAAAGCGGCCTACTGCAAAAACATATTGAGAACACTCCAACGCAAGAGAGATAGCGAAAACGAATCCAGCTTTTCCTAAAAGTGGCATCTTCTTCGAAACCAGACACAGATATACGCCTATGGGAATAAAAATGAGCATATTATTCATAACTTCATAAAAATGAAATCCAACGTTGTGTCCGTCCCCGTAGTGAAACGGAATAAAGTTATATTCTCTGACCTGATAAAGTCCGGCTAATGAAAACTCCAGTTTGAACATGATAACCCATATAAGAAATAGTAAATATACCAGGAACAGGGTAATTGTGATGTAATACAGTTTGCGGTGCCTTTCTTTTAACATGACTATTTACCTCTCATATTTTATAGCCAACACCCCAGACGGTTTTGATATAAAATGGCTTTTCTCCGGTATCGTGCAGTTTTTCCCGAATGTGCCGGATATGGACGGTGATGGTGCTGCTGTTTTTGCTGTAATACTCGTCTTTCCAGATGCTCTTGAACAAATCCTCCACGCTGACAACCCTTCCAAGGTTTTCAAGCAAAACCCGCAGAAGGGAGAACTCCGTTGGCGTCAGAGCGATAGACTCCCCATTCAAACGGCACTCATAGCTTGCCGTATCCAGCACCAGATTTTCATATTTCAAAATCGGATCGGGTGCAGGAGAGCTGTCCAAATTGGAAAACTTCTTATACCGGCGAAGCTGCGCTTTCACTCTTGCCATAAGCTCCAAAGGTTTGAATGGTTTTGTCACATAATAATCTTCGCCTAAGGTGAGTCCGTTGATTTTGTCAACTTCCGTGTCTCTGGCCGTCAGCATAATAACTGGATATATGAAATGCTCGCGAATTTTTCGACAGATTGCGAATCCTTCTGTCTCTGGAAGCATTATGTCCAGAATCGCCAAGTCAAGTTCCTGCGTTTCAATGCAGCGCAGGGCATCCGCCGCCGTGTAGAACTTGAACACAGTATAGTTTTCATTTCTCAGATAGACTTCGATCAGATCAGCAATGTCCTTTTCGTCATCTACAACTAAAATCTTCTCCATGAAGTATCAACTCCTTTTGCTTGTGAAGCAGCATGATTTATATCAGTAAGGTCATTGTGATTCTCAAACAGGCACATAAGAAATTATTAAGAAATTCCTTATGTGCAGCCTTGCTTTGTTCTGCCTTCAATGGGTTTTACGTGGTTTTAGGATTAGCCATTCCGTATCCATTTTTATAGCACCGGCGACCTGGCCTGCGACAGTGGTCATTTATCCATTCGAGGAGAAATGCCTCACAAAACGCTTGCCTCATTCAATGTCATGTAGTCCCAATATTTTGCGCCTCCATCAAGGATATTGCACTTCGTTCTCTCGAATTATGTAAGGGCAACGAAAAATGGCACAACATGAATTTTTACAACTCTGGACTTCATTCCGTCTGCTTTTGAAGGAGCGGGGTTGTCCAGAGCGTAAAAATTGCACAGAAAACGGTCATGGGTGAGCAAAATTTCCGCTCTGGACTTCATTCCGCCTGTTTTTGGAGGAGAGAGGTTGTCCAGAGCGTAAAAATTGCACAGAAAACGGCTCCGGGTGAGCAAAATTTCCGCTCTGGACAGGTTTTGCCTGCTTTTGAAGGAGCGGGGTTGTCCAGAGCGTAAAAATTGCACAGAAAACGTCCTTGGGTGAGCAAAATTTCCGCTCTGGACAGACTTGCTCGCTTCAGCTGGTTCACAACAGGTTTTCTGTCCCTTGGACAATGATGTAGTTCAAGGCGATGCGCTACGCTTGTTCCAGAGGGTAATTTCCACATGAGAAACATGTTCCAGACAGCATTTCCGTACTCTCAAGCAATCCTGCAGAGATCGACCGTACAGAATGCTGCACAGCGCTCGCCGCCTCATCATAATCCCCGTCCGACACAATTTTCAGCCACTCCGCCCGTTGATACCGCGCCCGTTGTTACCGCGCCCGTTGGTGCCGCGACCCTCGTTACCGCGGCACCAGATCCCGCGTCTACTGCCATAATCTCTTCCGCCCCATTCCCGCACTTCCCCCGCCGCCAGAGAACCCCGGCTCCATGCACCTCCAGGCATCAGCGAACAGCTTCTTTAGCCGGAGACTGATACAATCAGCGCTGGTGCGCTCTCCGAATGCGGCGCGCCATGGAGGAAGAAAACGTGAAAAGACCTTATGCCTTATTCGACATGGACGGTACGCTGCTCGATTCGATGCCCTATTGGATGAGCCTGGATCACAGCTATCTGGTGAAACACGGCCTGGAGTATACCGAGGAGATTCAGCGCGTTACGGAGAAGCTGCGCCTGCGTGACGTGCTCGCCTGGTATCACGAGGAACTCGGGCTCGGAGACAGCCCGGAATCGATGGTCATTGACTGTTTCGCCATTATGTTGCGCCACTACACGCAGGATATAAAGGTAAAAGATGGAGTCATCCCCTATCTGGATGCGCTGCAGGCAGCGGGTGTGAAGATGGCCGTCGTCACCGCCTCGCCCATGGTTCTGGCAGTTCCGGCGATAGAGCGGCACGGACTGGAGAAGTACTTCGCAGAAATTATCAGCATTGATGATGTCGGTGCCAGCAAAAATGAGCCTGTCATCTACGACGAGGGCCTGCGCCGTCTGGGCGGCAGCCACAGGGAAGAGGCGGTCGTCTATGAGGATGCCACCTATTCTCTGCGCACCGCACATCAGGCCGGCTATTTCACAGTTCTGGTGGACGATGCCTTCTATCTGCCTTCACGCAAAGAGGCGCTGCTGTATGCCGATCATCATGTGAAGTTCCTGGATGCGGCTGAAGCCCTGATGATTCACGGCGCTTTGGATTAATCTTGTGATCTCCGCCTGTGCCTAGCTCAGACGGTCGCGGTAATCCTGATAGCCAAATGTGCGGACGATCTCAAGCTCGCCGTCCAGGCGCCGCAGCACGATCGCCGGCAGCCCCAGCCCGTTGAAGGTGTTGTTCTTCACCATCGTATAGTGGGCCATGTCACCCAGGACCAGGCGGTCGCCCGGCGCGAGCGGTCGATCGAAGGCATAGTCGCCGATGACGTCGCCGGCCAGGCAGCTGGCTGAGCCCAGGCGGTAGACATAAGGCTTCGTGCCCGGGCGTCCCGAGCCCAGAATATGCGGGTGATAGGGCATGCCCAGCACGTCCGGCATATGGCATTCGGCGGAGGCGTCGAGGATCGCGAGCGGCATGCCGTTCTCCTCGATCGCCAGCACGGTGGTGATGAGCCAGCCGCTGTTCAGGGCGATGGCCTCGCCCGGTTCGATATAGATCGGGCAGCCATAGCGCTGCCCGAGTTCGCCCAGCAGCCGCGCCAGCCCTGCCCGGTCGTAGTCCGGACGTGTGATGTGGTGGCCGCCGCCCAGGTTCAGGAAGCGAAGGCGCCCGCTGTCGCGCGCCGCAGCCAGCACGTCGCCGAAGCGCGCCTCCAGCGCCACTATGGTCTCAGCCAGCGCATCGGCATTTTGTTCGCAGAGGGTATGCATGTGGAAGCCGTCAAGTGCCGCGACCAGCTTGTCTGTCGCCGTCTGCTCCCAGCGCGCCCGGGTGATGCCAAGCCGTGAATAAGGGGCACAGGGGTCATAGAGGCCGCCGCCCTGGGTCGAGTGCTCGGGGTTCAGGCGCATTCCGCAACGCCCGCGGCCTCCGCCTCTGGCGAGCCCGCGCTCGAGCTCGCCGAACGAATTGTAGATAATGACATCTGCCAAACGCTCTATTTCTGCGAAGTCATCCGGCCGATAGGCGGGACTGTAGATCTGCCTTTCGCCCGGGAAATAGTCGGCGGCCAGGCGCAGCTCATGCAGGGAGGACGCTGTCGTCCCGTCCAGAACCGTGGCGAGCAGGGGATAGACGCGGTGCATGGCGAAGCCCTTCTGCCCCAGCAGAATCCGGCAGCCCGAGTCCGCCTTCAGCCAGGCGAGCAGCTTCAGGTTGGCCGCAAGCCGCTCCTCTTCGACCAGATAGCAGGGTGTCGGCAGCGCAGACACATCGTAGGCCAGCTGCTCCGGCCATTCAAGAAGAGCGGCAATTTCTGTCATGGCTGCAGGAACTCAGTCGACCAGAGTCGGATTGAAGTCCTCAATCCACGGCAGACCCTGGGTCATCAGCTCGGCCATGAAGGGATCGGGATCGAACTCCTCAATATTGCGCACACCCGGCATCTTCCAGACACCCGTCACCAGCAGCTTGGCCCCGATCATGGCGGGGACGCCGGTGGTGTAGGAGACCGCCTGGGAGCCGACCTCCCGGTACGCCTCCTGGTGATCGCAGACATTGTAGAGATAGTAGGTCTTCTTTTTGTTGTTCTTCTTCCCCTGGAAGATGCAGCCGATATTGGTTTTACCCTTCGTTCTGGGTCCCAGGCTGGCCGGATCCGGCAGCACGGCGCGCAGGAACTGAATCGGCACGATCTCCCGGCCTTCGTAGAGAATCGGCTCGATTGAGGTCATGCCTACATTCTGCAGGCAGCGCAGATGGGTCAGATAGGATTCGCCAAAGGTCATCCAGAAACGGATTTTCTTAATGCCGCGAATGTTAATGGCCAGCGATTCCAGCTCCTCGTGGTGCAGCAGGTACATATCGCGCACACCGATCTGCGGGAAGTCATAGCTGCGCTTGACACTCATGGCCGGCACTTCGTGGAAGGCGCCGTTTTCATAGTAGGAGCCGGGAGCCGTCACTTCGCGGATATTGATTTCCGGATTGAAGTTCGTTGCGAAGGGATAGCCATGATCACCGGCGTTGCAGTCCAGAATGTCGATCTGGTGGATGCTGTCAAAGTGGTGTTTCTGGGCATAGGCGGAAAAGACGCCGGTCACGCCCGGGTCGAAGCCGGAGCCCAGCAGCGCGGTCAGGCCGGCCTTTTCAAAGCGTTCGCGATAAGCCCACTGCCAGCTGTATTCGAACTTGGCCGTGTCGAGCGGCTCATAGTTGGCCGTGTCGACATAGTCCACGCCGTAGGCCAGACAGGCCTCCATGATGCTGAGATCCTGGTAGGGCAGGGCGAGGTTGATGACAACATCGGGTCGGAAGTCCTCAAAGAGGGCGATGAGCTGCTCCACCTCATCGGCGTCAACAGCGGCTGTCGTGATCCGGACTCCGTGGCCCTCAAGCTTGTCACGCAGGCGGTCGGCCTTCTCCCGGGTACGGGTAGCGATCAGGAGGTCTGTGAATACATCAGCATTCTGGACGATCTTGTGGACTGTGACGGAGGCAACGCCTCCTGCTCCGATGACGATGACTCTGGCCATGGCCGTCTCCTTTCTCTCTGGGGAAGATCAGGGCTTTATTTTAGCCGCGTACGGCGGCCTCCCTCAAGTTCCCGGCGGATATAGTTGGGCAGGGCGAAGGCGCCCCGGTGCAGGTCGGGGTTGTAGTAATTCGTGCGGATGCCGCGGGAGAGCCAGCCCTCCGCGTCCAGGTCAAGCAGCGGGTCAAAGCGTTTTGACGAGAAGCCGAAGAGCCAGTGGCCTGACGGGTAGGTGGGGATATGCGCCTGATAGACCCGGGCTACCGGGAAGAGCTGTGACAGGCGGTCATGTACGCGGCGCATCGCGGCCCGATACTCTTCATAGAACAGGCTCTCGTGCTGATTGATCAGGATGCCGTCCTCCGTCAGGGCGGCGTGGCAGGAGCCGTAGAACTCACGGGTGAAGAGGCCCTCGCCGGGGCCGAAGGGATCGGTGCTGTCGATGATGATGAGGTCGTAGGGCCTCTGGACCTGGCGCATGAAGCGGACACCGTCGGCGAAGTGGATCGTGACGCGCGGGTCGCGCAGTTTCTCGGACAGCTGCGGCAGCCAGGCCTCAGAGACATCAATGACATCGGGATCAATCTCCACCAGATCAATCTCTTCAATCGTGTCGTAGCGGGCAAGCTCACGCACCGCACCGCCATCGCCGCCCCCGACGACGAGGACGCGGCGGATGTCGGGGTGTACGGCGAGCGGCACATGGACGATCATCTCATGGTAGATGAATTCGTCCTTTTCCGTCACCATCAGGTAGCCGTCGAGAATGAGGACTTTGCCAAACTCCTGCGTCTCAAGTACCGCTATTTCCTGAAACTCCGAGCGCCGCCGGACAATTTCGTGGGTGACGCGCATGGAAAAGCGCAGACCCGGCGCATGTTCTTCTGTGAACCAGACATCAAGGCGGGGACGCATCAGGCACCTCCTGGGCGACCACTATGCCAATCTCCCGCAGCTCGGGATCGCGTGTGCCGGTCATGTAGCAGCCACGCTCCTGGGCGTAGAGGATAGTCTCCAGCGCCTGGGCCGTGATGCGCTCGCCGGGCGCCACGATCGGGATGCCGGGGGGATAGGACATGACAAATTCCGCGGAAATCTGGCCAAGACTTTCGCGTAAAGGGCGTGTTTCCTGCCTGCCAAAAAAGGCCTGCCGCGGCGGCAGCACCAGCTCCGGGGCGACATATTCCTGTTCGAGCATGCCGGCGGGCGAGCGGCGATAGCAGCGCTCGATATCCGCCAGCGCTGAGATCAGGCGTTCGATCTCCAGATTGCGGTCGCCGGCCGAGATGATGGCCAGGATGTTGCCGAGGTCGCCGAACTCGATCTGGATGTCGTATTCGTCGCGCAGCAGGTCGTAGACCTCTATGCCGGCCAGGCCGATGTCGCGGGTATGGATGGAGAGCTTGGTGCGGTCGAAGTCGTAAAAGGCCCGGCCGTCCGTGCGCTCACGGGCGAAGGCGGTGTAGCCGGGGATGCGGTTGATCTCCGCGCGGGCATAGTCGGCCATGGCCATGCTGCGGCGGAAAATGGCGCGGCCGTGGAGGGCAAGATTTTTGCGTGCAATATCAAGCGATGCCATCAGCAGATAAGAGGCGGAGGTGGTCTGAGTCAGGTTGACGATCTGGCGCACCCGGGCGGCATCGGTATGGGAACCCAGGAGGAGGATCGAGCTCTGGGTCAGGGAGCCACCGGTCTTATGCATGCTGACGGCGGCCATGTCGGCGCCGACGGCCATCGCCGGGCGGGGCAGGTCGTCGCCGAAGTAGAAGTGGGTGCCGTGGGCCTCGTCGACCAGGACCAGCATGCCGTGGCGGTGGGCCAGGCGGCAGATACTGTCAAGGTCGGCCGCGACGCCGTAGTAGGTCGGGTTGTTGACGAGAACGGCCTTGGCGTCGGGGTGGAGGTGGATGGCAGCCTCGACATCGGCCACAGCCATGCCGAGGGGGATGCCAAGGTAGGCGTCGATGCCGGGGTTGACATAGACGGGGATGGCGCCGGTGAGTACCAGGGCATTGATGGCCGATCGGTGGACGTTGCGGGGCATGATGATCTTGTCGCCGGGGCCAAGCGTTGAGAAGATCATGGCCTGGACGGCGGAGGTGGTGCCGCCCACCATGAAGAGAGCGGAGGCCGCGCCGAAGGCGGCCGCGGCGAGCTCTTCGGCTTCGCGGATGATGCCGGTGGGATGGATGAGGTTGTCGAGGGGCTTCGAGGAGTTGACGTCGGCGGCAAGCGCCGCCTGGCCGAGGAATTCGGTCAGCTCGGGGGTGCCGCGGCCGGACTTGTGGCCGGGGACGTCAAAGCGAACGATGCGGGCGGCGCGGTAGTCGCGGAGGCCTTCGAAGAGCGGGGCGCGGCGCTGGGCGAGCTGAGACACTTGGGACACCTGGGACACCTTGGTGACTTCAGTCAGTAGATGTTGGTGCCGCTGAAGATCTCAATCATCTCCCGGCGGAGGCTGTTGGTGATCTCAAGGCGCTGGCGCGGCGGCAGTTCGTAGACATCCTGATTGAAAAGATAGTTCTGGAGGTCAACTTCCTTCAACAGCATGCGGGTGTGGTAGAGATTCGCCTGATAGACGTTGATGTCGACGGCGTCATAGCGCTTCAGCGTGCGGCTGTCGATGAAGTCCTGGATGCTGGTGATCTGATGGTCGTGGAAGTGTTTGCGGCCGGTAATGTCGCGGGTGAAGCCGCGCACGCGATAGTCGATGGTGATGATGTCGCTGTCGAAGCTCGAGATGAGGTAGTCGAGGGTGTTGACAGGCGAGACCGTGCCGCAGGTGGCTACATCGATGTCGACGCGGAAGGTCGAGATCGCATTTTCCGGGTGCTGCTCGGGAAAGGTGTGGACGGTGAGGTGGCTTTTATCGAGGTGAGCGTGGATGGTGTCACGCATCGGAGAGGCAAGCGGGGTGCTGCCGGGGATTTCCGGATGGATATCGGCGGCGCCGGGGAAGTCCCCCTGATTGCAGGAGGCGTCAATGCTGCCGGGGGCTACATGCTGCTCGGCGATGAGGATGTTGACGGAGGCGCCCTGAGGTTCATAGTCCTGTTTGGAGATGTTGAGGACGGTGGCGCCGATGCGTTCGGTGACGCCGAGCAGGATGCCGGTCAGGCGCTCGGTGTTGTACTGCTCATCAATATAGGCGATATAGTCGAGGCGTTCCCGCTCGCTTTTGGCGTAGCAAATGTCGTAGATGTTGAAGCTCAGCGTCTTCGTCAGATTATTGAAACCATACAGAGTGAGCTTTTTGTCCACGGCCCGTCCTCACTTTGTCTTAATATCACGCTGCCTGCGACAAAGCCGTCGGGCGCCGGGCAGTTTGGGCACAAGCACATAGGACGGACGGGTCAACCCGTGCGAGCATGTACTGGAAACGATAACAGAATGCGGCTGATTTTCAAGCGGGCGGGCGGTGTTTGTGGCTTGATTTGTGCTTGAAATGGGGAGATGGGCGGGAGTGCGGGGCGGGAGTGTGGTGCGTGGGTGGCGAACTGGTGCAGCTGGGGCGAGGAGACTGGGGCGGTGAGGCAGGGAACGGGTGCCAATGAGACGGGAAACGGTGCAGTTCGGACGGGAAACCCGAGACTTGGGGTGCCGCAAGCCATGGCAGGGGTGATGAATTGGCCATTTTCTATTGCTCCAGATGGTGGTCTGCACCGCCGCTTTTTCTTTCATCTCTTTCATAAGCGGCGGCAAACGAATCGATAGGAAGCAGTTGTACGGGCGGCATTTGCTGTGGTGCCTGGAAGCTGTGGACAAAAAAGCCGATATTGCCCCGGAATCGGGCAATATCGAAGAATTTGTACAGGGGGGGTGGACAAAAATCACGGTATTGCCCCTGGAATCGGGCAATAACGAAGTTTTTGACCAGGGAGTGGACAAAAATCACGGTATTGCCTCTGGAATCGGGCAATATCGAAGTTTTTGACCAGGGAGTGGACAAAAATCGCGGTATTGCCCCTGAAATCGGGCAATATCGATGTTTT
>JASGUW010000111.1 GCA_030055235.1 Bacillota bacterium
AAAAACGATTTGGATACGAGGCTACTTTGACCACGGAGAGCCTGTTTCTGGTCAAAACAGCGTGTAATCCAAAAAACGATTTGGATATCAGGCTACTTTGGCCACAAAGGGCCTGATTCTGGTCAAAACAGCGCGTAATCCAAAAAACGATTTGGATACGAGGCTACTTTGACCACGGGAGAGTCGCGCGAGGTTGGAACACCTTTCATCTTATCTTGTTCAGGACAAGAGCGAGCCCGGGCTCACCCCCAATACTCTTAAAAAGTGCCAATCATCCTCGCCGTTCGCTGTCCTATCGTATTCCAATCACATTCCGGCAATTTTATGAAATTTATCGCACGTAAGCAGTTGAAGGGGCGATCTTTTAATTACTTAAACGTAAGCTGCGCTAAAACAGCGGTGTCTCCGGTGTTTCAATGAAGGCTTGAAAAAAGCTTTTACCAAAGGCTCAACAGATTTGGTGTACACCCCAGACGCTGCTTTCTCTTTAGCTTAGAAATTCGTAGTGCCGTGAAGACGGATGTGCTTACCGCGATCCGTCAGACGGTACTGATAGGCGATGCCAAAGAAAGCGATGGCGATCCAAAGCAGAAGGAGGACGACGAGGACAAAGTTGCGTGCCGGATCCTGCATGTTAAGCCAAACACCTGCTTCCTCGCTGCGGACAAAACCATGAATCGCATCAACCGTCAAATAGGCGCCAGAGATGGCCGTGGCAGCAATGATAAAGAGCTTCACAAAGGCTGCCGCCAGCACCGCCGCCAGCAAACCTCCCAGCAGCAAAACCCAGCGGTTCTCAATACCAAGAATTGAAATTCCCAGCGTTCGCACAATATAAGCTCCCAGAATGAATGCGGCAACGAAAATGCTCGCCCGTAGCGCCAGCCAGAGAAAGAGGGCCACCGCCAGTGTGAACAGCACCACAATGAGAAAGCGCATGTCTCCCTCAATGTCGGCCAGTTGGACGAGCCAGTCTGCGAGCTGATAGCCGGCCCAGAGTCCAATAGACAGCAACCAGACACGAAAGAGCGTGTAGCCCCATCCAACCAGGGCGATGCCGATGACAAGTGCAAACAGCAGCGGAATGGCGTTTGGTAATCTCCCCAGCAGTTCGGCAAACTGCTGGATGAGATCCTGGATCAAGGTCAGCATGCAGGCGAAGCTCCTCTTCTGTCCTATCTGGGCACCAGCACCCCCGCGCTTGCGGAGAGAACGGTACTCTATTGTACACTGACATGCCCCCGCCGCAGTCGCAGCGGTGAGCCAGTGGACATGTATCTTCTTTGTCGGGATGAGAAAAACCTTTTTACGAGCCATCCTCAAGCGTCTGAAACACCGAAGTTTTCGCGCAGTTTACATTCAAGAATTTTGAAGATCGCTTTTCCGCTTGTTTACGCAACGATCCAACGATCGGCTTCAAAAATGCCGAAGCGTGAATGAAATACGAAAGGATGGCGGGCGACGAGGGTGACAGGCACGACCTGATTATTTGACTAAGAGGATTGTGAAGCAATCCAGACAAGCAGCCCGCTGCGTAGCGGACGCGCCTCTCTTCCGTGGTCAAGATGAGGAGAAATACAAAATCCATTTTGTAAAACTCTCGATTTTGACCAGAAATCGGTCCTTTGTGGTCAAGATAAGGAGAAATACAAAATCCATTTTGTAAAACTCTCGATTTTGACCAGAAACCGGTCCTTCGTGGTCAACTTAGGCTGAAATGGCAATCGGATTTGCCATTTCACGCTATTTTGGCCAGAAACCGGGCCTTCGTGGTCAACTTGGGCTGCAATGGCAATCGTATTTGCCATTACACGCTATTTTGACCAGAAACCGGGCCTTCGTGGTCAACTTAGGCCGAAATGGCAATCGGATTTGCCATTACACGCGATCTTGACCAGAAACCAGCCAGCTGCTTTTCTATCCCACCAGCCATCCTCTGGCACACTCTCCCGCGCCCCAACATTCCTGACATGCGTCGCCCCGCCGCCCGCCGCGCCGCCCGCCGCGCCGCCCCGCCGCCCCGTCGTCCCCGTCGTCCCGTCGTCGCCGTGAGCTTTCCAAGCCAGCGCACTTGTACTAAACTGAACGATAGCGTGGAATTTTATTCCGTCGATATGAGCGGAATTCTATTCCGTTGACATGAATGGATCAGGATGACCCATCAATATCTCAGAAGGACTGATAAAGGAGAGACTTATGGCCAACATGCTAAAGCAAACCATTCGCGACATCGCCGTGGCGGGGAAGCGCGTCATCGTGCGCGTAGACTTCAACGTCCCGCAGGATAAGAAGACGGGCGCTATCACGGACGATAAGCGCATCCGCGGCGCACTGCCGACAATCCAGTATCTGGTTGAGCAGGGGGCGCGCGTCATTCTGGTCTCGCACCTCGGCCGTCCGAAGGGCGTCGATCCGAAGTTCACCCTGAAGCCGGCCGCCGACCGTCTGGCGGAGCTGCTGGGCAAGCCGGTCACGTTGGCCGCCGACACCATCGGCGACGACGCAAAGGCGAAGGCCGCGGCACTTCAGGACGGCGACGTTCTGCTGCTCGAAAATGTCCGCTTCCATAAGGAAGAGACGAAGAACGATGCCGCTTTCGCGCGCGAGCTCGCCTCGCTGGCAGAAATCTATGTCAATGATGCCTTTGGCACGGCCCATCGCGCCCATGCCTCGACCGCCGGCCTGGCGAACTTCCTGCCCGCTGTTTCCGGCCTCCTGATCGAGCGCGAAGTCGCCGTCATGGGCGGGGCGCTGAAGGATCCAAAGCGTCCCTTCGTTGCCATCCTCGGCGGCGCCAAGGTCTCTGACAAGATCGGCGTTATCGAAAACCTGCTGGGCAAGGTCGACACCCTCCTCATCGGTGGCGGCATGGCCTATACCTTCCTGAAGGCCCAGGGCTACAACACCGGGGCGAGCCTGCTTGAGGCGGATAAGATTGATCTTGCGAAGCAGCTGCTGGAGACCGCTGCGGCGAAGGGCGTCAAGCTCCTGCTGCCGGTCGACAATGTCGTGGCCGACCGTTTCGCGGCTGACGCCGAGGCGAAGGTCACCGCGGACGCCGCCATCGACGACGGCTGGATGGGCCTGGATATCGGTCCCGAGACCGTGAAGCTCTTCGACGCCGAGATCCAGGCGGCGGGCACCATCGTCTGGAACGGACCGATGGGCGTCTTCGAGTTCGATGCCTTCGCGAACGGCACCCGCGAGATCGCCCGCGCGGTCGCCGAGTCGGACGCCGTTTCGATCATCGGTGGCGGTGACTCCGCGGCGGCGGTCGAGTTGATGGGCTTCGCAGAAAAAGTCACTCATATCTCTACCGGCGGCGGTGCATCGCTTGAATTCCTTGAAGGCAAAGTTCTCCCCGGCATCGACTGCCTGCTCGACCGCAATCCGCGCTCGACCTTCTCGGCCGGTAACTGGAAGATGAACCTGGGCACGCCCGCCGAGGCGGCTGCCTTTATCGCCGAGCTGAAGCCGCTGGTGGCTGACGCCGACGGCCCGATCGCCGTTGCCGTGCCCGCGACCGCGCTGGCTGCCGCCGTTGAGGCCGCTGCCTACTCGAATATCCATATTGCGGCGCAGAACTGCCATTTTGAGGCGAAGGGCGCTTTCACCGGCGAGATCTCGCCCGCCTGGCTGGCGAAGATGGGCGTCGGCTACTGCGTCATCGGTCACTCCGAGCGGCGTGAGTACAACAATGAGACGGACGAGACCGTCAACCTGAAGCTGCTGGCGCTGCTCGACAACGGTGTGCGCCCGATCGTCTGCTGCGGTGAGTCGCTGGCGCAGCGCGAGGCAGGGGAGACCTTCGACTTCGTGCGCTCGCAGATCGTGGCGGCCTTCGCCAACGTGCCGGCCTCCAAGCTCTGCCAGGTCACGATCGCCTACGAGCCCATCTGGGCCATCGGCACCGGCGTGGTGGCGAGCGACGAGCAGGCGCAGGAGGTCTGTGCATTCATCCGCAACCTGATCGCGGAGCTCTACGACGCCGAGGCGGCTGCGGGCATCCGCATCCTCTATGGTGGTTCGGTGAATGCGAAGAACGTCGGCGGCCTCTTCGCGCAGGAGGACATCGACGGCGGTCTGGTCGGCGGCGCTTCGCTGAAGTCGGCGGATTTCGCGGTCATCTGCAACACCTATCAGGCTGACTGACGCTGCGGATTTGGCATGACTTGACGGACTGGGTCGGCTACTTCGGGGGCCGACCTTTTTATGGGAGGTAGACTTGGTGAAGGTGCCGGGGATTGTGCTGGTGGGGCTGGGAGGCTACGGGCTGGTCTACCGTCAGGTGCTGGAGCACCTGCACGAGACGGGCGCATGCCGTGTGCTGGCGGGGGTGGACCCGGCCTGGCCACAGGAGAAGGGGAATCTCAAAGACGGTGGGATTGATGCGCCGGTGTTCCGGTCGTTGGATGAGTGCTTCGCAGAAATAGAGAATGTGGATCTTACAATCATTGCGTCGCCCGTGCCCTTTCATCTGGAGCAGGCGAGTCTGGCTCTGAGGGCGGGGAGCCATGTTCTCTGCGAGAAACCGCTGGTGCCGCTGTGGGCGGATGCTGACAGGCTGCAGGCGCTGGTGGATGAGACGGGTCTGGAGCTGGCGGTTGGGATTCAGTGGTGTTTCAGCCAGGTCTGGCGGACGGTGAAGCAGCGTCTGGCGGCGGGGGATTTTGGGGCGCCAAAGCGGATGGAGGTGCTGGTCAGCTGGCCGCGGCATGATCGCTACTATGAGGGCAGCTGGCATGGACAGGTGGAGATGCCGGGTGTGGGGCTTGCGCTTGATTCGATTGTGGCCAACGCGACGGCGCATTATCTGCATACGATGTTCTGGCTGCTGGGGGAGACGGAGGCGGCGGCTGCGTGGCCGACAGAGGTGGAGGCGGAAATCTACCGCTCGAAGCCGATTGGGGGTTTTGACACCTGTTTTCTGCGGGGACGGGTGGGGGAGGGCGGGCCGCGCTTCGTGTATGCCGGCAGCCATTCGTCGGAGCCGAACGAGCCCGTGAGTATGCGGATTGTCTGCGAGCGGGCGACGCTGCTGCTGGGCTGCGGCGACTGGAGCGAGACAGTGCGGGTCGAATGGCGGGATCGGCGCCTGGAGTCTCTGGGTGACATCGCGCACATGCACATGGCGCTGGCCAAGGTCCGGCGCATGCTGGCGGTCGTGCGGGGCGAGGCCGTGAATCCGTGTACGATCGCGTCGGTGCGGCCGCATCTGGGGCTGATGAACGCGCTCTGGGCCCAGGCGCCCATCGTCGAGATCGGGGAGCCGTGGCGGGTGCGTTCCGAGGACGGCGACGGCTGGATGGTCGACGGGATGCGGGGGGTGCTGGGGCGCGTGTTCGAGACGGGCGAGCTGCCGTCGGAGGCCGGGGTGCCCTGGGCCGTGGCGGGGGCGACGGGGGCGACGGGGGCGGCGGGAGCGACGGGGGCGACGAGCATCGACCTGAGCCGGCGGGATCTGACGGCGTTTTTGACGGCGCACGGGCTCGGTGGCTACGTCTGAGCGTGGGCGTGGTGGGCGGGCCTCATATTCTGGGACGCAGAATGGTCGCACTGCTGCGCGGCGCGCAGGGTCAAGATCGCGCGGAATGGCAAAACCGATTGCCATTTCAGTCTAAGTTGACCACGGGAAGGACGCGCGCCGCTGCACGGCGCGCAGGGTCAAGATCGCGTGGAATGGCAAATACGATTGCCATTTCAGCCTAAGTTGACCACGGGAGCCCTGATTCTGGTCAAGATCGCGTGGAATGGCAAATACGATTGCCATTTCAGCCTAAGTTGACCATGGAGGGCCTGTTTCTGGTCAAAGCAGCGTGTAATGGCAAATCCGATTGCCATTTCAGCCTAAGTTGACCATGGAGGGCCTGTTTCTGGTCAAAACAGCGTGTAATGGCAAATCCGATTGCCATTTCAGCCTAAGTTGACCATGGGAGGCCTGATTCTGGTCAAAACAGCGTGTAATGGCAAAACCGATTGCCATTTCAGCCTAAGTTGACCACGGGAGCCCTGATTCTGGTCAAGATCGCGTGGAATGGCAAATGCGATTGCCATTTCGGCCTAAGTTGACCACGGGAAGGACGCGCGCGCCGCTGCACGGCGCGCAGGGTCAAAATAACGTGGAATCCAAAAAATGATTTGGATATCAGGCTAGTTTGACCACGAAGAGGCGGTTTCTGGTCAAAACAGCGTGTAATCCATAAAATGATTTGGATTACAGGCTACTTTGACCACAAGGGTCGCGCACACAGCTGCGCGGCGTGCAGGCCGCTGTACAGCGCGCAGGGTCAAGATCGGGAGTTTTACAAAGAGTATTTTGTATTTCTCCTTATCTGACCACGGAAGGCCCGATTCTGGTCAAGATCGGAGTTTTACAAAAAAGATTTTGTATTTCTTTTCATCTTGACCACGGAGGGCGCGCTGTGGCAGGGGTTTTCGGGATCACCTTAATCATATGGCTTCAGGGCAACAGAACCTGAATTCCTTCAAGTCTCCTTGAATAGTGCCTGGTCGTGCCAATCATTCTCGTAGCTTGCCATTCCCATCGCTTGCTATCCTCGCCGCTCGCCATCCTATCGCATTCCATTCACATTCCGGCAGATTATGAGACTGATTGCTACGCAAACAATTGTGCGCGAGTAATTGTACGCGAGCAAAAGGTGGAATAATCTTCAAAAGGCTTGAATACAAGCTGCGCAAACTGCGGTGTTTTACTATTTCATGAACTACGGTATTTCGCTGTTTCAATAACTACGGTATCCCGCTGCTTCATGAACCACGGTATTTCACTGTTCCGATAACTGCACTATTCCTCTGTTCCAATCACTGCAGTGTTTTATGTGCTTGAGAATGTTTGGAAAATGCTTGCAGATTCCGATGAAAAAGCTCACACACTCCGCTAAACAAAACACACTCTGATAAACGAGACACACACTCCGCTAAATGCTACACACTCCGATATACGAGAAACACTCCGCTAAACGAGGCTCACTCCGCTAAATTAGACCCGCACCCTAAACCAAGCTCGCACCCCTCAGTCAGTCACCCACTCCGCTCAATCAGACACGCAATCCTAAACGAGGCTTGCACCCCTCAGTCACACACTCCGCTGAACCAGACACCCCCCTCGATCACGCACTCCAATAAATGAGATATACAACCCCAAATCAGAACATTTGTTACAGTTTTAACACGCCTGTGCTATACTTCTTGGTGGTTCTGTATGTGTAGCGGCGGACACGGCCGCGCTTGCGCCGGAAACGGTTCATATGTATGAATCAGGCGCAGAAACAACAAATTTGAAAAGAAACAAGGAGCGCAGTATGGGCAAAAAAACCACCTTTATGACAATGGATGGTAATGAGGCCGCGGCATATACGTCGTATGCCTTTACCGAGGTAGCGGGTATCTATCCGATCACCCCATCCTCACCGATGGCAGATCATGTGGACATCTGGGCAACACAGGGTCGTCTTAACGGCTTTGGCCAGACGGTCAACGTGGTGGAGATGCAGTCCGAAGGCGGTGCCGCAGGTGCCGTACACGGCTCACTGAACAGCGGCGCCCTGACGACGACCTACACCGCCTCGCAGGGTCTGCTGCTGATGATCCCGAACATGTACAAGATCGCCGGCGAACTGCTCCCCGGCGTCTTCCACGTCTCGGCACGCGCGCTGGCCAGCCACGCGCTGTCGATCTTCGGCGACCACTCCGACGTGATGGCCTGCCGCCAGACGGGCTTTGCCCTGCTGAGCGCCGCCAGCGTCCAGGAGACCGTCGACATGGCCGCCGTCGCACATCTGGCTGCGATCCGCTCCCGCGTCCCCTTCCTGCACTTCTTCGACGGCTTCCGCACCTCGCACGAAATCCAGAAGGTCGAAGTTCCGGCCTATGAGGATCTGACGGCCCTCATCGACCAGGACGCCCTGGCAGCCTTCCGTGCGCGCGCCCTGTCGCCGAACCATCCGACACAGCGCGGTACGGCACAGAACCCCGACATCTTCTTCCAGGCGCGTGAGGCCTCGAACCCCTACTACCTCGCCGTTCCGGAGATCGTCGAAGACTACATGAAGCAGATCAACGACCTGCTTGGCCGCGACTACCAGCTCTTCAACTACTACGGCGCACCGGATGCCGACCGCGTCATCATCGCCATGGGCTCCGCCGTCGGCGCGATTGAAGAAGTCGTCGACAACCTCAACGCCCGCGGTGAGAAGGTCGGTCTGGTCAATGTCCACCTCTATCGCCCCTTCTCCGTGAAGCACCTGCTCGCGGCCATGCCGACGACAGTCGAGCGCATCGCGGTTCTCGACCGCACGAAGGAGCCGGGCGCCCACGGCGAGCCGCTCTACCTTGACGTCGTAGCCGCCTTTGCCGGACAGGAGAATGCTCCGCTCATCGTCGGCGGCCGCTATGGCCTCGGCTCGAAGGACACCACGCCGGATCAGATCTTCGCCGTCTTCAAGAACCTCTCCGCTGACGAACCGCGCCACAACTTCACGATCGGCATTGTCGACGACGTCACCCATCTCTCGCTGCCGTCAGAGGACTTCACCGGCGTCGCGAGCGAAGGCACGATCGCCTGCCGCTTCTGGGGCCTCGGCTCCGACGGCACCGTTGGTGCGAACAAGAACTCGATCAAGATCATCGGCGACCACACCGACATGTATGCCCAGGCCTACTTCTCCTACGACTCGAAGAAGTCCGGCGGCATCACCATCTCCGATCTGCGCTTTGGCAATAAGCCGATCCGCTCGACCTACCTCATCAACCAGGCGGACTTCGTCTCCTGCTCGCAGCAGTCCTATGTGGAGCGCTACGACATGGTGACGTCGCTCAAGCCCGGCGGCACCTTCCTGCTGAACACGGCCTGGAATGTCGACGAGCTCAGTGAGCACCTGCCCGGCGCCATGAAGCGCCAGCTGGCCGCCAAGAACATCAAGCTCTACACCGTCGACGCCGTCGGCATCGCCGCCGACATCGGCCTGGGCCACCGCACCAACACGGTGCTGCAGTCGGCCTTCTTCAAGCTGGCCAAGGTGCTCCCGGTTGACGACGCCGTAACCTACATGAAGCAGGCGATCGTCGACAGCTACGGCCGCCGCGGCGAAGAAGTTGTCAGGATGAACTACGCCGCCGTCGACGCCGGCCTGGATAACGTGATCGAAGTCGAAATCCCGGCCGACTGGGCCGATGCACCCGACAGCGCGCCCGTCGTGCGCAATGTGCCGGTCTTCGTCGAGGATATCGCCGACGTCATGAACGCCCAGCGCGGCGATCAGCTGCCGGTTTCAGCCTTTGCAGACGCCGCCGATGGCACCTTCCCCGTAGGCACCTCGCAGTATGAGAAGCGCGGTATCGCGGTCAACGTGCCCGTCTGGATCCCTGAAAACTGCATCCAGTGCAACCAGTGCGCCTATGTCTGCCCGCACGCGGTCATCCGTCCCTTCCTGCTGACCGACGAAGAAGTCGCCGCCGCACCTGCCGGCACGGAAGTCCTCAACGGCATGAGGCCCTACCAGGATCTCAAGTTCCGCATTCAGGTTTCGGTGCTCGACTGCACCGGCTGCGCCTCCTGCGTGGAGACCTGCCCGGCCAAGAACAAGGCTCTGGTCATGAAGCCCCTGGCCGACAGCATGGATCAGGCCGCGACCTGGGACTACATCCGCGCACTGCCGCTGAAGCCCAACCCGATGCGGAAGAACATGGTCAAGGGCTCGCAGTTCGAGCAGCCCCTGCTTGAGTTCTCGGGCGCCTGCGCCGGCTGCGGAGAGACCCCCTACATCAAGCTGGTGACGCAGCTCTTCGGCGACCGCATGATGATTTCCAACGCCACCGGCTGCACCTCGATCTGGGGCGGCTCGGCACCCACGAACCCCTATACCACGAACGCGGAAGGCCGCGGTCCGTCCTGGGCGAACTCCCTCTTTGAGGACAACGCAGAGAACGGCCTCGGCATGTATCTCGGCTACAAGCAGCTGCGCGACCGCATGATCGACCGCGTCGACAAGCTTGATGTTGCATGCGAAGACGTAGCGCAGGCGATCGACGCCTGGAAGGACGGCCGCGACGACGGCGAGCGCACCATTGAGGTTTCGACCGGACTCGTCAATGCCCTCCAGGGCTATGAGGCCAAGTCCGACGCCGAGCGCGCTCTGGTCGACGAGATCCTGGCCGGCAGCGACTATCTCTCCAAGCGTTCACAGTGGATCATCGGCGGTGACGGCTGGGCTTATGACATCGGCTACGGCGGACTCGACCACGTGCTGGCCACGGGAGAAAACGTCAACGTCCTGGTCATGGACACTGAAGTCTATTCGAACACCGGCGGCCAGGCGTCGAAGGCGACCCAGACCGGCGCCATCGCACAGTTTGCCGCGGGCGGCAAGGCCATGCGGAAGAAGGACCTCGGCATGATGGCGATGTCCTACGGCTACG
Organism: Bacillota bacterium; assembly: GCA_030055235.1. Classification (GTDB taxonomy): domain Bacteria; phylum Bacillota; class Clostridia; order Saccharofermentanales; family Fastidiosipilaceae; genus JAEZYR01. Next base: position 10,438 of record JASGUW010000111.1, read on the forward strand.
TCTACGTGGCCCAGGTCGCGATGGGCGCCAACCAGGCCCAGACCCTGCGCGCCTTCCTGGAGGCGGAAGCCTTCGACGGCCCCTCGCTGGTCATCTGCTACGCACCCTGCATCAACCACGGTATCCGCGGCGGCCTACGCTTCGGTATCCAGCGTGAGAAGGAAGCTGTGGAGTGCGGCTACTGGCACCTCTATCGCTTCGACCCGCGCCTGATCGGCCAGGGCAAGAATCCCTTCCAGCTCGACTCGAAGGCGCCCACCGGCGACTTCAAGGCCTTCCTGAAGAGTGAGGTCCGCTACAGCTCGCTGGCCCGCAAGTATCCGGCCGAGAAGGTCGAAGAGATCTTCACCCAGGCAGAGGCCGACGCTCTCTACCGCTATAAGACCTACGAGCGGAAGGCAGCAGAGGACTGGTCCTGACTTCCAAACCCACATCCGGCCGGCACCGGGCACCGCCCGCCCGCTGACGGCCGACCCTGAGATCTGATCCGGCACAAGTTCCGGTACAATGAGAGAGGTTCCTGCCGATAAGCACCCGCTGGCGGCAGGAGCCTCACTTATTCTCAACGCACAAACACGGGAAGAGGAGGGAGACAGCGCTCATGGAAATTCGGGCCCTGCGCAGACGGCTGTACAGCGACCTGCATCTGCCGGCGGTTTTCGTCACCGACTATCTGCCGGACCTTTCTCTGGAAGCTGTCCGCGCCTACCTGACCCTGAACCTTTTGACCCAGGAAGGCGAAGAACGCGTCGAGCCCGCCGGTCTGCTGCGCATGCTTCGCATAGATGAAGACGCCTTCTCCGCCGTTCTCCTCGAACTCACCGGCGCCGGCCTGATCAACTACGTGCAGGGCCAGCCCTATCTGACACTTGTAGACATCAAGGATCAGCAGGTCCTCAAGCTCTTCCGCCCCCGCACCGGCTCGCGTCAGGACGACCTGATGAACCACTACGAGCACGACGAAGGCTACCGCCGCCTCAGCGAAGACATCAACAACCGTTTCTTCTCCGGCATGATGGGCATCAAGTGGTTCGACGTCCTGGAGGTTTTCTACAGCGAATACCGCTTCGAGCCCCAGGTCATCTACGTTCTCTTCAATCTCTGCCGCGACCTCAACAAGCTCCGCGTCGGCTATGTCCAGGCGGTCGGCCGCGACTGGCACCAGAACGGCGTCGTCAGCTATGAGGACATGAACCGCCACCTGGCCCGCTATGAGCGGGAGGCCCAGCTGCTCAAGCGCATCGGCCGCCGCCTGCGCGTCGACACGACGGAGTACCACCGCCCCTTTGTCGACCGCTGGCTCAATGAGTTCGGCTTTAATGAGGACATCATCGAGCTCGCCCTGGAGCGCGTGGTCAAGCTGCGCAGTCCGAGCTTCCCCTTTTTCGACCGCCTGCTGCGTGAATGGCATGAGGCCGGCCTGAAAACGAAGGAGGCCATAGAGGCCTATGAGCAGGAGCGCGAGCGTCAGCTCAGATCTTCGCGTCAAAATGTACGCACGCAAAGCCCGGGCCCCCGACCGCAGCCCGCCGACCGCCGCTCCAGCGGCAACGTGGCCGCAAACTTCGACCAGCGCAACTACTCCGACGAATACCTGCGCGACTTCTATGCCGACCCGTTGCGCCTGGGCGAGCTGCGGCGCAGTGAGGAGATGAGTGATGCGAAGGAGGAGACCGATGGCCGCTGATCCCCGGACCTCCCGGGAATCCCGGGCCTCCGGTGAACCCCAGGCCTCCCGCGCCCCCCGGCGCGAGATGCCTGCGCGCGTCCGCGATCTCTATGCCCGCCGCCAGCAGGCCGCCGAGGCCGCGAGCCGCACCCGCCGCCGCCGTCTGGAGGCGGCGCATCCGGAACTGGCCGCCCTGGAACGGCGGGTGACCTCCGCCGCGATCCGGCGCCTGGAGGCGCTCGGGCTCAGCCCCGCCGCTCAGCAGCAGGCCGAACGCGAGCTCGACGCCCTGCGCCAGGAGCGCCGCCGCCTGCTTGCCGCCCTCGGCGAAGACCCGGCGAGCTACGACGCCCCCGCCCCCCTCTGTCCCCACTGCGGCGATACCGGCTACGACGGCGACGGCTTCTGCCGCTGTTACCCGGAGGTCGCCGGCCCCTGGCTGCTCGAGCAGTCCGGCCTGCCTGATGACGCCGACGCCCGCTTCCCGGACTTCGACGCCGCGCTCTTTGCCGCCCGCCCCCGCCGCGCCCCCGACGGCAGCCCGCTGCCCTCCGTGCGCGAGGAGCGCGAGCGCCAGTGCGACTACCTGCTCGGCTGGTGCGCCGCCTTCCCGGCCAACGATCCCGCCCATCTCTATCTCAGCGGCCCGACCGGCACCGGCAAAACCTGGTTCGCCCAAGCCATCGGCCACCGCCTCATTGAGCGCGGCTACGGCGTGCTCTATCTGACGGCGCCCGACTGGCACCAGCATCTGGCCCAGCTGCGCCGCCTGACGACGAGCTTCGGCCCCGATCCGCTGCGCCTGGCGCTCGCCGAGGAGATGCAGCAGCGCATCGAAACCGCCGACTGCCTGATCCTCGACGACCTGGGCACCGAAAACGTCCCCCCGGCCACGCGCCTGACCGAGCTGCTCGGCCTGCTGAACCAGCGCCTGGCTGCCGGGCGCCCGCTCGTGATCTCCAGCAACCTGGCCCTGGGCGACGTCCGCCAGGTCTACGACGAGCGCGTCTCTTCGCGCCTGATCGGCGCCTTCCAGTTGCTCGACATCAGCGGTGATGACGTCCGCCTGACGCGGCGCCGCCGCCGGCTGGCTGAGGCCGCCGAGGCCGCCGAGGCTGTCAAACGCCAGGCGTGACCGTACCCGGATTGCGCCACCTGGCGCTGAGCGGCAGGGAGCAAGCAAAACCTGCTGAATTCTGCTAGCTGGGCTTTTCTCCAATCTTTATTCTTGAAAGATAGCGGATACGCTTTTTCCCAATAGCCAATCTGCGTTGCTTTAATCTACATCTCTTCCAGAATCAGAAGTTTGTTACTTCCGCTGCTTTGTTCATACATCGCTTCAGTGCAGAAATTGATATGAATGAAAAATATGATGCAAAAGTCGAAATAGTGAACATTGAATACTCCTTATGAGTACGATGTTTCAATTTATACAATGATGGTGAGTCGTAAATCGATTCCAGACCAAATATGGAAAACTTATCCATTTGCCCCGCTTCAGGGCAATACAGCAAGTGTCGCCCGTACGACTGCTTCCCATCGATTCATTTGCCGCCGCTTCGTGAAAAAGAATAAAAAGTAGAATGCGGCGGTGCAAGCCGAAAGCTGGAGTTAATGAGTGCGGACGATTTTTTCGTTCCTGCCCCGATTCCGGGGCACCAGCGCAATTTTTGTCCATCTGTGGACAGTTTTTTCGTTCCTGCCCCGGTTTTGGGGCACCAACGCAATTTTTGTCCATCTGTGGACAAGTTTTTCTGCTCCTGCCCCGATTCTGGGGCACCAGCGCAATTTTTGTCCATCTGTGGACAATTTTTTCGTTCCTGCCCCGGTTTCGGGGCACCAGCGCATTTT
>JASGUW010000112.1 GCA_030055235.1 Bacillota bacterium
TCAAGACAGCAACACTCACGGCGAACCATTGACCTGCGGTAGGTGTAAGAACTGAATCCGCGTATAACAGATTGGCCAATGCCGGGAACTGTCCAGCGAAAGCTTCTGAAGACACCCTTTACGAAAGAAGGAGGTAACACAGTGCGGTAACCGAGAAACTAACCCTTGACAAGAGTCACTACATAACAGATGAAGAGAAATACAAATTTTTTTTGTAAAACTCTCGATTTTGACCAGATACAGGGCCATCGTGGTCAAGATGAGGAGAAATACAAAATCTTTTTTGTAAAACTCTCGATCTTGACCAGAAACAGAGTTCTCGTGGTCAAGATGAAGAGAAATACAAAATCCTTTTTGTAAAACTCTCGATTTTGACCAGAAACAGAGTTCTCGTGGTCAAGATGAGGAGAAATACAAAATCCTTTTTGTAAAACCCTCGATCCTGACCAGGAAACACCCTTTAGTACACAAGATTGGCAGAAATAGAAATCGTTTTTGAGATTTCACGCCGTTTTGACCACTCGGAATCAGTCGGCTGGTCTTACCACTTGTTTAGCGCAGCTCGGCAATCGTGACGCCGCTGTCGCCTTCGCCGAAGGCGGCCAGCCGGAAGCTCTTCACCCGACGGTCTGTGCGCAGCAGCTGCTGCACCGCCTCCCGCAGGGCACCCGTTCCCTTCCCGTGGACGATGCGCACGCTGGGGGCGCCGGCCAGCACCGCGTCGTCGAGGTAGCGGTCCAGGCGCAGCGTCGCCTCGTCGGCACGCAGCCCCAGCAACTTGATCTCGGGGCGGAAGGTCTGGCGCTTCTGGGCCACCACCTGGCCGGAGCTGCCGCGCCGGTTAACGGCCTGGGGCGTCTCCACCGCCCGCTGCAGACTGGCGGCCGGCACCGTGACCGTCATGACGCCGCTCGCGATCTGCACCTGCCCCCGACTGTCGGGCTCCGACACCAGCCGGCCCGTCAGACCGAGCGTCGGGGCGCTGTAGAGCTCGCCGACGACCAGCGCGAGCGGCTCCGCACCGGCGCCAGGCTGCGCGGCGGCCAGCGTCGCCCGCCCGATGTCGTCCTGCAGGCGCTTCAGCTGGCCGGCGAGCTCACGACGGAGTTCCTCCGCCTCCCGCCTGACCTGCGCCTGGTCCGTGCCGGCTGCCGCCCGACGCAGGTCCTGGAGCAGGGCGTCGAGCAGCTCGAGCTGCTCGCCGAGCTCAAGCCGCGCCTCTTCCCGGCTCTGCTGCAGGATCTCGTCGCGGCGGCGCTTGAGATCCGCACGCTCCGCCTCCAGCGCCTGACGCTCCGCAGCCGCGGCCGCCCGCGCCCTCTCGGCAGCCTCCAGCGCCTGTGCCTGCTGCCTGGTCTTCTGGTCGAGCTCGGCGATCAGGGCCTCAAAGCGGCGGCTGTCATCACTCAGATGCTCGGCAGCCCGGTCGATGATGCGGTCGGCCAGTCCCAGCTTTCGCGAAATGACAAAAGCATTGGACACTCCGGGCACCCCGATCAGCAGACGGTAGGTGGGCCTTAAAGTCCTGGTGTCAAATTCACAGCAGGCATTTTCAACCAGCGGCGTTTCCAGGGCATAGGCCTTGAGTTCACGATAGTGGGTGGTGGCGACGGTCGTCGCGCCGCGGTTCAGGAGGTCATCCAGAATGGCGATGGCCAGCGCCGCGCCTTCGGAAGGATCGGTGCCGCTGCCCAGTTCATCAAGCAGAATCAGGCTGCCGGGCTCCGCCCGCTCCACAATCCCGACGATCCGCCGCATGTGGGATGAAAATGTCGAAAGATTCTGCTCAATGCTCTGCTCGTCACCGATGTCGGCCTCCACCGAGCGGAAGACGGCAAGCTCCGTCTGATCCGCCGCCGGCACCGCCAGACCGGCCATCGCCATCAGTGTCAGCAGGCCGGTGGTCTTCAGTGCGACCGTTTTCCCTCCGGTATTCGGCCCGGTGATCACCAGGCTGCGAAAGTCACGCCCGATCCAGAGGTCAATCGGCACCACCTGATCCTGCGGGATCAGGGGATGGCGGGCACGGCGCAGCCAGATGCGCCCCTCGTCGTTCAAAAGCGGCGTCTGGGCCCGCTGCTCCAGCGCCAGGCGCCCCTTGGCCACCGCAAAGTCAATCCCGGCCAGCAGGATGGCATTGGCGTCCAGCACCTCCCGCCGCTCGGCCACCGCCGCCGAAAAGTCCCGCAGGATGCGCTCGATCTCATCGCGCTCCTCGGCCGCCAGTTCACGCAGGCGGTTGTTCTGCTCGACAACGGCGAGCGGCTCGACAAAGAGGGTCTGCCCGGAATTGGAGGTGTCGTGGACGATACTGCCGACCTGCGCGCGATACTCGGCGCGTACGGGGACCACATAGCGCCCGTTTCTCTGCGTGATCAGCGACTCCTGGAGATAGCGCGCCTTAGTCGCCAGTACACGGTCCAGATGCTCACGGATGGCGGCCTGGGCCCGCCGCTGTCGGGCACGGATCGCGGCCAGCGCCGGGGAAGCGTTGTCGGCCATTTCCTCTTCGCTCACGACTGCGTCGCTGATACGCTGTTCAAAGACCAGATCCGGCCGCAGGCGGTCCATCAGGCGGTAGACGCGGTTCTCCCGCTCGGCCTCGGCATCGGGCACACGGCGCTTGAGCCGGTTCACGGCGCGCAGAAAGCTGGCAATCTCAAGCAGTTCGCGCAGTGTAAGAACGGCTCCCAATGTAGTTCTGGCGAAGGTCGGCGCCAGGTCCGCTATCCCGTAGAGCGGCGGCGTGCCGTGGGCGAGCAGCAGATGGATGGCATCCGCCGTCTCAGCCTGGCGTTCCCGGGCCACTTCAAGATCGGAACTTGGCAGAAGATCCTGACAGAGCCGCCGCCCGGGGACGGAGGCGGCGAGCTCGATCAGACGTGAAATGATGGCCGGGTATTCCAGCAGGATCAGGCTCTCCGCCGTCCCGGTGTCCGGAGAGGCACTCATGCGTGGCGTTCCCCGGCGTCCCGATAATGACGGATATAGGAGACCAGCGCGAACACCGACAGCAGCAGCGGCGCGACAAAAAAGCCCGGAATCAGGTGTGCCTGGCTGTCCGGCAGAATGAGGGCCAGGGCGAAGGAGATGACCAGCAGCACCGTGGTCAGGCGCCCGTACCAGCGCGAGTGGACGACAATGCGGCGACGCGTATAGAGCAGGGCGCTGCCGACCACCATGATGAGTTCCCGGACAATGAGAAACAGGGGAACCCAGACGGGCAGCCGCCCGATCAGGGTCAGCATGACGGCGGTCGTGATCTGGAAGATCTTATCCACCAGCGGATCCAGGACCTTGCCAATTTCACTGACCTGATTAAAGCGGCGCGCGATCCAGCCGTCGAGCACATCCGTCAGCCAGATGGCGACGAAGAAGATGACGGCCGCGATACGCCGTTCCGGATAGCCAAGAATCTCCCGCGCCATGAACGGAACGGCAATAAGTCGCAGCAGTGACAGCAGATTTGGCAGCGTCAGCTGTTTTTTCCAGTTGATGTGATCCCCCGCCGGCATCTAATGTCCTCTGTCTCTAAAGAGCAATCACCTTCGCGTCAAGGAACTCTTCCTGCGAAATGGTCTTCGTCATCTGGAGGCCCTCTTCCAGATCGATGGCAACCAGATCACCGTGCTTATAGGAGATCAGCTTGTTGCGTTCGCCGCGCAGCAGCACGTTGACGGCGTCGACACCCATGCGGCTGGCCATTTCCCGGTCACGCATGGTCGGCGAACCGCCGCGCTGGATGTGACCCAGGATGGTCGGGCGGGCCTCAATACCGGTCACGGTTTCAATGCGCTCGGCAATCTCCACCGCCGAACCGGCACCCTCCGCCACCACGACGATATAGTGGTGCTTGCCGGCGTTGCGGCAGTCCAGCAGACGCTTGATGACGTCCTGGGCGAAGTCCACTTCGATTTCCGGAATCAGAATCACTTCGGCACCCGTCGCCATGCCGACATTGAGTGCCAGATAGCCGGCCCTGCGCCCCATCAGTTCAATGACCGAGCAGCGCTCGTGACTGGTTGCGGTGTCGCGAAGCTTGTCGATGGCGTCCATCGCCGTGTTCATCGCCGTATCGTAGCCGATGGTGTAGTCGGTTGAAGAAATGTCGTTGTCAATCGTCGCCGGGATGCCGACCACCGGAATGCCGAGTCGGGAAATGTCGCGGGCGCCGCGGAAGGATCCGTCACCGCCGATCACGACGAGAGCGTCAATACCGAAGACCAGGCACATCTCATAGGCCTTCCGCACACCCTCCGGTGTATTGTAGGTCGCCGAACGGGCGGTCATGAGGAAGGTGCCGCCGCGCTGCAGCTTCTCAGACACCGAGCGGCTGTTGAGCTCCAGAATGTCGCCGCGCCAGAGACCGTGGAAGCCGCGCCGGACGCCCAGAACACGCAGGCCGTTGTTCAGCGCAGTACGCGTAACGGCACGAATGGCGGCGTTCATTCCCGGCGCATCACCGCCGGAGGTCAGTACCGCGATGGTCTGAGGACGGGCAGGCCGGGCATCCGCCTGGGCGGCCAGCTCTGACGCAGCCAGCAGTGACTCATCACCGACCACGTTATCTGACAGATTAAGATCCATTTCCTGATTCATCTTGAACGTCTCTCCTCTCCTTCTGTTGTGCCAGCGGCACAGACCTTCCGCTATTATACATGCGCTGTCTCTTCTGACAGCCCGGGTTCTCCGGAAAGAAAATGGAGCCGCTCCGCTCCGTAGCGCCGGGCCAGCGTCTTAAGCAGCAGCTCCGACGGCTCCGTACGGCAGATGAAGCGGCAGCTGTCGCCTGAGAGAATGGCGGCGGGTATTTCCCCCTCGAAATACTGCAGGGTCGCGGCCAGGACTTCATAGCCCCGGTCATCCGGCTCGCCAGGATAGTCTACCAGCAGTGTATAGGGATATTGGGCTGACCCGTCACTTTCACGCCTGTCGGACAGCGGCTCCCCGGGCAGCAGGGCGGCAGGCGGCACGGGTCCCGGCTGCGCCGGGCGCCGGACCGGGAACTTCTGGCCCCCGGGCGCTTCGAGCAGACGCGGCCTGCCCGCCCCTATCCAGTCACGGTCTTCCGGCAGTTCCACGACGCGGTCGACCAGGAGCTTGGGCTCCTCATCCTCACGGGCCGACAGGCGGCCTGATATCAGCAGCACACTGCCTTCGCGCAGAAACTCCTGAAATTCGACATAACTCTGGGGGAAGACCAGACACTCGTAGCTGCCATCCAGGTCTTCGAGCTCCAGGATGCACATCGGCTTGCCCTGGCGCGTCGAACGATTGTCGCGGCGCACCAGCAGGCCCCCCATCAGGACCGGGCGTCTGTCGAGTCCGGCCCCGCTCCAGCCCGCCTCCGCGTCGAGCAGGCCCGCCTCCGGCGCCAGCAGAGCGCTGCTTTCGGCGTGCGCCGCCAGCACTTCGCGGTAGTCGTCAAGAGGATGGCCGGAGACATAAAGGCCCAGCATCTCCTTCTCCATCTCCAGGATCTGGAGATGGCGCATCTCCGGCAGCCTGGGATACCGGGGCTCGGTCTCCACCTTCTGCAGGACGCCGAAGTCGAAGAAGGAAAGCTGCCCCTCCATGGTCTGCTGGCGCCGGCGGGCCAGCACATCAAGCCAGTTGTCCAGCACCGCGATCATCTGATTGCGCGGCACCCCGAAGCCATCCAGGGCCGAGCTCATCGCCAGGCTCTCGATCATCTTGCGGTTGACACCCAATGCAGAGGCGCGCTCCAGAAAATTACCGTAGGACGTAAAGGGGCCGTTCTCCCGGCGGTCCGCCACGACCCCCTCCAGGGCTGCCTGGCCGACGTTGCGGATTCCGCCCAGCGCGAAGCGGATGGCGCCGTCTTCCGTGGTAAAACGCACTTCGGAGCGGTTGATGTCCGGCCCCAGCAGGCGGATGCCCATCTGCCGGGCCACCCGGATGTAGTGGGCGGCCTGGCTGATGTTGTTGAGGAAGGAATTCATCATGGCGGCCATGAACTCCACCGGATGGTAGAGTTTCAGCCACGCTGTCTGATAGGCGACCACCGCGTAGCTCGCCGCATGGGCCTTGCCAAAGGCATAGGCGGCGAAACTGACCAGGCCGTCCCAGACACGCCGGGCCGCGTCGCGGGGCACGCCGCGGGCCACGGCACCTTCGACATGGCCGCGCCCGTCCGCGTCTCCCCCGTCGATGAAAAGTTCGGCGTAGCGGCGGAAGAGGTCGCCCTGCTTCTTGGCCATGGCCCGGCGCACGTTGTCGGCCTGTCCCATCGAAAAGCCGGCCAGATCGCGGACGATCTGCATCACCTGCTCCTGATAGACCACACAGCCGTAGGTCACGTTGAGAATCGGCTCCAGCAGCGGGTGTTCGTAGCGGATGGGCTGGCGGCCGTGGCGACCGTCCAGATAGCGCGGGATGGAGTCCATCGGCCCCGGCCGGTAGAGTGAGATGCCGGCAATGACATCCTCCAGCGACTCGGGCCTGAGTTCGCGCATGAAACTCGTCATCCCTCCCGACTCCAGCTGGAAGACCCCGGCCGTATCGCCGGAGGAGATCAGCTCGAAGACCTGCGGATCGTCATAGCTCATGTTGTCAAAGTCGATCCACTCGCCGCTTTTGGCCATGACCATGTCGCGCGTGTCGCGCATGACCGTCAGTGTCCGCAGTCCCAGAAAATCAAATTTCAGCAGCCCTGCCTTTTCGATGTTGTTCTTGTCAAACTGGACTACCACCTGCTCGTCGTTACAGGCCAGCGGAACCAGGTCCATCAGCGGCTCCCCGGCGATGACCACGCCGGCGGCATGGGTCGACGCGTGACGGGGCATCCCCTCAAAGAGACGGGCGGTGTCAATGAGTTCCTTTGTCGTGGGATTGGCCTGGTACTCCGCGGCAAATTCCGCGGACAGTTCCAGCGCCCGATCCAGCGTCATGTTGAGCTGGGTCGGGATCATCTTGGCGATGCGGTCCGTTTCGGGATAGGAAATATCGAGCACGCGGGCGACATCACGGACAGAGGCACGCGCCGCCAGCGTCCCGAAAGTCACCACCTGAGCCACGTGATCGCTGCCGTAACGCCGTGTCACATAGTCGATGACCTCCCCACGGCGCTCATAACAGAAATCAATGTCGAAGTCCGGCATGCTGACGCGGTCGGGGTTCAGAAAGCGTTCAAAGGGCAGCTGGTAGCGCAGCGGATCAATGTTGGTGATCTCCAGCGCCCAGGCGGCAATCGACGCCGCACCCGAACCGCGCCCCGGCCCCACCATGATCTTCTCTTCATGGGCGAAGCGGATGAAATCCCAGACAATAAGGTAGTAGTCGACATAGCCCATCTGGCCGATGATATTAAGCTCATGGTCCAGACGCTGATAGTAGGGATCCACGTCATGGATACCGGCGGCATCCAGGCGCTTTTTAAGACCTTTTATGCAAAGCCCGCGCAGGTAGTCCGCGTGATCCCGAAAGCCCTCCGGCACCGGGAAATCCGGCATGTGCGGGTGCGCGGGGTAGAGTTCAAGCTCGGCCCCGCGGCAGCGCTCGGCAATCCGGACGGTGTTTTGAAGCGCCTCCGGATGATCCGGGAAGGCCCGGGCCATCTCTTCAGGCGACTTGATATAGAACTGGTCCGAGCCCATGCGCATACGCTCAGGATCTGACATGCGCTTGCCCGTCTGGATACAAAGCAGAATTTCGTGGGCACGGGCCTCTTCCGCCCGCATGTAGTGGGCGTCGGTGGTGGCGACCAGGCCCAGCCCGGTCTCCTCGGCCAGTGCAAAGAGACGGCGGTTGACCGTCTCCTGCTCCCTGAGGCCGTTGGCCTGGACTTCCAGAAAGAAATTCCGGTCGCCAAAAATCTGGCGGTAGCGCTCGACCACCGCGTAGAGACCGGCCTCATCACGGGCCAGAATGCGCCGGGCGACGGCGCCGCTGAGACAGGCCGAAAGGCAGATCAGGCCGTCGTGATAGCGTTCCAGCAGCTCCTCGTCGACGCGCGGCCGCTGGTAGAAGCCCTCTGTCCAGCCGAGCGAAACCAGACGGTTGAGATTGGTGACCCCGGCCGGGGTCTCTGCCAGCAGAATAAGGTGGTGGGGACGGCGGTCGTCGGGGCCGTCCTTCGCATGCCTCCCCCGCGGCGCCACATAGACTTCCGCGCCCAGTATCGGCTGCACACCACCTTTTCGGCAGGCCTCTGTAAAGTCAACGGCGCCGTAGAGCACCCCGTGATCGGTCAGCGCGACCGCGTCCATCCCCAGTTCACGGATACGCCCGGGCAGTTTGGCCAGACGGTTCGCACCGTCAAGCAGGCTGTATTCGCTGTGCAGGTGCAGATGGACGAAGTCGGCCATCGTCAGCCGTCGAGTTCAGCTTCCAGACGACCCAGGAACTGCTGGCGCATGGTGTCAATGCGCCGGTCCACGTCGTCACGGTCGTCGCCATAGGCGCCAAAGTAGACTTTGATCTTGGGCTCGGTACCGGAGGGGCGGACGCAGATCCAGTCATCACCCTCCAGCGCGTAGTAGAGGACGTTGGAAGACGGCAGCGTCAGCTCTGTTGTCGAACCGGTGGCCAGATCGTAGCTGTCGCCGGCCACATAGTCGGCAATGGACTTCACCGGCAGACCCTCGATCCCCTCTGAGCGGACCTGGCGCAGATTGGACATGGCGCGCTGAATGGCGCGGGTGCCCTGAATGCCTTCGCGGGCCAGAGACAGCGTCACTTCCTGTCCATAGCCGTAACGGTCGTAGAGGTTTTCGACAAGATCGGCCATGGTCTGGCCGCGGTCGCGGGCAAAGGCCGCCATTTCCGCCAGCAGCATGGAGGCGACCACGGCATCCTTGTCACGCACGGAGGTGCCGGCCAGATAGCCGTAGCTCTCCTCGAAGCCGAACTGGTAGTGGCCGAGCCCGGTGTCGTCGAGTTCCTTGATCAGCTCGCCGATGTACTTGAAGCCTGTCAGCACCTCAAAGAGCTTGACGTCGTAGGCGGCGGCGATGCGGCGGCCGAGCTTGGTGGAGACGATGGTGGTGACGGCGAAGGAATTCTCCGGCAGAGCCCCGGCCCGCTCCTTCGCAGAAAGAATGTATTCCATCAGCAGAAGGCCGATCTGGTTGCCGGTGAGCACGCTCCACTCGCCATTCGCCAGGCGCACAGCCAGGCCGGTGCGGTCGCCGTCGGGGTCGGTCGCGATGACGAGCTCGGCGCCGACCTTTTCGGCCAGATCCAGGCCCATGGCCAGGGCACTGCGCTCCTCCGGATTGGGGGACTTGACGGTGGGGAAGTTGCCGTCGGGCAGTTCCTGCTCGGGAACCACATGGACGTTCTCAAAGCCCAGGGAGGCAAGGATACGGCGGACAGGCTTGTTGCCGCAGCCGTGCAGGGGCGTGAAGACAATGCCAATGTCCTTCTGGCGATGGATGACGTCCGGATCTATGCAAAGCTCGAGCAGCATATCGTTGTAGGCCTTGTCCAGATCGGGACCGACGATCTCAATCAGCCCCCTCTCGATGGCCTCTTCCCGGCTGATCCAGCTGAGGGTGCGGATATCCGTGATCTTGTTCATCTCTGCCAGCACAACATCGGCGGCTTCCGGCGGCATCTGCCCGCCGTCTTCACCATAAGCCTTATAGCCGTTGTACTGTTTGGGATTATGCGAAGCCGTCACCATGACACCGCCGTAGCAGTTGTAGCGGCGGACCGCGAAGGACAGCATCGGCGTCGGACGCAGCTCGTCCGAGAGATAGACATGAATGCCGTGGGAGGCAAAGACCAGGGCGGCGATTTCAGCGAATTCCGGTGAGCCGATACGGCAGTCATAGGAGATGGCGACACCGCGGCGCATCGCCTCCTCACCCTCTGAGACGATGTAGCGGGCGAAGCCCGTTGTCGCCCGGGCGACGGTGTAGCGGTTCATGCGGTTCGTGCCCGCTCCCAGAATGCCGCGCAGGCCGCCGGTACCGAACTCCAGATGCTTGTAAAAGCGATCCTCGATCTCCAGCGGATCGTCGGCGACGGCAGCGAGCTCCTCATGGATCCCGGCATCGAAGTAGGGGTCAGTTGACCAGATCCGATACGCTTCCTGGCTCTTCGTTTCCATGTTTCGTTCTTCTCCTCCCTTGTTTATGCACGCAGGCGAATCACTAAATCGCGCAGGCGGGCAGCCTCTTCAAAGTCCAGCTCACGGGCGGCACGGCGCATGTCGCCCTCCAGTCGTCTGGCCAGCTGTTCGCGTTCGGGGCGCTCGAGCTGCCGAATGGCACGCTCGGCTTCCCGCTCATCCGCGGCGGCCAGTTTTCCGGCTTCCTGTCGCTGGGCCTCATCCAGTTCCATTGTGGTATCCGCGACATGGCGGATGGCTTTGGTCACCGAACGCGGCGTAATGCCGTGTTTCTCATTGTACTCGCTTTGGATGCGGCGGCGGCGATTGGTCTCACGGATCGCCTCCAGCATCTGGGGTGTGATTTCGTCCGCATACATGATGACCCGCCCGTTGATGTTCCGGGCCGCCCGTCCGATGATCTGGATCAGGGCGGTCGTGGAGCGCAGGAAACCGGCGCGGTCGGCGTCGAGTATGGCGATCAGGGAGACCTCCGGAAGGTCTAGTCCTTCACGCAGCAGATTGATCCCTACCAGTATATCGAAATCCCCGCGGCGCAGATCGCGTAATATGGCCAGGCGCTCCTCGTTGACGATGGTCGAATGCAGGTAGCGCACGCGCATTCCCTCGTCAACCAGAAAAGAGGTCAGATCCTCCGCCATCTTCTTCGTCATCGTCAGCACCAGTACGCGCTCCCCGCGCTCGATGACCCGGCGCGCTTCGGCCAGCAGGTCTTCGATCTGGCCCGTCACCGGATGGACCGCGATCTCAGGATCGACCAGGCCCGTCGGCCGGATGATCTGCTCGACCACGCGGCTGCTGTGCGCTTTCTCATAGGGTCCGGGAGTGGCGCCGACATAGATCGTCTGGCCCATGCGTTCTTCGAATTCGTGAAAAATCAGGGGGCGGTTGTCAAAGGCGGAGGGCAGGCGAAAGCCAAAATCCACCAGGCTGACCTTCCGCGAATGGTCGCCGTTGTACATGGCGCCGATCTGCGGGACGGTGACATGGGCCTCGTCAATGAGCAGCAGGTAGTCGTCCGGGAAGAAGTCAAGGAGGGTGTATGGCGGTGTGCCGGGCTCCCGTCCATCGATGTGGCGCGAATAATTTTCAATGCCCTTGACAAAGCCGGTTTCGGCCAGCATCTCCAGGTCATAGCGGGTGCGCTGCTCCAGGCGGTAGGCCTCTACCAGCTTCCCTTCCCCGCGGAGCACGGCCAGACGCTCTTCCAGCTCCGCTTCGATGGAGGCGACGGCGCGGGTCATCGCCTCGCCGCCCGTCTGGTAGTGGGTGGCGGGGTAGATGGTGACGTAGTTGCGCGCCGCCACCACATTGCCGGTCAGGTAATTGAGTTCCAGAATGCGCTCGATCTCGTCCCCGAAAAAGGAGACGCGGATCAGAAGGTCCTCGGCGTTGGCGGGAAAGATATCAAGCGTATCCCCACGAACACGGAAGGTGCCGCGCTTGACCTCATAGTCGTTGCGCTGATACTGCACCGCGACGAGCCTGGCAATCAGTTCATCGCGGTCTCTTTGCTCGCCAACTCTGAGGTGCACCATGTTCTCCCGGTAGCTCTCAGGATTGCCAAGTCCGTAGATGCAGGAAACGGAGGCCACCACGATGACATCCCGGCGGTCCAGGAGGCTGGCGGTGGCGGAATGGCGCATGCGGTCGATCTCCTCGTTGATCGCCGAGTCCTTTTCTATATATGTATCTGATGATGGGATATAGGCTTCAGGCTGGTAGTAGTCGTAGTAGCTGACAAAGTACTCGACACGGTTGTTCGGGAAAAAGGCCTGGAACTCGGCGGCCAGCTGGCCGGCCAGGGTCTTGTTATGGGCGATGACCAGAGCCGGCCGCTGGGTGCGCCAGATAACGTTGGCCATCGTAAAGGTCTTCCCCG
Source organism: Bacillota bacterium (assembly GCA_030055235.1). Taxonomy (GTDB): domain Bacteria; phylum Bacillota; class Clostridia; order Saccharofermentanales; family Fastidiosipilaceae; genus JAEZYR01. Next base: position 11,979 of record JASGUW010000112.1, read on the forward strand.
AACCTGTGACACCCAGCAGAATCTGACCCCGCTCGCCGGCCTGGAGGCCGGCGACCAGTTCATCAATGGCCCGCGGCTGATCGCCGGTCGGGCGCATCTCAGTTACGAGCTCAAAGGGATGACTCCGGTCGCGCTCGATCTGAACACCTCCCACCCGTCATGGCTGACTCCGCACCGACCTTAAGCGGCTCAGAGCTCTCCCAGCAGTTCCGTGCTGCGCCGCAGGAAGGCCGCCAGGTCGCTGCCTGTCAGCGAGCCGTGGGCCAGTCTGGCCAGGTCATAGACCTGATGCGCCAGGCGGTCGCAGGCCGCCTCCTCCCCGGGCAGATCCGACAGCGTCACGATGCGGGAGACCAGCGGACTGTCGGTGTTGACCACCAGCTCGGAAATCACCGGGAACATGGCGTCAAGGTCCATTCCGCCTTCGCCCGATTTGTCCATGCGCTCAAACTGGCGCCGCATGTCCTGCATACGCCGGCTCTCTTCGGTTTCCAGCAGGACCGCGGCCTGCTCCGCTTCACCCATGGCGCGGACCACAACCCCGAGCTTCTCCTGACCGCTGACGCGGCGGAAGATTTCTTCCAGGCGCGGCTGGCGCTCGATGAGCCCTTCGTCACCCGCTACCTCAGCGTCAACGCGGACAAAGCGCAGCTTCCCGTCCTCTTCCTCCCGGCGGTGCTCGAGCAGGGAGATGAAGGCATTGTCGAGCTCATGATCCAGAATGACGACGGAGTTGCCGGCCGCTTCCAGACGGCTGACATAGGCAACCTGGCGCTTGGGGTCATTCGCATAGCGGATCGTGTCCCCCAGCTCCTCCAGAGTGGCGAAGCTGCCGTCGGTCTTTTCGAAGAGGAGAACCGACTTGACGCGCTTGAAGAACTTCTCGTCACGCAGGCAGCCGTACTTGACGAAGACGGCGATGTCACGCCAGTACTTCTCATAGGCAGGGCAGTCCTCTTCAAAGAGCGAGGTCAGGCGGTCGGCCACCTTCCGCACGATGTGGTCCGAGAGACGGCGGACGTAGCGGTCGTTTTGCAAAAATGATCGTGAGACGTTCAGGGGCAGATCAGGCATGTCAAGACAGCCCTTCAGCAGGAAGAGGAAGTCCGGGATGATCTCAGGAATATTGTCGGCGACAAAGACCTGGTTGGAGTAAATCTTGATCCGGCCGTCAAGCGTCTCATATTTGTGTTCGGACTGCGGGAAATAGAGGATGCCCTGGACACGGAAGGGATAGTCCATGTTGAGGTGGATCCAGAACAGGGGCTCACGGTAGTCCAGGAAGGTGTCGCGGTAGAAATCGCGGTACTGCTCTTCCGTGACCTCCCGCGGGGCAGCCAGCCAGAGCGGCCTGGTCTCATTCACGGGTCTGGGCGGCAGCTCCGGGTAGCGCTCGGGTTCAGCCTCATCAAAGGACTCACCCTTGTCCAGGGCTTCGCGGCGGCGGTTCTCCCACTCGCCGTGACGCTCTTTGAAGCGCTCTTCGCGAGCCTCTACAGCCTCACGATCACCGACAACATCCGTGAAGTAGATGACATAGGGCATGAAGGAGGAGTAGGTGCGTAGGATCTCACGGATCTTGGCGGCATCGAGCTCGGTCTTTGCCTCCTCATTCAGGTGCAGGATGATGTCCGAGCCGTTCGTTTCACGACTGCCGGCCTCAATGGTGAAGTCGGTGCCTTCGTCGCTGATCCAGCGCGCCGCCTGTGTGTCAGGGAGAGCGGAGCGGGTCTCGATCACGACGCGGTCGGCCACCATGAAGACCGAGTAGAAGCCCAGGCCAAAGTGGCCGATGATGTCGTCGCCGGCGCCCTTTTCACGATAGCGCTCGACAAAATCAACGGCGCCGGAAAAGGCGATCTGGTTGATGTACTTGTCGAGTTCGTCGGCCGTCATGCCGATGCCGTTGTCAGAGACCACCAGGGTGCCGGCATCCCGGTCCAGTGTCACGTCAATGCGGTAACGGGCGCCGTCGGAAGGATCCAGGCTCTCTTTCTCAGCCGTGGCCTCTTCTTCAGCAGCTGTTTCATCAGCTTCTGTTTCTTCAGCCTCTGTGTTGACTTCCGCATCTTCGGGCAGCGGCAGCGCTTCCACCTCTCCCAGCTGGACCAGCCTGCGGTGCTTTGAAATCGCATCCGTAGCGTTGGAGATCAGTTCGCGCAGAAAAATATCCCGATCGGAGTAGAGCCACTGCCGGATGATGGGGAAAATATCGTCGGTCCGAACGCTGATGCGTCCACTTCTTGTTTCCATTCTTTCGTTCGCCTCCTATATCAGATGAAAACATGGTGGTGCGGTCTTCCTGTCCCCGCTTTCGCGTTGACCTCACCCGCACCACTTTTAAATATATCATAGAGCGTCGCCGGGGCTTTTACCGGAACATCTGGTACCACAAAGAGGCCTGATACCGCAAAGAAAATGAAGCGAATGATAGTTTAATGACAAGAACTGCCTGAAGGCAAATTGGGTAGTGTAGTTCAGGTGCTCGTAGAGACGGTGTTGGCACGGGGACCCGGGCAATATCGAAGTTTTTGGCCAGGGGGTGGACAAAAATCACGGTATTGCCCCGCGAATCGGGCAATATCGAAGTTTTTGACCAGAGAGTGGACAAAAATCACGGTATTGCCCCGCAAATCGGGCAATATCGAAGTTTTTGGCCAGAGAGCGGACAAAAATCACGGTATTGCCCTGCGAATCGGGCAATATCGAAGTTTTTGACCAAGAATAGGGAAAAATCACGGTATTGCCCCTTGAACCGGGCAATATCGAAGTTTTTCCACTCCCTTTGGCTTCAACTGGCGGTCTGCACCGCCGCTTTTTTCTCATTCACACAAAGCGGCGGCAAACGAATCAACGAGAAGCAGTCGGACGGGCAACGCTTACTGTTGGGCTAAGGAAAAAGGCAAGCTCTGCTTTTGTGTCCACGGCTGGTCAAAACGTTTGGTGCTTGGATTGGGAGGTAGCCCGATCGATTGCAGCACCTCTGGTTCGCTTGGTGCGTCAGCTTTTGGAGTTGTGTCACCTTTTAACTGACACAACTCGATTTTTTGCCAAAATCGAGGGTGGATTTGTCAACTTTTGGAGTTGTGTCACTTTTCTCGGACACAACTCGATTTTTTGCCAAAATCGAGGGTGGATTTGTCAACTTTTGGAGTTGTGTCACTTTTCTCTGACACAACTCGATTTTTTGTCAAAATCGAGGGTGGATTTGTCAACTTTTGGAGTTGTGTCACTTTTCTCTGACACAACTCGATTTTTTGCCAAAATCGAG
>JASGUW010000113.1 GCA_030055235.1 Bacillota bacterium
CTACCAACGGGTTTTTTAATCGTGACAACACCCGCGGTTCGTCAGGCAACGCACAATCCATCCAGCGCCGGATGCTTTTCCCGCCGCGTCTGAATTTTCCAGATTGAGGTGCTCGCAGACCACCCCAATGGAATACGTTCCTCTGCGTCCTCTGCAGCTCTGCGGTTTTCCGGTGATCACTCCACCGCTTCGACGGCCTGCACGTCGGGGAAGAACTGCCGGATGGTTCCCTCCACCCAACCTTTGAGGGTGGCCGGCGACAGTGGGCAGCCGAGACAGGCCCCGCCCAACCGCACTTTGACCACCTGGCCGTCAAACGAAACCATTTCGACCGAGCCGCCATGATAATGCTCGATGTACGCGTCCAACCGCTCGATCAACCCCTGGATTTTTTCCTCATCGGTGTAGCTGGTCGTCTGGTCGTTCATTATTCACCTTTTTCTTTACGATCGCTGCACGGATCAATGCTTTCCGTCAGTATACTCAAAATTTCCTGATAGGTGTTGCGCAGCCGGACGGCAATGGCAGCCGCCAACCGCTCCAAGAGCAGTGCCCCAATTTCCGGAGCGTGCTCGCACAGGCGGCGCAGGTTTTCGCCGCGCATCCGCAGGGCCTGACAGTCGGTTTCGGCTACCGCCAACGAAGTATACTTCTCGCGGCCCATCGCCGCCGACCAGCCAAATATCTCGCCGGGATGGATGCGCGCCACCGTCAGCGGGGGACCGTCGTAAGGCTTGTGATCCACCCGCACCAGACCCTCGCGCAAGACGAAAAGGTAATCGGCCGGCTGGCCCTGTTCGAAGACCACCTGCCCGCTTGCAAACCGGCAGGTTTCCATCATCGGAAGCATCTGCCGAATTTGATCGCCGGTGAGCCCTCGAAACAGCGGCATTCGAAAAAGGTCTTGTCTGAACATTTCAACCATCTTAATGGAAGCACCGAAGAGCAAGTAGTGGCATCTTTCCCGATTGTCCTGACGATCATCATCGCAAACCGGCCGAAGGGATGAGCACATTTGTGACATTGTGCCCGGCGCGCTCGCGCCCCAAAAGCAAGCTTGACGCCCCGCCGGCCTTCAGGTAGGATGGATGCTTGAATCGTCTCGCGATTCCCACCGTCCCTCAATCAGCCGGTTGGTTTGCACTGCCATCCACTTCCTGAGGAAAAATTATCCGTGCCCAAAACCAACTTCCCCTCGCGCGCGGGGGCTCTGTTGACGACTTACGCCGACCGCGTGCGCTCCTTTCACCCAAACGCCCGCCTGTACCTGGTCAGCGTCACCTTTACCGGCGCGGCGTTTGGTGTTTTTCGCCTGTTGTTCAACTTTTACGTGCTCAGCCTGGGCTTCGATGAAGCCTTTCTCGGCACGCTGATTACCGCTACGAGCCTGACCTCGCAGCTGGCCGCCCTGCCGATGGGTAATCAGTCCGACAACCAGGGGCGCAAGCCGCCGCTGCAGTTGGGCAGTTTTTTCGCCACCCTGACGGTCGTCGGCATGGCTATCTGGTCCACAGCGCCGGCGCTGATCACCATGAACGTACTGCTGGGCATTTCGCAGAGTCTGACAGCCGTCACGATGGGGCCGTTCCTGATGGAAAACAGCAGCGAGAAAGAACGCACCTACCTGTTCAGTTTCACCTCCGGCTTTCAGACCGCTTCGGCCTTCATTGGAAACTGGATTGGCGGGTACCTGCCTACCTGGGTGGGCGCGCTGCGCGGCGCCGATCCCACCAGCACGCTGGCCTACAACGGCTCGCTGTGGATCATCGCCCTGGCTGCCGGACTTTCGGCCCTGCCGCTGCACGCTTTGCGCACGCCCAAAGGCGGCAACCCGACGCGCTCGCTCTTTGCGCCTATCACCTACTTTCGCAGCCAGCCCGCCTTGCTGGGCCGCCTGATCCTGCCCATGCTGGTGACCGCCATTGGAGCCGGGTTGATCATGCCGTTCATGAACGTGTTTTACCGCCAGGTGCACGGCCAGCCCGATCCGGTCATCGGAGCGATGTTCGCCTGGGGCTCGCTGGCTATGGGAATCGGTCTGATGATAGCCCCGCCGCTGGCCGACCGCTTCGGGAAGATCCAGGTGGTGGTGATCACCCAGACGCTTTCGATTCCCTTCCTGTTCTTGCTCGGCTTTACGCCCTGGTATATCGTGAGCGCGACGGCGTACTACATCCGGCTGGCGCTAATGAACATGAGCGGGCCGGTTTACCAGACCTTCGTCATGGAGCGGGTAGAGCCCTCAGCGCGCGCCACGGTCGCCAGCCTGGTCAGCATGGCCAGCAGCTTCGGGTGGGCCTTCAGCCCGACCATCAGCGGCTGGATTCAGGTCAATTACGGGTTTGGGCCGGCCTTTACCGGCACGATCCTGCTGTATACCCTCTCCACCTATCTCTACTGGCGCTATTTCTGGCGGCAGTCTCCGGTCGCTGCCGGCGCGGAGACGAGTCTGGCAACTTTTCAACCCAAAACGCATCTAAAGGAATAGCTCAATCTTGATGCGTTCAACGAGGTGAATAGATAATGGAAATGATGATCGATTTCCCGGGCGGCGCGCGGGTCGACGCCCACTTTGGCTCATTTAGCGTAAAGACCGACCAGCCGCTGACGGCCGGCGGTGACGGTTC
>JASGUW010000114.1 GCA_030055235.1 Bacillota bacterium
AAAAACGGTATGAAAATTTCAGGTTGCATAAGATATTGACGGATACACTTCTTATTTGCAAAAATCCTTGAACCGTTAAATTTGATATAGGCATCGAATAAATTTTCCGCAATAATTATATCAGCATCGACCCCGCCTCTTGCACTTGCAAATGCAAAGAGAATCCCCTTTTTGCGAATATCTGAAATAATTTTTCTGCTATAATCGGATATTGATTTATCATTTTTAAGTAATGTATCATCAAGATCAACCACAATTAGTTTAACGTCACTCATATAAATCCCTCATCAAACCAGACCATATAGCGTAAATTTGTGACCGAAAACGACTTTACATCCGGCAGAAGTTCAGTCAGATCCTTGCTCACATTATTATAGAAATCAGTACCATAGCGTGATGTGCTGTTCATCGATGAAATATCTCTGCCGAGAATCCATAAAATCGGAGCATTTGTTCATTCACTTTGACAGCAGCCTTTAACTGGCTTTTTCTGAATTCTTTGCTTATGGATTGAATCCATTCACGGTAATAGTCATCCTTCTTTATCAATTCACTCACGAGCCTACCTTCAAGCAATTTAATTATTTGCAAATCATACCTAAATCAACTGCTCTATAGTCGCCGTCCAATGATACTTTGTGGAAGCTCTGAAATCCTTTTGCTTACTGCATTTTTCCTTTTTTTATCATTTCTATTCTTTCACATATAAAACACATAATTGTTTTTCTCCACAAATTCTAATTTGCATCTATAAAACAAACCGGGTTTTACGGATAAAGAATGAACTTTTGATTTGGATAACCAAACTCTTCAACCAATTCAGATTCTTTAAATCCAAACTTCTTGTACAGTGCTCTAGGAGCAATACCTTTTTCATCGTTTTCACGGAAGGTCGATACTGTAATATCTCTGTTTCTGTCCAATTCATCAAGAGCTTTTCTCAAAAGGATAGAAGCCACCCCTTTTTTCCGATGCTCAGGACTGACCGCTAGACAACATATCATATTCTTGCTACGCGAAAATAGAAGAACACCGATTATTTCTCTTTGACTTTTTACACATAGTGCTTGCTTTTTTTCCATAAATCTAAGGACGGTTTGTTTATGTTCCTCTATGCTTGATTCTGTTTCCAATCCTGGAAAATTCCAGTTGACCTTCTTTACCAGATTCATCCACGAATCAATCTCTCTTGGTTGCCCAAATAATGATTTCATACTTTTTCTCTTTAAAAATTTGATTTGTCGCATTGACAATAGCTGTTCAGTCTCGACTTATGCTCGAGGCATTAATACTACCGTCTCTACATGTTCGAGTGATGCCATAGTTCGTGAAACAGTTCTTCGTTAAATTCTACCCACTGATGCTAACTGATAATATGTATATTTCGGGTTTTTGTTTAAGTCCCAAATTATCTTTTTCTCAGTATCCGATAAATCTTCACTCAAACGAATACCCTTATCATAGGTGCCAAATAATCAATATCGACGCCAAGATGGTTGTCTTTAATCTTACAATAACTCTCAGAAATATAACGATTTTCAAATTTCGTACTTTGTGGAAGCTCTGAAACCCTTTTGGTTACAGCGTTTTTTCCCTTTAGCATTAATATGACATACTCCCCGGAAGAGGGGTCGTGAATAAAACGCTGTTTTTGGCTGTTTTTACATTCATAAAACCCCGTGAAATCAAGTTTTTCTATATGTAGCATTCGTTTGACATCAGGGCTTTAACGACTTCCGGTACAACAAACTGGGATTTTGCTGTTTTATTCTTTTTCCGTTCGAATCGTAAATTCTTTTGGAAGATTATATATTTCTGTTTTTAAAAATAGGGGATAGAAGTACACATCTTTTATCCGTTCAAACGTCAACCATTCAAAAATATGAGTTCGCTTTCCTTCTTTCCATTCAAACCTTTCTCCTCTTAACAATAAATCAGTATGTGAAATATCCATTAAAAAATATACGCATAGTTCATGATAATCAAGATGATCAACATCCTCTGTAAAGAAAGCCTGGTTCAGCCACAATGGTCGCACTATTTTCGGTGTTATTCCCAGTTCTTCCTGTACCTCTCGGACAACTGCATGCTCGGCAGTCTCACCCATACTTACCCTGCCACCCGGAAGATAGAAGTACGGTGATCGATCATCACGAATTGCTAAAATTTTATTATCAAGAATCATCATGCCACATACTCTATAATTGAACTTCTGATTATCACACTTGAATGATATGTCCATGCCTTAATCCTCCACATATTCTAATCAGAGGTCTGCAACAGCCCCTGCTTTGACTCCATGGTCTAGCCAAGCATCCGTTAATTCTTTTCTATCCTGTATAGCTTGAAGTCTCTGATTATTCCACTCTCTGAAATAGCCTTCTTAAAGATATGTTTGCAAAGCTCTGTCGATAGTAAATTCTGGATCGATAATCTCATCAATTCTTTCTTTTCCCGCTTCTGCCAACCACATTTAAAGGGTCCCGCTTTAGGTGATGGAATAGATTGAACGATTCGAAAAATGCCTTGCATATCTGTAACATTTCTCGTTTTTCCAGCTGTTGCCTTTATTTTCAACTGCTTACAAATTGTAAACAGATCATATCCTTATAGCACATAATTTACTGTTTTAGTTTTTGTGGAAGCTCTGAAGCCCTGTTTGCTACTGAGCCCCCTCTAGCATTATTATGACATCCTCCCCGGACAAGAAGTCATAAATAAACGAGGCTTTTTTTGACTCTTTCTATGTTTTTCAAAAGTTGCAGAAGCGTGTAAAATCAGCTTCTTCATATTGTATTATTTGTTTGATATCAGGGGTTTTACTTAAGTTTAGGTACAGCAAAACGGTATTATTTGATGTGAGGGATGTCAGAATTCATCAAAAAAACTAATTTGTTTCGCGAACTGCTTATCTTCAAATGAATTTAGATAGTTGAAGATAAGGTCATTGTCATGAACTATATTATTTGCCTCGCAAAAATCATGAAATATATTCATAAGTCTTTTGTTATCTCGGCTACCCACAATATAACTGCTACCATATTTTCGCATATATACTTCTTTTAGCTGCGGAAACTTTTTGTCCAATTCAGAATAAAAGTATTCTCTGTTTCCTTCTCGAAGTGTAAGTCCCATTCCAAAACAGATTACTCCGAACACCTTTGCTTCTTTGCAATAATTCAAAATACCGATTATGTTTTCTTCCGTATCGTTGATAAACGGTAATATAGGTGTCATCCAAACCACTGTAGGTATCCCGGAATCTCGCAGAATTTTTAATGCTTCAAATCTTTCCTTGGTGGTCGAAACATTTGGCTCAATTTTTCTGCACAGGCTCTCATCATAAGTGGTTAAAGTCATTTGAATTACACATTTTGATTTGGCATTTATCTCCTGAAACAAATCCAAATCTCTTAAAACACGGGCAGATTTTGTTATAAGGCTTACTCCAAAACCATACTTATTTATTACTTCGAGAGCCTGTCTTGTATAGTTTAATTTAAGTTCTTCCGGAATGTACGGATCAGTCATTGAGCCTAAACCTATCATGCATTTTTTCCGTTTTCGTCTTAAACGATCCTCCAAAAGCCAAATGGCATTTTCCTTTACTTCCACATCTTCAAAGCAATGATTCATCTGATAACACTTGCTTCTTGAATCACAATAAATACATCCGTGAGTACAGCCCCGGAATAAATTCATGCCGTTCTTTGGCGATAAGATCCCCTTTACCTTTACGAAATGCATTTACTATCCTTAAACGCCGGTAAATATTGAAATAAACATAAATATTACCCTCTACAGCTTCTTAATCGGATGTCGTATGAGCGTTTCCAAGTATTCAGGCTTTTTTCGGAAGATAAAATTCTTTATACTCTATTTTTCAAACGCTATAACTCTTTTCCCTCATTTATCAGTTTTTATAATTCTTTTGATGAGCTTTCACTCTTTTATCGCCCAATCATAGTGACTTGCCGTTACATTTATATAATTTGAGCCAAGCGTACTTCTGCCTACCCAAGGGAAAATAGATCTATTTAATCGTAGTAACGTAATGTATCAGCTATGCTTCCTTTTGATTTAATTGCATTTTCGATTGATTTTCAAATAAAGCATCTCCCTCAAGAACAATGAATAAATACCTGCAGCATTTAACAGTAGTATAAATCTTGGGGATAACTCCAAGTCAAGGAGAATCTTAAATCCTTTTTACAATTTTTTCGAAAGTCTACAGCATCTATGACTGTTTGCAATATACCTTCTCCAGGTACTCTCTTGCAGCTGAAACTCCCCCGCTCTTTTTAAAGCTATCGGAAATATTGCTCGCTGAAATTTTATATTCAGCATTCGATATGATTTTTTCGATTGTTGAAAGAATTGAATTCTCGTCCGTTTTTTTAAGAATTATTCCCGCATTCAATTCTTCAACTCTTTTTGCAACAGCACCTTGCTCCGGTGTCTGTGGCAGCATAACAAGCGGTACCTCATAGTACAAAGCCTCTGAAGTGGAATTCATCCCGCAATGCGTCAAAAAAACATCGGCAATTGAGAGCACCGCCATTTGATCGACAGATTTATAAATCTCAATATTGTCCGGTATATCTTCAATATCAATACGGTTGTCCCCTAAAGAAATAATCACCTGATAATCTGTATTGCCAAGGGCTTTGATACAGTTGACGTATATCTCTTGATTTTTAACCACCGTTCCCATTGAAACATAAACGGTATTATCAGCCGTTTTACTCATTTCATTCTCTATGGGTCTGATGGAAGGCCCGATAAAACAGTATTTATCGGAAAATGTCTCTGCACATGGTTGAAACTCTTTCGAAGTATATACAATCGTATTCGTCTCATTGTCATTGTTGACAATATCAAATATGTTTTTTATGGGATAGCCGTTATCCCGCAGCATTTGTAGATATTTGTTTATCTTAGGCATGGAAAGAAGCATTTTTAGCAATTCGAGCGGCCCATGCTTCAGATATCTTGATGAATACTTATTGAATGCAAAAGTTGTAGTTGAAGAGACATAGGGAATATCGTACTTTAATGCAGTCAGTTTCCCCCAATAAGCAACCGAATCCGACACAATCAAATCCGGTTCAATTTCCTTTACTTTTTTAGAAACCATCTCATCCAATGCTAACGTTGCTTTGACCAGAAGCTCCGTTGCAAACGCGATATCTTTTCCGACCCTGTCGGCAGCATCCTTATCCTGCAAATCAATATCGTAACCGTCACAAGATATAAATGTAGCCCCTGATCGCTCTATCTTTTCACGCAGCAAGTCAAACGAAAAGTAGTAGACATCATGTCCAAAATTCGTCAATTCCTTTACCAATCCCAGCGTAGGATTGCTGTGTCCGTGTGCCGGGATGCAAAACCACGCTATTTTCATCGCAAAAGTCCCCCTCCAGTTTCATAACAGAATCTGAGCTGCCAAAATTCGACATGAATCAGCACTTCTCGCAGGCTTGAACGCCGAGGCAGGAAGTTCAGGCTGGCGACAAGCCAGCACGCACAGCGAACGAAGCCGGGCAGATTCTGAAGATTGCCGGATGCTCAGATGTCTGGCAGGTGGCCACCTCCTGCCTCAGGGAGTGACGATATACTTGCCCGCACGGGACGCGGCGGGCATCCGGAACCATTCGGGGAGCTCTGACAGCGGGACCAGGCCGGCCAGCATGGAGCTGACATCGATTCGCCTGTTTACGATGAGATCAAGAGCACGTGCCATGGTGGCCGGGTTGATATAGGACGAAGTAAGAGTCAATTCACGGGAGAAGAGGTCATAAGGACGAAGCGACATCACATCGTCCGGTCCTGCAAGGCCAAAGCAGAGTACCGTGCCTGCATAGCCGCAGAGGCGGAAGGCCTGCTCCATAGTTGCGGTGCTGCCGACGCATTCAATGCTGGATGCGAAGCGGCGGATGCCGGCCGCGGCAAAGGCGGCCCGGAGCTCCTCGTCATCCTTGGGGCTGCCGTCCGGACGCAGGGGATCCAGGACCAGTGTTGCGCCGAGCGCCTCCGCCTGCTGACGCCGCGCAGCCAGCGGCTCGAGTACCACGGTCCTGACGGCGCCGGAAAGCCGTGCCAGCTGCAGCATCAGCAGCCCGATCATGCCGGCCCCGATGATGAGGACGTCGTCGCCGGGCCGGATTGCGGCCCGGTCGATGCCGTGCAGGCAACAGGCGACGGGCTCGGTCATCGCGGCCGCCAGCAGGCTGACGCTGTCAGGCACCGGCAGCGCCTGCTTGGCCGGCACGACGCAGTACTCCGCAAAGGCACCGTCCACTGTGGTCCCAATGCCGCGCATGGCGGTACAGAAATGCGGCAGATTCCCGCGGCAGGGCGGGCAGGCCCCGCAGTTGTCGTTGGGATCGACCGTGACCTGCTTACCCGGTCGGAAGCCCGTGACCCCGGGCCCCAGGGTCTCCACGAAGCCGGAAAACTCATGGCCCAGGATGCGCGGCGCGACGACCGGGGCCGCCCCCGGTGCACCGGAGTAGATATGGAGGTCGGTGCCGCAGATGCCGCAGGCCGCGATGCGGACCAGCAGTTCGCCCGGCCCCGGCTCAGGGCGGGGTACCATGCGCAGGGCCAGTTTGCCGGGCCCGTCATAGTAAACCGCCAGCATATGGCGTTCAGGCTGTTTCACTCAGATACACCCCCTTCACAGCTGTCGCCGGCTCTGGCAGCCAGCAAAGCTTCGATGACGTGTGCCGCAAGCAGGAAACCCGCGACCGGCGGGACCCAGGGCAGACTGCCGGGACTTTCAGACCGGGTCCCGTCCGCCTCGGTCGGGATCATGGGCTCCTCCGGCGACCAGACAACAGGCAGGTCCGTGATGCCGCGCCGCCGCAGTTCGCGGCGCATGACGCGCGCCAGAGGGCAGCTGTGGGTTTCGGAAAGCAGACCGCGGCGCAGCAGCTCGGGGCGGCGCTTGTTGCCCGTGCCCATGGCGCTGACGACGGGAACCCCTGCCATCCGGGCCCGTTCCACGATCAGGAGCTTTGAACTGACCGTGTCGATGGCGTCGACGACATAGTCATAGCATGCGAAGTCAAAGCGCCCGACCGTTGCCTGGTCAAAAAACACTGCCTCCGCCTCTATCAGTGCCAGCGGGTTGATGTCCCGCAGACGCCGAGCCAGCACCTCGACCTTCAGACAGCCCAGAGTGGAGTGGAGGGCCGGCAGCTGGCGGTTGAGATTGGAAGGCGAAATGCGGTCCGGATCCACCAGCTGCAGCTGACCGATCCCAGACCGGATCAGGGCCTCTGCACACCAGGAGCCGACGCCGCCCACGCCAAAGAGCAGGACGCGGCACGCCCCGAGCATCTGGATGGCCCCGGCACCCAGCAGGGAGGCGGAGCGGGCGAAGGGCGACTCGGTCACAGGTCGCCGCCGGGAACGGGATCGGGCCGGGTCATGCGCTCCGCTGCCGTCAGGCGGTCGTAGTCCGCGGCCGACAGCAGTCCGGAGGCCAGAACAGCTTCGCGTAAACTCCCACCAGAAGCCGCCGCCTCCTGGGCCAGCCGGGCCGCCTCCCGGTAACCGATCGCCGCGGTCAGGGCCGTCACCTGCATCAGCGAAGACTCCACATGCGCCTGGATCGTCCGGTGATTGAGCTCAAGTCCATTGATGCCAAATTCTGCGAAGGCCGTCATGGCGTCCGCCAGCAGGCGGATCGATTCCAGCAGGCGGCTGCCGATCAGGGGCAGGCAGACGTTGAGCTGCAGCTGGCCCTGGCTGGAGGCCAGCGTGATCGCCTGGCCGTTGGCCATGACCTGGATCGCCACCATGATCAGCATTTCGGACTGGGTCGGATTGACCTTCCCCGGCATGATGGAGGAGCCGGGCTCGTTGGCGGGCAGGAGCAGCTCGCCGATGCCGCCGCGGGGCCCCGAGCCCAGCAGGCGGATGTCCGCGGCCAGCTTGAAAAGATCAGCGGCCAGCGCCGCCAGCGGCCCGTGGAGATTCACCAGTGCCGTCTGGGAGGCCATGTGCCGCCCCGGGACGGGAGCGGCGGTGAAGGGGAGCCCTGTCTCCCGGGCCAGCCAGGCGGCCGCCCGCTCTCCGAAGCCTGCAGGGCTGTTGAGGCCGCTGCCGACGGCCGTGCCGCCCAGTGGCAGCTCCAGGCAGGCGGGTGTCAGGGCGTCAAGGGCCGCCTCATCGTCGCGGAGCGCCTGGGTCCAGGCGGCAATCTCCTGCTCGAAGCGGATCGGCGTGGCATCCATCAGGTGGGTGCGTCCGAGCTTGACCACGCTGCCGTGGGCGGCGGAGAGCCGCTCAAGGGCTGCGAGCAGTGTGCCGAGCGCCGGCCGCAGCCGTTCCCGGACGGCGAGCACCGCCGCAATGCGCAGGGCGGCGGGGAAGACGTCGTTTGAACTCTGGGAGCGGTTGACGACATCGTTGGCATGAAAGCGGGCGGGGTCGGCGGTGGGGTCTTCTGCCAGCTCGGCCTGGGCGGCCAGGCGGGAGATCACCTCATTGACATTCATGTTGGTCTGGGTGCCGCTGCCGGTCTGCCAGACAGGCAGCGGGAAGGCATGGTCCAGTTCACCTGTGCGGATGCGCCGGCAGACGGCGGCGATGGCCTGCTGCTGCCCACTGTCGATCAGGCCGTAGCTCAAATTGGCGGCGGCCGCCGCTTCCTTGATCCAGGCCAGGGCGTGGATGATGGCGGTGGGCATGCTGCCTTCGCCTATCTGGAAGTGCCGGCGGGCACGCTCGGTCACGGCGCCCCAGGGAGCCGCGGCGGGAACGGCGATCCGGCCCAGGCTGTCTTCTTCGTAGCGCAGGTCCAAAGCGGACAGGTTTTCGGTCATATTACTCACGTTTCCTCCCCAAATCGGCGTAAATCTACCCGGCATTATAGGCCGATTTGAAACTGATTGCGGTCGGGGTGCAGGACTTTGCTAAAATGATTATCGAAAGATCAAGCACTCCTTATGGGTGCTGGTGATTTTAGGAGGCCACATGCTGGACGAGAGATTGATTTATCTGTTCAATCAAGGGACCAACTATCAGTCCTACCGCTTCCTGGGCTCTCTGCCGATACGTCCCGGCGATCCGGAGTCGGGCTATCGCTTTGCCGTATGGGCGCCCAGAGCCAAGCAGGTCTGGCTGGTTGGTGACTTCAACGACTGGCAGACCGACAGCCACCCGATGCAGCGCACGAAGACGGGCGGGATCTGGTACATCGAAATGCCTACGGCCCGCCTCTGGCAGCGCTATAAATATGCGGTTCAGGGCCGTGACGGGATGACGGTGCTGAAGTGTGACCCCTATGCCCGCCATCAGGAGACCAGGCCCGGTACAGCGTCCATTCTTTACGACCCTGACGACTACGAATGGCAGGATGACGACTGGCTGGCCGGTCGGCAGTCGGCCGACACGCCCGCCCCGCTGAACATTTATGAGGTGCATCTGGGTTCCTGGCGGCGCTATCCCGACGGCAATGTGATGAACTACCGTGAGCTGGCCCGCCAGCTCGGTGACTACTGCGTTGACATGGGCTATAACTGTGTCGAACTGCTGCCGGTGACGGAGTACCCCTTTGACACTTCCTGGGGCTATCAGGTGACGGGCTATTTCGCCCCGACCTCCCGCTACGGCACGCCGGCGGATTTCAAGTTCTTTGTCGACCATCTCCACCAGCTGGGCATCCGTGTCCTGCTGGACTGGGTGCCGGCCCATTTCCCGCGTGACGAGTTCGGACTGGCCCGCTTTGACGGTGAGCCTCTATACGAACATCCCGATCCGCGCCTGGGTGCCCATGAGGAGTGGGGTACGCTTGTCTTCAACTACGGCAGGGCAGAGATCGAGTCTTTCCTGATCTCCTCCGCCTGGTTCTGGATCTCCGAATTCCATCTGGACGGCCTGCGTGTCGACGCCGTGAGCTCCATCCTCTATACCGACTATGGCCGCAGCGACTTCGTCCGCAACCGCTACGGCGGCACCACCTATCTGGAAGCCATGGACTTCCTCAAGCACCTGAATTCGGTGCTGCTGGGCTCCTTCCCGACGATCTTCCTGGTGGCCGAGGAGTCAACCAGCTTCCCCAATGTGACGAAGACGACGGAGGAGGGGGGACTTGGCTTTACCCACAAGTGGAACATGGGCTGGATGCACGACACCCTGGACTACATGGATTTCGACTACTACCTGCGCCAGCACCACCACAATCAGCTGACCTTCTCCATGACCTATGCTTTCAGTGAGCGCTTTGTCCTGCCCTTCTCCCATGATGAGGTCGTACACGGGAAACGCTCGCTGCTGGACCGCATGCCCGGCGATCTCTGGCGGAAATTCGCCTCCTTCCGCACCATGCTGATGTACCAGATCGCCCATCCGGGCGCCAAGCTCAACTTCATGGGCTATGAGCTCGGCACCTTCATCGAGTGGCGCTACTACGAAGAGCTCGAGTGGTTCCTGCTCGAGTATCCGCGTCACCGTCAGACCCAGCATTTTGTCCGCGACCTCAACCGCCTCTATCTCTCCGAACCCTGCTTCTGGCAGCGTGACAGCGGCTGGGACGGCTTCGAGTGGCTGGAGGCCGACGATGCCGAGCGCTCTGTCTTCGCCTTTGCCCGTCATGGCGAAAACGGCGAACATGTGGTCTGTCTCTTCAATATGACACCTGCCCCGCAGGTAGACTATGAGCTCGAGCTGCCGCGCATCGGCCGCTATAAGGTGCTGCTGTCCAGCGACGACCACGCCTATGACGGCTCGGGCTACCTGAAGCCGGAGAGTCGCGGCATGATTCTGGAAGCCAGACCTGCCGCCGCCGTCAGGTCCACGGCCGGGCTCCCCAGATCGTCTGAGTCGATCTTTGCAAAACCTGTCAAGGCCGCCGTGGATCCGGAGGGCAAGGAGCTGCCGCAGCGTGGTCTGCTGTGCTTTAACCTGCCGCCGCTTGCCGGACTCTTCCTGCGCTTCGAAGGACTTGAATGAGCCGGCAGCGCCCTCGGAAGACCGATGGCCTGGAGAGTTTTCCGCTTGCTGACCGTGGTCGCCTGCGCGATCGCCGGGCTCCGCAGCCCGGCAGCCTGCGCTACACCGATCCAGCCTATCGCCCCCCGGATCCCAGAAATCGGGATCCGGCCGCCACCAGGGCCACCGCCGCCGCCGATGAAGCCCTGGCTTCCCACCGCCGCCGTCTGAAACTGCGCCGCCGGCGCCGTCTGCTCGCCCTGAGCGTGATCTTCGCGATCCTGTTTGTGGCTGCCGGCGTTCTCATCGTCCGTGTCTACGAACGCGAAAAGAGCCGCCCGCAGCTGCTTTTTGTCTATCAGGAGCGTCTGGAGCTGGGTCCTGAGGCCGAAGCCCTGCTGATCCGCGACGAGGAGCTTGTCCCCAGCCCGCTTGCCGGCCTGGTCGATCCGGCGGTGCCGGAGGGCCAGCACGCCGCCGTCGGTGAGGAGCTCGCCCTGGTCATTGGTTCTGCCCTGGAGTCGGTCCTGGATGAAAGGCGCAGTGTCGACCGCCAGATTTCCGAGCGCCAGCTGGAGCTGCTCGCCCAGGGTCGGGGGGAGGCGGCGCGGCCCTGCTATGAGGAAGCCGAGCGCAGCATCCGTACGCTGGTGGCCGAGATGCGTCTGGCCGCTGTCCACCGCCGGGTGGCCGACTTCGTTGCCCTGGATCAGGCGCTGGCCGCCGCCCTGCGACTGCGCAGCAGCCGGCTGGCAACGGTGGATCTGGATGACGGTCTGCTTTCAAATCTCATTCTTTCACGCGAACGCCTGCAGGAAGTACTGAGCGCGGGTTCGGGCGTTGTCAGCGCCGCCAGGCCGGGCCTGGTCTCCTTTCGTTCGGACGGCCGGGAAGCCGAGCTTGTCCCGGCCATGCTGCAGCAGCTGACGGCGGCCGAACTGCAGACGGCTCTGGGCGTGTCCAGCGCAATGGAGCCGCTGGCGGAGACGGTGACGGCCGGCCAGCCACTGCTGCGCCGTGTCTACGGTCCCAGCTGTTTTCTGCTTCTGCACGTCAAGGGGCTTGATAGCGAATGGCTGGCTGAGCAGCAGGTGATTCGTCTGCGGCTTCCGGAAGAAAACGGTTTTCTGCTGCGCTGCCGTATTGAGCGCCGCGAACCTGACAGTACCGGCTGCCTGCTGGGCCTGGCAACGGACGAGGGCATGGCCCGTCTGCTGGGCGAGCGCAGGCTGCGGGTCAAGCTGCTGACCGGCGAAGTCAGCGGCATCCTGGTGCCGCAGTCGGCCCTGCTGGAGCGCAGTGCGGACGGCAGTCGGGCGGCGGTCATGCTGGTCGCGGCCAACCGCGCCCGTCGGCATCCGGTCAGCGTCCTGGCGCAGGCGGACAGCGACGTCCTGCTGGCAGCGGACGAGGAGCTCAAGCAGGGCAGCCTGATCGTGCGCAATCCGGAAACCGTCACGGACGGAGGTGTCATTGATGACTGAATCCCAGCAATCGCAGCAATCGCAGCAGTCCCGGCATTCCCGGCAATCTTACGCAGCGGCGCTGGCAGCCTGCCCCGCAGCTGAGCTCGAGGGCGCAGAGCGGCGGCTCCAGGCAGTACAGGAGCGCATCGCACGGGCAGCCGCCGCCGGTGGGCGTCGGGCGGAGGAGGTCACGCTGCTTGCCGTCACTAAATCGCGTTCGGCCGAATCGCTGCTTGCCCTGTATGCGGCCGGTCAGCGCGCCTTCGGAGAGAACCGTGTGCAGGAACTGCTGGCCAAACAGGATGCCACGGCCGACTGGGAGCTTGAGGCCGACTGGCAGCTCATTGGAACCCTGCAGCGTAACAAGGTTCGCTTTCTCGCCCACCGTGTCAGCCTGATTCATTCCGTGCATTCGCTGCGTCTGCTGACGGCTCTGGAGCGCATGGGCCGGGAAAACGGAATGCGCCCAGACGTTCTGGTGCAGGTGAACTGGTCCGCGGAAGAGAGCAAGTCCGGCTTTGACCCCGGAGAACTCGATGAAGTGCTGCGGCGCGCCCGGGACCTTGAATGGGTGCGGGTCCGCGGCCTGATGACCATGGCGGCGCCTGGTCTTACCCCTGCCGAACAGGAACGCTTCTTTGGCCATGTGCGCGGCGAATTCGATCGCGTGCGGGGAGACAGTTCACTTGGCTGCGGCAGCGACTTTGACATTCTCTCGATGGGCATGACCGATGACTTCGAGGCTGCTGTCCGCTGCGGTTCGACGCTGGTGCGCATCGGCCGGGCGCTCTTCGAGGATGGAAATAAAAGCGAATAGAAGCACAGCTGCCGTTTACATTCGGTGCCGAAAGCAGCCTTCTTTGTTCTGAACGCTTCCGGCTCGAATGTTGTTCTGCTGCTTTTCGATGTCTTGTAGTCGATGACTTCTTTTGCTGCGTCTGACCGGATTTATCGGGGTAAGCGGATTGATTGGGTCGTTCGAGTTGATCGGAGTGATCGGGTCGTTCATGTTGATTGAATTGATCGGAAGCGCACTTCTATAATGATGAAGATAAGGCTCACGTTAATTCGGACATTGCATTGGAGATGCTGACATTATCTTGATTTATTCAAGAAACAACAGAGATCCGGTTTTCGAGTTGGTACCCTGTCCTGAATGGACATAATTCTGAGTTGTTGTCGTCTTGGCGAACCGCTACCTCTGCTTAGATGGTGTTCATTGATTGCAGATCTAATTCATGTTAGATGCGTTCACTGAGCGAATTGCGGCTTCTGTTCCGCTCCTGATCCCAACTCAGCAGCCGTTGTGAGTTCCTGCCCTGGCTTTATGGCAGGAACGGATTTTTGTTTGTGTGTGCAAAAAAGCCGAAATTGCCCCGAAATCAGGCAATATCGGAAAATTTGTACAGAAAGTGTACAAAAAAGCCGATATTGCCCCAGAAACGGGCAATATCGAAAAATTTGCTCAGGGGGGGTGTACAGAAAAGCCGATATTGCCCTGGAATCGCGGCAGGGGCAGAAAAACTTGCTCACTCACTTGCTGCCGACTGGCGGTCTGCACCGCCGCTTTCTTTTTTATCGTTGACGCAAAGCGGCGGCAAACGAATAGATAGAAAGCGGTCGTCCGGGCGACACTTGATGCAGTGCCCGGGAAAGGGATGGCCAAAAATTGCGCTGGTGCCCCGAAATCGGGGCAGGAGCGAAAAAATTGACCACGGCTGGCCAAAAAAGACCGTTTGTGCCCCGAAATCGGGCACAAA
This sequence comes from Bacillota bacterium, assembly GCA_030055235.1. GTDB lineage: Bacteria > Bacillota > Clostridia > Saccharofermentanales > Fastidiosipilaceae > JAEZYR01. The sequence goes on from JASGUW010000114.1 coordinate 14,168, forward strand.
CCCCGATTTCTGGCCAGGGGTGGCCAAAAATTGCGCTGGTGCCCCGAAATCGGGGCAGGAACGAAAAAATTGACCATGGCTGGCCCAAAAAGACCGGTGGTGCCCCGAAATCGGGCACAAACCCCGATTTCTGGCCAGGGAGGGACAAAAATT
>JASGUW010000115.1 GCA_030055235.1 Bacillota bacterium
CTTGCTAGGGCTTGTTCATCATCGTTGTGCTATGGTGGAAAAAGAGGCCTGACAGGGCATTTCAATAATATGAAAATGTGATTACGATGTAGAAGCCGTGTGCAAATAAGGTTTTTGAGTATGGCAAATGGATCTTTCAGATATACAATTCCTTTTGTTGTGGAGCGACAATGATCTCGGCAGTCCCTTTAAAATGACGGTGAAACCTACTGGGTTATTTACAGAGTAAAGGTATGAAGGTCTTGAAAAGACAAGCACGGACCGGGTGGGATTTCCTGTGGCGGGAGCGGGATTTGCCCCTCCCATGGAGGGGGGGGGGGACTACGCCGGTGGAGTACGTGGAGGGAGTCGTTCTCAGCGGTGCCCCACGGGATGCCGGCTTGACCCTGAAATATGAGTATGTCGGATCGACGGTATCATCCCGGTGAAGTACACCCTAGGCAAATTGGCAGGACGGTGACGGGTTGGTGAGGGGGGAGACTGCTCAGGCGACCTGGTCGGTCAGGGGGGCCGGTTTGGAGACGGCTGGTTGGGCCGGCGGTGTCCAGTTGCTCGGCAGCAGGTCATCAATTTTGCTGGCCGGCCAGGTGGTGACCTTCCGGAGCACGTCGCTGAAGTAGGCAAAGGGGTCGTGGCCGTTGGCTTTGCAGGCGGCCACGAGGCTGTAGATAATTGCCGCCCGCCGGGCCCCGGCCTCGCTGCCGGCAAACAGGTAGTTCTTGCGGCCGATGACCACCATCCGGAGCATCCGCTCGGCGGCGTTGTTGTCGATGCTCAGTTCCGGATCCTCCGTATACCGCTGGAGCGCGTCCCACTGGTTCATCGCATACCCGATGGCCTTGCCCATCGGGCTTTTCGGCAGCACCTGGTCCTGGTATTCGCTCAGCGCCGCCCGGATCTCACTGAAGATCGGCAGGGCCTCGGCCTGCCGGACGGCCAACAGCTGCCCGGGGCTGAAGTTCTCCTCTTGGGCCCGTTTTTCAATGGCGTACAACTGACCCCACAGCGCCAGCATCCGGGCGGCCCGAACCGGGTCGCTGTCCAGGGCGTACTCAAACTTTCGCCGGGCGTGCGCATTGCACCCCACCTCCGTCGCCTTCGAGACGCGGAACAATTCATCATATCCGCTGTACGCATCGGCCTGGATTTTCCCCGCGTAATCTTTGCCGATGAACGCAATCGGGCCCTGGCGGGATCGGGTCGGCGTAAAGTCAAAGACCACGTTGCCCCGTTTATCCAGATACACCCATAAGTACCCGTTATAGGTGCTGCCCTTTCGGCTGGGGCTCTTGATCGGAATCGGGGTGTCATCCGTATGAATCACCGGCGACTGGCGAATCAACGCCTGCATCCGGTCCACCACCGGCTTGAGCAAATCCGCGCTGACGCCGACCCAATCGCACATATTCGAGACGGTAATCTCCACACCGTGGCGTTTGAAGATCCCTTCCAGGCGGTTCAAGGGGAGGTGGTCGGCAAACTTGCTCGTAATAATATGCGCCAGGACGCTCTCACCGGCAACGCCCTTATCGATGGCCCGCGGGGGCAAAGAGGCGATGGAGATGTTCCCGTCACAGAGCTTGCAGCCGTATTTGTAGCGAACGGTCTTGCGGACATAGAAGCAGGCCGGCCGGTACTCCAGATGTTCCGTCTCTTCTGTGCCGATGACATCCTTGGCACAGTCATGAATGGCGCAGACCTGATCGGCCGGCTCCGGGTGAATCTCGACCACCTCCCGCTCCAGGTGCTCCGGCAGCGGACGGCGGCCGTTGTGATTGGCATTGGCCTGGCGGGCAGATTTGCTGGAGGTTGGCTTGGGCTGTTTTTGCTGCTGATCGAGCTTGGCCTGCACCTCATTGTAGAGGTTCTCGAAGAGCAGCCGTTGGGCGGCATTGAGCTTCTCTGACTTTTTCCCGAAGAGCTGACGCTTAAGATAGTAGAGCTGACCGTGCAGGTCATCGATCTGCGAGAGCAGCATCAGCACCATCGACTTGAGCGTCTCGGTATCATCGGGAAGCTGGTCCCTGGAGGTTTGTGCCGTGATTGTTTTGTCGATGGTCATAAGCCAATAAAGATGTTACTATCATCATCCTCAAGCGATGAAAGGAGTTTACTCGAAGGCATTAAAAAAAGCAAGTAAAAAAACCAGAAGAAATGAATTATTTTGCACCGACAGAGCCCGTGGAGGCGTTCTGTCGCTGGTAGCGTTTTCGCCGGCGGGCCTGGAACAGATCGATGCCTTCCAGGACCCAGGTCAGTTGGGCCACATCCACTTCCAGCGATGCTTGGCCCGGCGGGCAGGGAAGTTTTTCAAAGGTGCCTTCCTCCAATCGTTTGTACCAGAGCACAAAACCCGTCCGGTCCCAGAAGAGGATCTTGCACTTGTCGCCGGCCTTGTTGAAGAACACGAACAGATGACCGCTTAGCGGATCCTGACCCATGAAAGTCTCGGCCAGCATGGAGAGTTTGCCAAAGCCGCACCGCATGTCCGCGGGCCGGGCATACACAAAGATCCTCACCGACGGCGGCAGCATCAGCATAGCCGGGCCTGCCGTATCGCGGTCAGCACGTTCATCAATACATTGCTGTCCACACCGGAGCCGATCCGCAGCACATGGCCGGAGGCCAGGACCAACTCCAACCCCGCCGGCTGGGCAGCAGGCAGCGGCACCTCAATAAACGCCTCCGACACGGTAGCTTCCTGCCTCCGGTTGACCGGTGCTGCCGAGGAGAGCTTTCGCCGCCAGGCATAAAAGGACGGCTCGGACAACCCTTCCTGTTTGCAGAACGCCCGGACACCCAGTCCGCTGGCCCGCCAGGTCTCCACCGCCATCTGCCAGAACTGCCGCTGCTCCGCTTCCGATTTTTGCTCGCTGCTCATGATGACCTCCAAAATCAACCACGAGCTGCATTATCAACATATCAAAGAACCCCGCAAGGTGCACTTGGCCGTGCGCTTACTTTAGATGTGTGTTTGTGTCCTGAACACGACAAGCTCCATTTCAAGACAATATAGGCCTGTTTATTGAACTTTTCAGACACATGAACTCTTTCCCAATACGTAACGCTCAGCCAAAGTGTCCAAAAAAGTGTCCAAAATTGCTAAAAGCTGCTAACAAAGAGCCGCCATGGGCTACTGTAAGTGATTGGAGTGACAGCATTTAGAGGAATCGGGGAGACAAGATTTGAACTTGCGACCTCTGCGTCCCGAACGCAGCGCTCTAGCCAAGCTGAGCTACTCCCCGGTCGTCGAAACGCGCAGTATAGCACGCGTCGCGAAGGATTGCAAGC
>JASGUW010000116.1 GCA_030055235.1 Bacillota bacterium
TCGAGGATCTCCGCGGTGCAAGCGTGAGCGAGGTCAGGAACGTAACCGTCAAGGAAGTACCTCCGCTTGAAATAGCGGTCTTCCGGGTCGGCTATAAGAACGTGTATGACTCAGGCGAAGTGATTCCTCTGGCCGCACGTGCAGAGGGTGGCAGAGAACCCTATCGCTACAAGTTCTATTGCTTTGACGCCGACGGGAACGAAATCGTTCTGCGCGATTATGCCTACAGCAACATCTTCCGCTGGACACCTGAATTTGATGGAGACTACGAGGTTCATGTATCCGTCATGGACAAAGCCGGTACGGTGATTGACGAACAGCGTAATGTAACTGTAGGTCCGTTACTGCCAGCGTGACGGCCAGGCCTGTGCTGCTTGGCATCAAACAGCCAGGTGGAATCAGATCCCTTGACCGCTGATCAGAGGGACGGATTCAAAGCAGCGGCCAGGGAAAGCCCGGCCAAAACTGCAAACACCGGATTGTGATAATGAAATCCCCCGGCCATGAACATAGCCGGGGGATTTCCCTCTTTGAAGGCTTGAGGTCTGTTGTACACATATAGTGTGCGCAACAGACAGGTGCCCACTATGCGGGTGGTATGGAATAAGCTTTCGTCTAAAGAAACAAAAGTTCCGTAATGCAGGACTCTTTTTGCGCAGGCTGTGTCTCTGCCGGCCACTTTTGAAGCTGGAACAAAAGGGAATACACGGACTTTATCGATGGAGTGCCCGTGCCTGCAGACAGGGTTGCAACAGGCAGGGAAACAATCCCGAGAGAGCATTTTCAAGGAATTTTTAAAGAAAATATGACTTTTCGGACAGGGAACTCAAAACAGTAAAGCTTTCAGTTGTGTGAATGACGACCGCGGAGATAGCAGAGCAGCTCTGCTTTTCCGAAAAACGGTCCGCAACCGGCTTTCGCCTTTGCAGTAAGATGAACATGTCTGGAAGCGGGAAGAATACGCGGCTTGAACTTGAAAGACTCTGGAGAAGAGTGATCGACAAGCGGTAATCACGAAATGCTTAGACTCGAATCTTTATGTGCCGCAACAGGTTCCGGGGATGGCACAGGCGGATGAGTGAGACAGATCCTCCACATACAGACAATGGGGAAGTGAAAGGCAGTCATACTGCAAAGAGGAAGTTCATGTCTAAATGACCAGGAAGCCCACTTTTAGCACGTGGGAGACGAGAATAAAGAACCAGGAAGCGATATCATGATTAGAGTGTAAAACTCCTCTTTTAGAAGTCAGCCATATATAGGCTGACACAGGAAATATCGCACAGCTAAAAACCTGATTCCATTGATTATTCGATAAAAACAGGCATCAAAAGAAATTCGTTTTAGCAATATAATGAAATGACGATAGTTCAGTTATCTGATAATCGCAGTCGAAGTGAATCCCAAGGGCTGAGGCTGAAGCGGCCTTTAACACCCTGAATATATCATCAGATGACGTGCGGCAGAGAGACGGTATTTTCTGGTAAGCATTGACAGTGGCAATAGGCGTTGGCCAGGAAGGCACTTTGGTCAACGCTTGGACAGCTTCTTCCATCCCGCCAGTTCTGTCGGCGCGGACATAGAGCCTGAAGCTTCGCCTACCACATAAAGCAACGATGCCTGTGGAGGAATCCGGATCTGCAAAAGCCCATGAAAATGGAGAGCGGCAGGCGCACGATAAGAGAAAACATCGTGGGGAGAAAGAGAAATGAAGAAAACGATTGTTTCAGTACTGCTTATACTCTGTACCCTGCTGGCGCTTTTTCCTGTGTCGCTATCAGCAGCGCCGCTGGCAGCGACGTATCATCCGGACGATGTTGCGGTGCTGAACGCCATTGCCGCTGCTCATCCGGAACTGGGATGGGCACAGGCACCGGAGGATGGCAGTGGCAAGGCAGACGGCTGGGCCAACAGCGTCTGGTGGAATGAAGATACGCCCAAGCGCGTATATAAGCTTGGGCTGGATGAAAAGGGTCTTAGCGGTTCCCTGGATGTCAGAGGTCTGACGAAGTTAATGCAGTTGTCGTGCGCATTCAATGCTCTTAGCTCCATTGACGCCAACGATCTGCAGGAATTGTACAAATTGAACTGTGCACACAACGCATTGACCTCTCTCAATGTGAGCGGGTCGACAGCCCTGAAGAACCTGTATTGTGACCGTAATAAACTGACCGAGCTGGATCTCAGTGGGTTCCCGGCTCTGTACTGGGTACACTGCGAATACAATGAACTGACCACTCTAAACGTGACCGGCCTGACCAATCTGACATATGTATTTTGTGACTGCAATCGGCTGAGTACCCTTGATTTCAGCAATCTGGAGAAGTTGAGGTATATCAGCTGCTACAGCAATCAGCTGACCTCTCTTAGTGTCAGCGGCTGTGCGGAACTGGAAGGCCTGGAGTGCTACTGCAATCAGCTCGGCTCCCTTGAGGTGACTGGCTTGACGGCTCTGGAATATCTGGATTGCAGCCATAACCTGCTGACCGGCAGCCTTGATGTCACAAATACGGCTCTTTCGACCCTGTACTGCAACAACAATCGACTGAGTGGACTTAATCTTGGCAGCCTGACTGACTTGTATATGTTGGAATGCCAATTCAATCAACTGACTTCTCTGGATGTCAGCGGCTTGACAGCTCTGGAGGATCTGAGCTGCTACAGCAACAAGCTGACCACTCTTGATGTGAGGGCTTTGTCGGAACTTTACCATCTGAATTGTGAAGATAATCTGCTGACCTCTCTCAATGTGAGAGACCTGGAAAATCTCTTGTTCCTGTATTGCGGCTACAACTACCTGACGGAGCTTGATGTGTACGGTACGGGTTTAAGGCGTCTGTGGATCAGAAGTAACTGTCTGACAGATCAAAGCGAGGTAACAGGGAAGACCATTGACTGGGACGGTGAGGACTTTCGATACGATACGCAGTATCCCGAGTATGTTGATGTCACGTTCACCGCTGAACAAACGGGCGGTGTAAGTGGCACGACAGATTCTACCGGAATTGTGCTGACCTTTGACCAGGCCGTGGCGGATCTTCCGCCGGAACATATCTACATACGGGGCAAGAGCGGTGAAGTCTTTATGGACGACCTCATTTGTTCCGACGAAAGCAATGTCAGTGACACCTGGACGATTGTGCTTGATGCTGTCTTTGCAGAGGAAGAGCTCAGTATCTTCATTTTGAGTTTTGAAAACTACCGCCTGCCAAAAGAGCCTCAGACAACGATGGTGTATAAAGCCACCGGGCCAGTGACCTATAAGGTAACGGTGCATGGCGGCACGGCAGTGCCGGAGACGGCGATCATGGGAACGGTCGTTGAGATCACGACAAATCCCGCTGAAGACGGAAAACGCTTTGCCGGTTGGACCGTGAACAGCGGCGGTGCCGTCCTGGCCGATGCGACTGCTGCCGTCACCAGCTTCCAGATGCCCGCCAATGATGTGGACATCACGGCAAACTATGAAGATGTGTACTACCAGGTGACGGTGCATGGAGGTACGGCGGATCGGGAGACTGCGATTCTGGGAGCCAACGTCGAGATCACGGCAAACCCTGCTGAGGATGGGAAACGCTTTAGCGGCTGGACCGTGAACAGCGGCGGTGCCGTCCTGGCCGATGCGACTGCTATCGTCACTAACTTCCAGATGCCCGCCAATGATGTGGACATCACGGCAAACTATGCAGATGTGTACTACCAGGTAACGGTGCATGGCGGTACGGCGGATCGGGAGACTGCGATTCTGGGAGCCAACGTCGAGATCACGGCAAATCCTGCTGAAGACGGAAAACGTTTTGCCGGCTGGATCGTGAACAGCGGCGGTGCCGTCCTGGCCGATGCGACTGCTGCCGTCACCAGCTTCCAGATGCCCGCCAATGATGTGGACATCACGGCAAACTATGAAGATGTGAACTACCAGATAACGGTGCATGGCGGTACGGCGGATTGGGAGACTGCGATCCTGGGAACCAGCGTCGAGATCACGGCAAATCCTGCTGAAGACGGAAAACGTTTTGCCGGCTGGATCGTGAACAGCGGCGGTGCCGTCCTGGCCGATGCGGCTGCTGTCGTCACCAGCTTCCAGATGCCCGCCCAAGATGTGGACATCACGGCAAACTATGAAGATGTCCCGGAACCGGATCCGTATCAGATTGTGGTTTTCCGTACCGGCTGGCAGACGGAGTACTGTCTTGGCGATGCGGTCGCGCTGGCCGCGCGTGCCGAGGGCGGTACGCCACCCTATCGCTATGAGTTCTATACGCTTGGGCCAGATGACACTAAGACCATCCTGCGCAACGAAGCCTACAGCAATACTTACAGCTGGACACCGACGAAAGTGGGAGACTACAGGGTCGGTGTGGAAGTCAAAGATGCCACAGGTCAGATCCTCCATCAGGTCAAGGAGCTAACCATCCTGAATACTCCGCTGGAGCTGGCGGTCTTCCGTACCGGCTGGCAGACGGAGTACTGCCTTGGTGACACAGTCGCGCTGGCCGCACGTGCTGAAGGTGGTGTGGCACCCTATCGCTACCAGTTCTACGCTGTGGGTTCCGACGGTGTAGAGCATAAGCTGCGCAATTATGCCTACAGCAACATCTACGGCTGGGAGCCGCTGGTGGCGGATACCTGGCAACTTGGTGTGAGGGTCAAGGATGCCACCGGTGACACCGTGAGCCAGCTCAAGAACGTGACTGTCCGGGACTTTCCTCCGCTGGGAATTGCGGTCTTCCGGGCTGGCTATAAGGACAGGTATAACTCGGGCGAAGCGATTCCCCTGGCTGCACGTGCCGAGGGCGGTGCGCCATCCTATCGCTATCAGTTCTATTGGGTGGACGTTGAAGGGACTAAGACGGTTCTGCGTGATTATGCCTGGAGCAACATCTTCAGCTGGATCCCTAAAGTTAATGGAAACTACGAGGTTCATGTATCCGTCAAAGACAGTAACGGTACGGTGATTGACGAACAGCGCAGGATCTATGTCGGCCCGGCAGATTGACGGCCTGGCCTGCGCTGATTGATGTTATCGGGCAGGTGGAGGCCTGATTCCATGACTGCTGACCAGGGAAACCGATAGCCTGCAGCCAGGGAAATCGTGGTCAGAACTGCCAACACCGGACCCAGAAGAGGAAATCCCCCGGCCATGAACTTGCCGGGGGCTTCCCCGCTTTTTGGCGGATCCTGCACCCATGCCATGAGCTCCGGCGAGAGAGGGTTGGCAAAAGGCATAAGAAAATTAGAGCTGCTGCGGCAGACGGCATAAGAGCCAGGCAAAGGGATGTCCTGCTTGCAGGTGTTTGCTTTTCCCCTGTGAGAGCTAAGCTCTGTCCGTTCGTGTTATTATTAATAAACTTGCGCAATATCCGATTCATAAGCCATTTGTTTCAAGGAGGAACCCCGTGATCATTTATCTGACAAGCAATCTCTTTACCCCGGACCTGACAGCTCTCAATCCTGAGAACGGACTTCTGGATTCACTTCGCGCGGATACCAGAAATGAAGCAGCCAATTACCTGATTATTGCTGCCGATCCTGACAACAGCGAAATGAATGACCAGATGCTGGAGCTCACCCGGCAGTCTTTTCTTCAAAAAGACTTTGCCATCAACGAAATGGCCTTTCTGGACAGAAGAAACTGCCAGGATGCCAAGGCTCTGATAGACAACGCGAATGTCATTATCCTCTTCGGCGGCCATGTCCCGACGCAGAACAAATTCTTCCAGGAACTCAAGCTGAAGGATCTGCTGGCAGACAGTGACAAGATTGTCATGGGTATCAGTGCCGGATCCATGAATATGGCCGACCCGGTCTATGCCCTGCCGGAAGAAGAGGGGGAGGCAATTAATCCCAAATACCAGCGCTTCCTGACGGGTCTGGGACTGGTCGAAGAGCAGGTCATTCCGCATTCTCAGATACTGAAGGATGTCGAGGTGGACGGGATGAGGATGATTGATGAGATTGCCAGGGAGGACAGTTATGGCAATAGCTTCTATGTCATTCCCGACGGCACCTATCTCTACGTCTGTGAGGGCAAGAAAGAATGGCGGGGGAAGGTTGTCCTTTTGGCGGACGGCGAGTTCAGTGACTTCAACTGATGAGATTCGAATGATCCAATCAAGCACACCGGGTTAAAGAACAAGGTGCATCAGCTCCAAGCTCAGCCGTCGATACCATGGTATCGACGGCTGCTTTTCTTTGGAGGCAGGGCCTGCTGGCTTAAATGCGAAACATTGAACTTCCCGTCTGTCGGAGGCAGCAGGACACCGTGATTCAGGTAATCGGGAGGGTCTGGAAGAGTTCTGAGCCGGACAGCCAGGTACGACCGGCAGACCACAGAAGAAGCCAAGGCTGTGGACAGTTGTCTGTCGAATGGAATTGGCTATACAAGTTCTTGCGTGAGTGTTGCCCTCCCGGTCGGATGGCTGAAGTGGTGACGGAAGAAGATCTGTTTCACCGATATGGCAAGCTTGGCACGGGAAACGGATGCGGGTTTCGCAAAAAAACCATTGCATGATACCGATGCCGCAGATCTGCGCTCTAAGTGCGTGGGATTAGTTTGGCGAGCAGCTCCATCCGGGATTTGGTTTGGGTCTTCTGATAGATATTGGTCATGTGAAAGCGAACCGTACGCTCTGTGATAAAGAGGCATTTGGCCATCTCCGCAGCCGACAGGCCTTCCAGGATCAGATCAAAAATCTCCTTCTCCCGTTTGGTCAAGCCAAACTGCTCGATGTCGACCGTCGCTGTGGACTTTGTTTCGACACTTTCTGCCTGCTTGAGCGCGAGTTCCTTTTGAAAGCGCGCGGATTCCTTCCATTCGCCGGAAAGATTCATCTGCCAGAAGATGACCAGCATGGTGGCGATGCAGAGCAGGAAGAGGATGACAAAGAACATGATGCCGTTGTTTTCCGTTACCAGCCACTGAGGAAACCAGACGTCGATCGGCCAGCCAATGGCAGCGCTCAGGAAATTCATCATGAAGCCCAGACTGCCGATAAAAAGCGGCCGCCGGGTATAGGGCAGCAGGTAGAGAGGGAGCGTGAGCACGTGGTATTCCGCGAAGGAACCGCCGATCCCGTCGGCGATAAGCAGCGGAATCCACAGTGATTCAGAGGGGTACACAAAGCTGATCCAGGTCCCGGCGAGAAAGAAGGAGATGGCCAGGATCAGCGCGGTTCTGGCCCGGTCGTGATCCGCAGCCCAGGCGTAGATCATGAAGCCGAAGGCGGGGAGGAGGCGGGCGAGCAGCCATACGATCACGATGTTTTCCTGTTGGGCCGGCATGGAATAGTTGGTGTTGACAATGGCTGAAGCCAGCGAAACAAGGTTGATGAGCAGCGTGAAAAGTACGAGGGGGAGCCACATTCTTCCGGGAACCGCTTCCTTGAATCCTGAGCGCCGCTGTCCTTCAACGGGAGAATAGCCGGGAAGCCGCCGCGAGGCCAGGAGCCCGGGGATGGCGATCAGAGTGAAGCGCACGGGCGCCGGCAGGGGCAGGATCACCCAGAATGTGTGGAGGATGATGGTAACGGCGATGGCGGAGGTGTAGCAGCGAAAACACTGTTTCTGGGGTGCAATGCTCAGGACGCCATGAATCCGCATGATGAGCAGCGGCGCCATGAAAGCAGCCGTCAAAATATAAAGTGCCGAAAATACGATGGCGGGAAACAGGGGCATGAGCATGGTGATGACGGCGCCGCCAATCGCCATCAGGCGCGTGACGGGAACAGCCAGCTGTGGGCGTCTGTGAAAGAGGCTTTCGAAAAGCACCATGGAAACGACAAGGAGAAGGAAAAACCAGGCGGGAGCATGTCCGGCAAATAGAATATCGTCGAAGTTATATGCGTTGCAGAAAAACCAGATGAAAGCAAAGACCAGAAGAAGCCACTGCAGCCGGAGTTCCTTTTTATCCGGCAAGTTTCTGTCTGTCGGAGACGAAGCTTCTTCAGGCAGCGGCTGCTTGGTTCGCGCGAAGTGAAATGTTCGCATGCTCTCATCCCCGTTCCATATGCTCTGTTGAACGTGATCTGTTTTTTGAAGCATTTTAGCGCATCCGTAGCCGCGCTTGATGACTTCTATCAGGATGAAATCATTATTTTTCGTTTGTGTATCAGGTTGCGGATCAGCCGGGCAGGCATGTTGTCCGGGCACTGTGGGTGGACAACAAATGTGTAGAGATGGGTTTGCTTTTGTGCTTCATCAAATACTTGAAGCAGGGCTGTTGTTTGCGTGACCTGTGCTTTGGTGGCTTGACTACGGTGTGTTGAATTTGGTGCATTGACCTACGGTGCCTTTGCTTTGGCGTCTTGACCTTGGCGTCTTGACTTTGGCGTCTTGACCTGGGCGTCTGGGGATCAGGCAGGATTTCTGGACAGGCATGATTCCCTGAACAGGCAGGATTCCCTGAATAAGCATGTTTCCTGAAAGAAAGGTTTTCCTGAACAGGCAGGATTAGGGTGATCCAGATACTGCTGCCCCGGTCTTGGCGTTCCTTTCGTAGTTAAGATGAGCTGATATCCAAATCATTTTTGGGTTTCTCTTCGTATTGACCACCCGGAGTCAGCCTATTGTTTTTTCATGTCAGGCATTCCCTTGACATGCTTTTTACGCCCTGTCATTCCTGACGTGTCCCTATATTGCTGCGCATCCGGGGTACCCGAGCCTGCGCTGCCGGTCGCCATATATTTCAAACGGCAAAATAAGGCCGTTTTAGCCACCTGCAGCAAAACCTGTAGGGTTCTACAGTAGGTTTTTGCGTGCTTTTCGGCTTAGATTCCAATTACGGAAACAGCGATTTTCTGGTGGACGGACGCTGATGGTCGGGGAGATGAACACATGACGGCACAGGAACGCACCTATTCCACAAGCAAGCTGCTCGCTTTAAGTGCGCTGTATGACATGGTGGATTCCAGCGGCAAGTTAACGCTGCTCTATTCGAATTCATACCATGCCAATCTGATTGTGAAGACAGAACAGGAGGCCTGTAACTGCAGCATTGAGCTGTGGGAATCCCCGGGCGGGACCTGTGTGCGGATCGAGATCGCCGACGCCCGGCAGAGTGTCCCGGCACATCAGGAAATCCTGGATGACATGTTTCAGAACTTTGAGGACGTGCTGAGGAAATACAACTGTGTCTGACCGGCGTTCTCAGGGTCACATGAAAGATGGGAATCCTTCTGCCGGGGAAGGGATGAGGCTATGAGTATCGACTATAAGTCCCTTGAATTCGAACTATACGGCGTACTGCTTCAGATCCGTGACCTGCTGGAAGATACGGCAGCTCAAGAGGAAGAACGTGACGAGATCGATCGTCGCCTGGAGCAGATCAAAAGCAAGCGCTACAACGTTGCCGTGGTGGGTGAATTCCGCCGGGGAAAATCCAGCCTGATCAATGCACTCCTGGGGCTGCCTGTTCTCCCTGCGGATGTAACACCAACGACAGCCACCGTCAATCGGATTACCTATGGCACCGAACCCAGGGCAACGATTCTGTACAGAGACGGCCATACGGAAACACTCGATGAGATTGGCGAACTCGTTAAATATGTCACCAAGATCAGCACAGAGCATGAAAAGATGGCGGAGAAGGTCAAGGAAGCGATCGTCTATTACCCGGCGGTACTCTGCCAGAATCACGTAGATATTATCGACACACCGGGTCTGGATGACGACGAGACCATGACTGCCATTACGCTGAACATGCTGGACAACATCGATGCAGCCATCGTGACGGTATCAGCGCTTTCACCGTTCAGCGAAACCGAACGCCATTTTGTTTCCAAACTTATCGCCCACAGGGGGATCAGCACCGTCTGCTTTGTCGTCACCTTCATCGACCAGATTGATGAGGACGAATACGATCGCGTGTTCGCGGGAATTCGCCGACGCATCCAGTCGATGACGATGAAAACGGTGAAGGAGGAGCACGGATCCGACGAATGGCTCATGGCGAAAGCGCATCGCATTCTGGATGAAATGGCGATCTATGGCGTATCCGCCAGGAAAGCTCTGGACGCCTTCGCAGCCAATGACAATGAACGTCTGAAAGAAAGTCGTTTCGTCTACTTCAAGGAAGAACTTTTTAAGCTGCTGACGTCCTGGCAGATGGTGCATATGTTTGAAAAAGGTGCCCAGACCGCCAGGGATGTGCTTGTTCGGATGTCTGAAAACGTTGAAAAAGAAGAGCAGGCACTGGAACGCGAAAGGGAGCAGCTGACCGCGCGGAAAGAGCAGATCGAAGGCTATCGCCAGGCCGCGGCTGGCTTCACCGACCGGCAGCTGCAGCAGATTGCCTATCAGGTCAGCGGCCTGATTACTCCCAAAATCGGAAGGGAGCAGGTGCTGGTAGAGCTGCAGGCCGCACAGGGACTGGCAGCGCTTGCGGGAAACATCACTGCTGAGCTGCGGCAGACGATGGGGGCGGTCGTGGCGCTCTACCAGTCCCTTGACGAGCCTTTCCGGAAACGGGCGACGGAGCTGATCAGTGCGCTGGGAGCGCCGGAACTGGAAGGTGCCGCAGCCGACTGGATCCAGGATCTCATGGCGGCACTGGCACAGAAAAGAGAGGCGGCGGCCAAAGAGGCGCTCGCTGTCGGAGAGCGCCTGATCCAGCGGCAGAGCGCGGAGCTGGGGAGAAGAGATTCTGTATTTGCCATGCGGATGGGTATCAGCAACCTGGTGCTTGGCATGTGGCGCTTTTATCAGGAAGCGGCCCGCCGCATGCGCCTGTCCGTGATCGAAGCAGCCGGTTCGAAATCCGACCATGTGCTGGCTGCGTGGCTTGTTGATGCCCTGGACAAAGACATGCGGCAGACCGAAGAACAGGCTGCTGCCGCCGCGGAAAAACGGTCGAAAGAGCAGGCGGAAAGAAAAAAGCTCCTCGCCCAGTGTGACTCAATTCTCCGGAGAATCGCAGAGGAACACTCCGAAGTGCAGCAGGCACAGCCGCTTGTGTAGGAGGCTCGAATGGCTTTTTGTGTCCAATGTGGAGCGAAGTTGACGGAAAAGGGGAGCTTCTGTCCGGTCTGCGGTACACCGCTGGCCCGGGAAGAAACGGAAGCCGTTTTTCCAGCGGCAGGGATGGAGCTGTCAGGGGCACCTCCGGCCATGCCCGGTCCGTCCTGCCCCCGCTGTGGGGCCATGGTGGATCAGAACCTGGTCTACTGCACGTCCTGTGCACACGAATGGAAAACGCCTTATAGCAACGACGGTGATGTGTGGGACCAGACTGCTGAGAATATAGTTGTGGCCCAGACCCCTCCCGTCCAAGCGGCTCCCGCCCCGCCTGCCGCTGCCTGGGGTCCGGCGCCTGCCGGTACCTGGGGCCCGGCTCCTGTTGGTACCTGGGGTCAGGCTCCTGAGCCGGCCCGTGCTGTCGCGTTTCCCGGGGTCAGGCAGAACGAGGTACCCGATTTCTTTGGCAGCTTTACCGTCACCATGATATACGGCCCCACGTCGATGCCCGGGAAACTGACGGTCACGAAGACGGAAGTGACCTTTGTCCCCAGCATCAAGCTCCTGAACATCGGCGCAACGATCCCCGTTTCCAGCATTCAGTACGTGTTCGACTGCAGCATATTGGGAATGACGAACACGGGACTGGAAATCAGGACCAGGCAGGGAAAAAGTTACAAGTTCGGTTTTGGTTACATGCAGATCCCCGACCGGGATAAGGCGATCGAATATCTCCAGAGGCTGATTCAACAATAGAGACTATGCATGAGTGTAAGGAGGCTTGCATGGAAGAGTTTACGTTAAAAGGCTTTTCTGACTACCGCCAGCGAACGGCAGAGCTGCGGGATGATCTGAACGCACTGAAGGAAATGAGCGCGGCGTACCAGCTGGACGACCTGTCCGCCTCTATCGGGGACATTCTTGACAGGAGTATTGGCGACTCTTTTGATATCGCCGTGATCGGGGAGTTTAAAAGAGGCAAAAGCACCCTGATCAACGCCCTCCTGGGAGAGGATATTCTGCCCTCCGACGCGATGCCGGCCACGGCGGTTATCAACCGCATCACCTACGATCTCAGGCCCTATGCCGAGATTGAGTTCAAGGACGGACGCGTTGAGGAGATTGGGATTGAAGAAATCCCGGACTACGTCACCAAGCTGACGGAAGAATCCGAGCAGATGGCCCAGACCGTGCGCCAGGCGATTGTCCATTACCCGGTCAGCTACTGTAAGAACAATGTCGACATTATCGATACGCCGGGTCTGAACGATGACGCTACGATGGCGGAGGTCACGCTGTCCGTCGTCCCGCAGATCGATGCCGCCCTCTTCGTCATCATGGCCCAGTCGCCGTTTTCCGAGTATGAACGGGATTTTCTGGAGAACAAGCTGCTCACCAGTGACATGGGACGGGTGCTCTTTGTGGTCACCGGGATTGACCGGCTGTCGCCGGAGGATGCGGACCGGGTGCTCGAGAATATCAGGGAGCGTATCGACCGCTATGTCATTGACCGGGCGAAGGCGGTCATGGGAGAAGATTCGCCTGAATTTGAGCGCTACCGCAGAAAGATCGGGACGGCCAAGGTCTATGGTCTGTCAGCCAAGCAGGCGCTGAAGGCCAAGCTCAAGAATGACGGGGAACTGCTGGCCAAAAGCCGTTTTCCGGCGTTTGAGGCGGAACTCGAACGCTTCCTGAGCGAGGACCGCGGTGCGATTGCCCTGCAGATCCAGGCGAACAAGGCGCTTTCCAGTGCGGCGGAGATCCTGAGAAACATCGAAATGCGCAAGGGGGCGCTGGCCATGAGCGCCCAGGAGTTTGCAGCCCGAGAGGAAGAAGCCCGCCAGCAGATTGCCACGCTGCGGGAAGAGCGCGACCAGGAATTCGAGCGGCTGTCGCTGGCTTCGCAAAAAGCCTATCTGGATGTACTGCCCGAGATCAACGCATTCTGGTCGACGCTGGAGGAAGGGGCCCTGAACATTGTTGAAGAGGAGGTTCTGGGCGAAGAAGACCTGAAACAGGAAAATGCGGCCCGCACAGCTGAACGAATTCTGAAAAAGGCCGGCAAGCACATGGACGACCAGGCGCGGCTGCTGGGAGAACGCATGCAGAATACGCTCGGGGGCATACTCGGAAAGGGTTACTGTTCACAGGGGTAGCTGAGTAGTTCCAGCACCTCCATCTTGCTCGATCCTCTCCCTTTTCTACATCTTCTTTTTCTCTTTTCTACACCTTCTTTTTCTCTACAAATGCCCAGTTTACAGGCCAAAACCTTGTGCAATAATCATCGGGTTTTGGCCTCTTTTTTCTTGCATTTAAGTGCCTTATGACTTATAATGAGTCCTAACGAAAGGAGGCTCTCTATGGCGATCGTTTATCAACACGACAAGCGTTGCGGCATTACCTATGCCTACGAGTCCAAGTCCTACTGGGAT
>JASGUW010000117.1 GCA_030055235.1 Bacillota bacterium
TGTTGTATAGTTGCTGGTGTCTATTCCCAGAAAATATGCTTCACTCATGTGGATTCCTGCCTAAATGATCTACTACTGTGCCCAACACACCGTTGATGAACTTGGATGCCTGAACGTCGCTGAAATCCTTGGCCAGCTCCACTGCTTCGTTTACCGCTACCTTGGTGGGTGTGTCCGGCATATACTTCAGTTCATAGACAGCCAACCTCAAAATATTGCGGTCAATATAAGACATCCGTTCGATGGTCCAGTCCTTGGCGAATCCCGCTATCAAACCGTCGATTTCCTCGACATGCCGCCGCACACCCGCAACCAGACTGTAGGCGAACTCTTGAGCTGAAGCCGACAGGCCTTCTTTTAGATTCGACTGGTTCCATGCTTCATCCGGCGATGACTGCGTCAAATCGATCTGATACAACAGCTGCAGCGCTTTCCTGCGCGCAAGGCGCCTGCTCAAGCCCATGCACCTCCATACCGGCTGCGGCTAACTTGTCTTGGGCTCCTGTGAGGACAGGACCCCAAACACTGTCACGTTCACTTGTGCAACCTCGATGCCGACTATCTGCTGCAGATAATCGCGGATGCTCGCCTGAACAGTTTCCGCCAGCTGCGGGATTTGATAATCCGGCAGCAGCTGCAGCTTTAGATTGAGCTGTAAGGGCTGGACATCACCGATACTGACTTTGGCGTCCTTGACCCCTTCTATGGCCCGCACAGCCTGATAGACCAACCCGGAGATAGTCTGAATGTTGATCCGCACATCACCGAGAGGTGTTTGGCTGACGATGGCCCGTTTGTCGGTTTTCAGTTCATTGACCAGCATCAGCACAAGATAAAGGGCCAGCAACAACATGATCAGCACCAGCAGGAACCCGTCCAGCTTCACTGTCTGGATCCTGATCAACCAATCAAGCAGCATATTGTTTCCAAAGGTGGTCGCGGCAGCCAAGACACCCATGACGAGCAAAACTACAATGACAACAGATAGAATGATTCGATCAAGCACAGCCATCTACTTCACCCGGGCGGGCGGCGCATCCCCAGGCTGCTCTTCTTGAACAGGCTGCGGAAAGTGTACGCCCAACACATGAATGTTCACTTCCACAACATCAAGCCCTGTCATGCCCTCAATCGCCTGCTTGACATTGTTTTGGATGTTCCTGGCCACCTCGGGAATTGATATCCCGTAATTGACAATTATAAACAGGTCCACTGCCGCTTCATGCTCGCCTACTTCAACCTTGACTCCCTTGGAAAGGTTCTTTCTACCAAGCATTTCCGCTATGCCGCCGGCTATGCCGCCGCTCATCCCGGCTACTCCCTCTACTTCAGTGGCGGCCAGGCCGGCGATGATGCCCACTACTTCATTGGCGATTTTGAGTTCTCCTAGACTGGTCCGTTCCTCTTCTGCCATGATCGGCACCTCCTCACAGTGATATTATAACAAATCACCTAATATTTGACAATTTCCCCAGCGGTTCCGGCTTCCGTGCCAACTGCTCCAGAAAATGGGTGCTGTAGTCCCCGGCTCGGAACCGCAGGTCGTTTAAGACCCGTTTGTGGAAGCCGACGTTGTGCTTGATCCCCTCAATCTCAATCTCCGCCAGCGCCCCCAGCATCCGATCGACAGCCTCGTCCCGGTCGCCTCCCCATGCGATTAGTTTGCCAAACATGGAATCATAATATGGCGATATTTCATACCCCTGATAAACATGGCTGTCCCAGCGAATCCCGTGGCCGCCGGGGACATGAATTTTCGTAATGACCCCTGGAGACGGCATAAAGTCATTCTCGGGATCTTCAGCATTCAACCGGCACTCAATGGCGTGCGCCGAGGGGACGATCCCCTTTTGATTATATTCCAACTCGGCGCCTGCGGCTATTTGAATCTGAGCTTTGACCAAATCAATGCCGTAAACCATCTCTGTAACAGGATGCTCCACCTGAATGCGGGTGTTCATCTCCAAGAAATAGAAGTTTCGGTTCTCATCAAGCAAAAACTCAATCGTACCGGCATTGATGTACTTCACCGCCTTGACACCCTTCACGGCAGCCCTGCCCATCTCCTTCCTGAGGGCGGGTGTGACTGCCGGCGACGGACACTCCTCGATGATCTTCTGGTGGCGCCGCTGCAGCGAGCACTCCCGTTCGCCGAAATGCACCACATTTCCGTATTGATCTCCCAACAGCTGAATCTCAATATGCCGAGGGTTGGCGATGTATTTCTCCACATAGACCTGGTCACTGCCGAATGCTGCCCCAGCTTCCGCCCGGGCAAGGCGGTACCCTTTCAAGAGCTCGTCCTCGCTGTGGATGATGCGCATCCCTTTCCCGCCGCCGCCGGCGACAGCTTTGATCATCAGCGGGTAGCCGACTTGTTTCGCAAGGGCGGCCAGGTGATCCTCATTGGCCACAGGCCCGTCGCTGCCTGGAATCACTGGGACGCCGGCCGCTTTCATAATGGCCTTGGCCTGTGATTTGTCGCCCATCTTCTCAATTTGGGCCGCAGTGGGCCCAATCCACACCAAGCCGTAATCTTCGCAGATCTCGGCAAAATCCGCCCGTTCAGCCAGATACCCGTACCCGGGATGAATGGCGTCGGCTCCGCTCAATACCGCTGCAGAAATGATGTTAGGGATATGCAGGTAGCTGGATTGGGATGCGGCCGGGCCGACGCAAACCGCCTCGTCGGCATATTTGACATGCAGCGAGCCGCGGTCTGCATCCGAGTAGATCGCCACCGTCCGGATGCCCAGTTCACGGCAGGCACGGATCACCCTGAGGGCGATTTCACCGCGATTGGCAATCAAAACTTTCTTAAACATGCAGTCACCCTCTATTCCGCCGGCTCAATCAGGAACAAGGGCTGGCCGTACTCCACCGGCTGCCCGTTTTCCACCAGAATCTCCACAACTTGGCCGCGGTATTCTGACTCGATCTCGTTCATCAGCTTCATTGCTTCGATGATGCAGAGAGTCTGGCCCTTTTCCACAAATGAGCCCACTTCCACATACGGGTCGGCCCCCGGCGAAGGAGCACGGTAAAAGACGCCAACCATGGGCGCCAGTACTTCACGAAGCTTTGCCGGCTGTTCCT
>JASGUW010000118.1 GCA_030055235.1 Bacillota bacterium
TTGTGCCCGGGAAACGGGGCACAAACCTCGATTTCTGGCCACAGGTGGTCAAAAATTGCGCTGGTGCCCCGAAATCCGGGCAGGAGCGGAAAAATTGGCCACAGCCATTAACTCCAACCGGCGGTCTGCACCGCCGCTTTCTCTTTTTCATTCATTAATCACGAAGCGGCGGCAAACGAATCAATAGAAAGCAGTCGTGCGGGCGACACTTGCGGTGGCACCCGTAAGATCAGGATGTAGGATATACCTCCAGTTGTTTAGCCGCTCCTGGATTTAGGTGAGCGACAAGCATAGCTGGACAAGTCACATGGAACATGCGGTGTTGTGTTCACTTATCGCGATAGCACAATACAAAGTTGACATCACAACCTGCTCTACAAAATGAGGAAAGGTCGAGTTGTATCACCTAAAGCTGACACTGCCCAACAAGTTGATTTGAAGATGCCTGGGTGCGCGGTCTTTAAGCTGTGCAACCAACCCAAAACCCGCCCCAGGCCAACCACTGCCGTGCTCAGGCCGACCACCAAAATGCCGCCCATTGAAAGGGCGCATCACTCTCGTTGATCATCGTGTGCAGTGCATTTGGCGGAATATTGATCACATCGCCGACCCCGACTGCCTGGCGCTCACCGTCCACCTCAACAAATCCCGCGCCCGCCACCACGAGGTATACCTCATAAGTTGGGTGGGCATGGCGTTCCATCTCTCCCGGTCCGCTAAGATAGCCCCAGGCATGGTCGAAAGGTTCATGCATCTCCCCCTCGATCACCGGCGCCGCCAGGATTGTATCCTCATGTGCGCGGGCAGCCCTGTCCGGCTCAAAACGATAAACGAGTTTCATGGCAAAATCTTCCTTTCAGACGAAATTCGTCTTTCATCACAGCAAACACTTAGCTCCCTGCCCGGCACCCCGAGTGATTCAACTATTCGGCTGAGAACAAGAAGTTCAACACATGCAAAAGATCGCGGAGGCAGAAAAGGCACCCTCCAATATCAGGGAAGTCAAATCCACCATCTCCTCCCCTATATTGCCGAATCAGCTTCTGCTTCGTTTCTCCCCGGACGCAGGCTCCCCTGCCCCGCCGCCGCCCGCCAGCTGCTTTTTGAATTCGTTTTCTTTCCTCTGACACCTGTTCCCCGGCAGCGCGTCGATCACCGTCTCAGCTTCACTCCTCCAGACGCAGAGTCTTCGGATCGACTTTGGCAAACGAATCCGTGTCGACGTAGAGATGGACATCCGGATGACGCCGCAGCACGCTGGCCGGCCTCCAGGGAGAGATCTCACCGCCAAGTACGGCGGCCACCGCGTCCGCTTTCGCAGAAAAAGGCACAGCCTGCAAAATGGTACGGCACTGCATAATCTGATGGACCGTCATGGTAACCGCCCGCCGCGGGACCAGATCGAAGCTCTCAAACCAGCCTTCTGAGAACTGCTGCTGCCGGCAGGCCTCGTCCAGTTCGACATTGATGAAGGGCTCGGTGGTCTCAAAGTCAGCCGGCGGGTCGTTAAAGGCGATATGGGCATTCTCTCCGATACCGATAAGCCCAAGGTCAAGGCGCCGCTCCCGGATCTGCTGTGACAGGGCAATCCGGTTCTCTTCATCGCCGGTCACAAAATGAAAGGCCCTGGGACTTACATAGCTCAGCAGGCGCTCGTGCAGATAGCGGCGGAAACTCGCCGGGTGATCAGGGGGCAGATCGACATACTCGTCCAGGTGGTAGCACTCCACGGCCGACCAGTCGATATCTTCCTGAACCAGAGCCTCCAGCGTCTCAAACTGTGAGCGCCCGGTCGACAGTACCAGTGACGCACTGCCATGCTCTGCGATTGCTTTACGCAAAATCCGCGCCGCATGCCGGGCCACCGCTACACCCAGATCTTCCGGACTGGGACAGACAACTACTCTCATGACTTACCTCCGCTGTCAATTACCCACCCGCCTAGAGGGAGTGGGTTTCCGAACCCAAATATAGTATATAAATTCCAGTATATGCTTCCTGTGTCCTGCAGAAGGCTGGCCTCACTCCCATGTGCTCCAGATATCCGGCTCATAGCCCACGGTTGCCTGGCGCCCGTTGCGGACAATGGGCGTCCGCAGCACCTGCTGATTCTCAAGCACTTTCTCATCCCGCAGCCCCGGAGAACTGTACTGCACCAGTGCCAGGGCATCCTGATCCTTACAGTCCGGATCGATCAGCCGGCCAAGGCCGCCAACGGCCTGCCTGACACTGTTGAATTCGCCTTTGCTGAGCCCCTTCTGGCGCAGATCGATCAGCTGATACGGGATGCGGCGCTCCTTAAAGTAGCGGATCGCCTTTTTTGTATCAAAACACTTTCCCGTACCAAAGATCTGAATGTTCATCGTTGTTCCTCCTCTGCCTGCAGCCGCCGCACCATGACGAGGTCCGTTTCGTTCTCCCAGAGTACAGCATACCCCAGACGGCGATAGAGGTGCAGCGCAGGATTCAGCTTCTGCACCGACAGCGAAGTCTGCCGATAGCCGCAGTCACTCAGATGTTCGTGCATGGCCAACAGCAGGCGGGTACCAATCCTGCTGCCACGGTAACCGGGCAGCACCGCAATGGACAGCGACGGTGTTTCGGCATCTACATGCCCATAATCGTCCATGATTCTGACCCAGACCATGCCGACAACCTCCTCCCGGAGAACAGCCACCAGACAGTGGTCATCCGCCTTGGCACCGAAGCCCTCGTAATAAACCCGCAAAAGAGGGTGCTCAACAATGCTGCGGGCCGGCGGCGTCGCACCCTCCGGCACGAAGATCGCTTCATACAGAAAGTGCTTGAGAAGTGGGTATTCAAGGACCCGGGCCGGCCGAATCCGCACTTCATCTGCAGTCAACAGACTTCCTTCTCCTCCATCTGCCGTAGCTGCGGCCCTGCATACCGTCCACACGGCAGCCACCCGATCGGATCAGTCGGCCTGGTCATCGCTGACATGCTGGCGGAACTTCTCCAGGCGCAGCAGGCCTTCGTCATCCGGCTCGGAAACACCATGCTTGTAGCCGTAGCCCATCTTCAGATAAAAAGGTGTCGCCGTAATGGATGCAGGGACTTCAATTCTCACGGCCCGCAGAAAGTACTCATCCTCTTCCAGCGTTTCGACAATCACTCTCCCAATTCCCTGCCCCTGATATTCAGGCAGCACAAAGATCGTAAACAAACTGCTTTCGTCTGCCCTGCCCCAGTACGAGCCGATGCCCCCGCAGCCTACGATTCTCCCTTCAACGCATGCCACATAAAGATGCATCCAGGCTGCCCGCCGCAGAATATCGGCAGGCTGCAGGGCCTTGACTTCGTTCTCTATGTATTCGCTTGAATAGTCCTTACTGTTTGAAGTTCTAAGCGTGTAAACGATCAGTGCTGAGACTTCTTCTGCATCCTTTTCTTCAAATCTTCGTATTTCCACAGCCGTCACTCAGCGTCGAAGAAAATCGGCGACACGAAGGCCATAGACCCATTCCGCTGGCTCACTTCAAGGTGATAGTAATCGCCGGGCCGGGCTCCCTCCGGGACAGTAATGGTCCTGGCCCCGGAGCACAGCGACAGCGGGAAGGCCTGATGCAGGCGCCAGGCCTGAGAATGCCAGGGCTTCACATGGTCGGCTCGGGCACCATTGAGCAGTTCACTTAATGCGAAGTTCTCCTCCCGCCCGTTCAGCTGCAGCCGCAGCACCGCCCGCCCGGGATCACCGCTGATTTTCAGCACCAGCGCCACCGTCTGCGGATGCAGGGTCGAGTTGTTGGCTACCGTCTCACAGGTAAAACGCACATAGTTCTCCTGCAGCTCCTCAATGCGGTTAGTGATCTCGTTCGCGTTATTGTGGCTCATACCCTCCGGAACAGAAGTCGGGCTCACGACACTGAGGCCGCGGAAGCACGGTGTCACGCGCTCGAACTTCGCATGACGCAGCTCCATCTCACCCTCCCAGCGATAGAGATGGCGACGGTCGTCACCCCAGCCGAGCTCAAGGCGCAGCAGACAGGTCTCCTCCGGCTCGGCAGGCGGCGCCACGGCCCAGGCATCGTAGCTGTTGAGGACGGCGCCGTTGCGGTAGACGAGGATGCGGTCCAGCGGGTAGAGGCCTTCGACAGCATAGCGGATGTGCAGGGGAGCACCGCTCGCCCGCACAGTCGAGCCGGGCAGGACAGTGCCGCGGAAGTCGGCGTCAGGCGCTGGCGCCTCGGCCCCCTGGCTGACAGTGAAGTGGGCGCGGATGCGGTCACCGGTCAGGGCATAGCCGTGACCCTGGGCGAGCGCCTGCCAGATGGCGGGGCGTGACAGCTCGTCGGCATAGAGGGCGAGCAGGCCGTCGCCGTAGGAGCCGGGATAGCCGGCATGGTGGTCGGAGGAGGCGGCGAAGCTGAAGCGGTGTCCGGCGGCCAGCCCCGCCGCGGCCAGGTTCTGGCTCACGCGCGGCCCCATGTCGTGGTAGTAGGGCCAGGGGCTGGTTTCGTGCATGGAGCAGCCATGCTTGGAGTAGACTTCAACAAAAGGCGACAGGCGGGCGTCAAACTGTGACCAGTTGATGCCGCGGTAGTCGCTGACATAGCCGATGTGGTGGGGGATCGCGATGGCTTCGACCCCTGCGGCGCGGAGGGCGGCGACGACATCCCCCGGCGAGGCGGCTTCCAGCAGCGGCATGGCGGGATTGGGGCTGATAAAGTGATAGTCCCCGTAGGCGCGTGAGTGCATCTCATAGCTGAACAGCGTGACCAGAGAGCCACGGTTGGCTGCTTCGATCTTCGCATTAATCTCCGACCAATGCGCACGCAGCTTGCGAAAGCCTTCCCGGTGAAAGCCGACAATGAAGGCCGTGTCGGGATTGGACTCATACATATCCGGCCACAGGGCATGCCCGGTGACGGCGACAAAGTCGAGATGGCTCCGGGCTATTTCCAGTGCCCGGTCAAGGTTGCCGAAGCCATAGCTGATCGCGCAGTGATTGTGGACATCTCCGTAGAAGATATTCATACGAATCTACCTGCCTTCCAGAATTGGCCTTACGGATGAACGAAAAGCCTGGGTTATTGGTGTTGACGGCTCATGGCGGCATGACGGCACTTCAGGCTCTGGCGAAATACTCCTCTCCATTAATTCCTATCATATAAGGCCGATATCTGGATCGGAAGAGATCCAGGGCATCTGGCGGAATGTGCTGGCTGTCCTGCGTCTTATTCATGTGCTGCCTGAGCATGGCGAGGAGCGAATGCAGCAGTTCGTCGTAATTGGGATCGAAGGCCAGGTTGTTCATTTCCTGGGGGTCGTCCTGCAGATTGTAGAGCTCGAGGAAGAATTCGTTCTGGAACAGATCCACGATCAGCTTGAACTGGCCGTCAATGACCGCGCGGCCAAAGTTCCCGAGCGCCCCGTTCCCATCGAACTGGATGAAGATCGGGCTGTCTGGTACGGGTGGGGTCGTGGTGGGCGGAGTCGTGGCAGTCGGGGGTGTGGCAGTCGGGGGCGTGGCGTTTTGGATTGCCGTAGCCCAGGAGCGGCCGTCAAGCCTGAGTTCATGGGGCAGGTCCAGAAGATCCAGCAGCGTCGGCAGAAAATCCACATGCTGGTAGGCTTGGGCAATGACCTGCGGCTTGATGTCCATCCAGTCGGGGAACTTCAGCATCATGGGCACCCGTACCGATTCCTCGTAATGGCAGAATTTCTGCCAGAGACGGTGTGAGCCGAGCATCTCGCCATGGTCAGAGGTGAACACAAAGAGCGTGTCTTCGAACATGGAAGTGGCGATCAGTTCGTCCACGATCTCCTTGACCACGTCGTCCAGCAGGCGGACGAGTCCCAGATAGCTGGGCCAGATCTTCTGCCAGTCGCTTCTGCTGTAGCGGACACCGCCGGCTCCCGTCAGGCTGTAGAGCTGCAGCGGCGACTGCTGCGGTGACCAGACCCCGACATTCTCCGGCAGGACGAGCTCGTCATCCTGGAACATGGAGGCGTAGGGCTCCGGGACATCGAAGGGGGGATGCGGGGCCAGCGCCATCATGTTCAGAAGCAGCGGTCGACGGCCGTCGTGCTCGCGGATGGCTTTCTTCGCACCGCGTAAAAAATAGCGATCAAAGTAATTCTCCAGGCCTTCGGAATAGACACCCGTGTGGGGCATGGAGTAGATCCGCGCGCGTGTGATCCCGCCCTGGGCCATCTCAGGGACGATGCCGCGAAAAGCTACGCCGCCGGGCGCTCTGACCTGCCGGTCCTCCAGGTCCTTCTGGTAGTCGTCCTGCGTATGGGTCCATGTGGTCTTACTGTCGGGCTGGAGGTCGAAGCGATCTTCCGTATAGAGATGCTGTTTGCCGCAGTGCCAGCTGTCCCAGTCGTTTTCCAGCAGTGTGTAGAGGTTGGGCAGACCGGCTTTTACGGCGCCGGCGGATCTGTCGGTCGGCTCCCAGGGGTTGATCAGGAGGCCGTTGTTGTTGGGGTAAAGGCCGGTGAAAAAGGCTCCGCGCGACGGTGCGCAGAGGGGCGAATTGCAGTAGGCGCGGGGAAAGTGCACGCCGTCGGCAAACAGGCGGCTCACGGTGGGCATGTAGCGTTCGTTGACGCAATCGTACCTGAGCTGATCCGCCATGATGATTACGAGATTTGGTTTTTTCTTCATGATTTGACTCCTGTTCGTGGCCCACGTCTACTCCGGTGTGACTGCTGTGCGTAGCCCGCGTCTACTCTGGTGCGACTGCTGTGCGTAGCCGCGCGTCTACTCTGGCGTGACTGCTGTGCGTAGCCGCGCGTCTACTCTGGTGTGACTGATGAGCGTAGCCGCAGGACCTGCCAGGAGCGGGCCGGCATCTCGATTGTGACGCCGCGCTCGCCAATGGTAGCCCCGCTGCCTTTCGTTGGCCGCACGTGATCCGGCCGCTCCGGTCCGTTCGCCGCACGCATGTCAGCCCCGGTCAACAGGATATGGTCGTCGACCGTGAGCTGGTCGTAGCCGTTCAGCTCGTAGTACGTGAGCAGAGCCTCTTCACCGCGATTGACGGCAAAGATCGTGAGCTCCCGTCCGTCGCTGTCTGCCAGGGGGCCGTTGTCGACGACGATGCTGTCCAGCCAGGGGACGTCCGTGTAGTCGCGGCTGTCGTACTTCGGCGAATCGGTGATGACGTGGAGGGCCGTTCCGCGGCCGAAGCGCGAGGCATGCAGGAAGGGATAGTAGATCGTCTGGCGCCAGGCGGGGCCGCCGGCCACCGTCATGATCGGGGCGATGACGTTGACCAGCTGGGCCAGGCAGGCGATCTTGACGCGGTCGGCATGGCGCAGCAGCGTGATCAGCATGGAGCCGACGAGGAGGGCATCCTCAAGCGTGTAGATATCCTCGAGCTGGGGCGGGGCGACGGACCAGGGCTCGTGCTTCGCATTATGAGAATGGAACCAGACATTCCATTCATCGAAGCTGAGCATGATTTTCTTTCTGGAGCGGCGCTTGCCGCCGACGTAGTCACAGGTGGCGATCAGGGTGCGGATGAAGGCGTCCATGTCGAGGGTGCGGGCGAGGAAGTTTGCCGTGTCGCCCTCGGGATTGCCGTAGTACTGGTGCATCGAGAGGTAGTCGACGTGGTCGTAGGTGTGATCGAGGACCTCCGCCTCCCAGCTGCCGAAGGTGGGCATGCCGATGTTGGAGGAGCCGCTGACGACGAGCTCGATGGAGGGGTCGACCCAGCGCATGACCTTGGCGGTTTCGAGGGCGGTGCGGGCGTATTCGGTGGCGTTTTTGTGGCCGATCTGCCAGGGGCCGTCCATCTCGTTGCCGAGGCACCAGAGCTTGAACTTGTGAGGCTCGGGATAGCCATGGGCTATGCGAAGGTCGCTGAGCCGTGTCCCGCCGGGATGGTTGCAGTACTCGATGAACTGCCGCGCCTCCTCGGGACCGCGGGTGCCGAGGTTGACGGCCATCATCATTTCGGCGCCGGCTTTTTTGAGCCAGGTGGCAAACTCGTTGGTGCCGATTTCGTTGGTTTCCGTCACGTTCCAGGCGAGCTCCAGGCGGCGGGGACGCTCGGAGCGGGGACCGACGCCGTCCTCCCAGTTGTAGCCGGAGACGAAGTTGCCGCCGGGATAGCGGATGACGGGGACGGCGAGCTCGCGGACGAGGTCGAGGACGTCGCCACGGAAGCCGTCGGCATCGGCGGTGGGGTGGCCTGGTTCGTAGATGCCGGTGTAGATCGCCCGGCCGAGATGCTCGATGAAGGAGCCATAGAGGCGGGGATCGATCTCCGAAATGCTGAAATCGCGGTGGGTTTTGACGGTGGCCTGTTTCATGGGGGTTCTCCTCGTGGCTTCGTGGCGGTTCCCGTTGCTTGGTGCGATTTGCTGATCAGCGGATCGGCTGGTCGCCGGGTTGGCTGGTTGCCGGACTGGCTGGTTGCCGGGTTGGCTGGTCGCCGGACTGGCTGGTTGCAGGGTTGGCTGGTTGCCAAGTTGCCGGTTTGCTTCGAATAGGCCGATCACCGGATCTGCTGGTCACCAGATCTGCTGGTCACATCTTGAGTATAGGACATTAGACAGACATTAGACAGAATTAATAGAAGCAGGCAGGTGAGAGCGGGCTGGTAGCGGTGGCAGGCATGAAAGTGGGAGTCCAAGGCACGCGTCCGACTGCGGCCAGGTGTTTGGGTATCGTACTCTGGATCGTCCAAGGACACCGAAATTCGTCCAGAGCGGAAATTTTGCTCACCCGGAGCCGTTTTCTGTGCAATTTTTACGCTCTGGACAGCCGCAGACCGTCCAGGGGTACCAAAATTCGTCCAGAGCGGAAATTTTGCTCACCCGGAGTCGTTTTCTGTGCATTTTTACGTTCTGGACAACAGCAGACCGTCCACAGGCACCGAATTCCGTCCAGAGCGGAAATTTTGCGGATATTACTCAGCCCGCGACAACCCTCAGCCCGGGCAGCACTTCACAGCAAGCAACTCTCAAGATACAAAGCGATACCATCTTCATCGTTGCCGCCGATGACAATGTCAGCAGCCGCCTTGACCTCTTCAATAGCGTTACCCATTGCGACACCGATACCACAGCGTTTCAGCATGCCGATATCGGTATAGTCGTCGCCAAACGCCACGACCTCTCCGGGCAGGATGCCAAGCGCGGCACAGACGATATCGACGGCGTGTCCCTTGGTCGCCCCCTGCTGCGTGAATTTATACCAGTTACCACCCGAAAAGTGCTCGAAATCAAGGTGAGGCAGCAGTGCTCTAAGCTCCTCGGCTTTCATCGGATCCGGAAGCTCAACAGAAATCTTCAGAGCCGGCAGCTCGAAATCACGAAAGTCCGAGTAGAGGCTCTCTCCCCAGTTCATATACAAAAGTTCAGGCTCAATCTCAAAGTTGCCATAGTGAGCATCTGCTGTATCGACGGTAATGCCGCAGTCACCTCCACAGATCCGGCGCGCGGAGTCGATGATAAAGCGCGTTTCAGCAGCCGGGATTTCAGCCATATGGATTCTCTCATCACCACGCACCACTACGGCGCCACCGCTGGCAACCAGAATGTCAGGGCGGAAATCGCCCATGCAAGGCTGGACGTTATGCTCCCCTCTGGCCGTTGACACGCCGAGCAGAAGACCCCGGGCCCGGCAGGCGGCCAGAGCGGCCAAAGTCCGCGGCGAAATACTCTTTTCGCTGGTCAACAGCGTTTCGTCCAAATCAAACAGGAGCAGTTTCATCTTCCCCTCCGCGTAACACATACCCGGACAGCAGCCTGTCCACCGTCCATAACCTGCCACCAGGCCACTGTTAGCAGCCTCCGCCGGCCCAAGCACACGCCCCGGCTGCCCGGAGCCCGCCCGCACGGCAACAGTATAGGCGATGAAGACACGGAACGAGCCCACCCCGATACGTTACACTGGCAGAAAAAACGGGAGACACCCACATGATCAAGTCCGTCATCTGCATTGGCCACGGAGCCCTGGGGCTGCTGTTCGGCCAGATCTGGCAGGCCGCCGCCGAACGCCGGCGGGCTGCGGGCGAAGGCTGGTCCTTCGCATTTCTGGCAACGGACGAGCGCCAGCGGCGCTTCCGGGAGGGGCGTCCGGCGATCAACGGACGGGAGGTGGACTTCGCGTTCATCAAACCTGAAGAAGTCAGACCCGTCGATCTGGTTATTTTCACAGTCAAGTCCGGTGCCCTGGCCCAGGCCATCCGTGATGCCCGGGGTGCCGTCGGATCTGGCACGATTCTGCTCTCGCTGCTGAATGGGGTCTCGAGCGAGGACCATCTCCGCCAGGCTTTCCCCGAGGCGCTGGTCCTCACCGCAACGGCACAGGGCATGGATGCCACGCGCGAGGGCTACCGCCTGAGCTACAGCAATCTCGGTACCATCACCTATGGGCTGCGGCGCCGGGAGCTGGAGGACACGGAGCTGCAGGCCGCGCTCGCCGAGTTTGAGGCCTGGTTCCGGGCGACGGAGACGCCGGGTGCCAGGCTCACGGACATGGAGCGGCAGTACTGGGGGAAGTTCATGCTCAACTGCGGGGTCAATCAGGCCGCGGCCTGCTTCAACGGGCCGTATGGCTGTGTGCAGAAGCCGGGGCCGGCCCGCGAGCTCATGCGCGCGGCGATGGAGGAGGCCTGTGCCGTCGCCAACGCCGAGGGCGTCGCCCTGGACGCGGCGGACATCGACCGCTGGATCGGGCTGATCGACACGCTGGACCCGGACGGCAGTCCGTCGATGCGGCAGGATCTGGTGGCGGGGCGGCCGCTCGAGCTGGAGCTGTTTGCGGGAACGGTGCTTAAGATCGCTGCGAAACACGGCCTCGACGTACCGACAAACCGCCGCATCGCCCGGCAGCTGGGTGGGTCGGCGACGTGACGGCCGGCGGCGACCGGAACCGCGGTATGACGGAGCGCATCGAGCATCCGCTGCCGCCGCTCTTTGATGCTTCCAGCCGCATCCTGATCCTTGGCAGTTTTCCGTCGGTGAAAACGCGGGAGGCGGGCTTCTTCTACGGTCATCCGCAGAACCGCTTCTGGCCTTTGATGTCGCAGCTGCTGGAGGTGTCGCCGCCGCTGCGGGCGGCCGAGCCGGAACGGGCGCGCGGGATCCTGCTCGCGCGCGGGATCGCGCTCTGGGACAGTATCGCCTCCTGCGAAATCAGCGGCTCCAGCGACAGCTCTATCCGTGCGGTTGTGCCGACGGAACTGGGGCCGATCTTCGCAAAGACAAAAATCCAGCAGGTCTTCTGCAACGGCGCCACAGCCTGGCGCTATTACCGCAGCGGTGGCCACGAGGTCGCGGCGCGGCAGCTGCCGAGCACATCACCGGCCAACGCGCGCTGGTCATTTGAGGCTCTGCTTGAGGCCTGGCGTGTGATCCTGGACTTTCTGGATTAGCAGTAGACGGACTCTCAGGCAGCTCCTTCAACCGGTAAAGCAGAAGAGCGGTCTCTATAGAGCAGCAAAAAGACTGCGCAACCAATGATGCATCATTTCGTTATGACTGTTGCAGGACCACTACCTACAATGGCCTTCACGTTATCCAGGGAAGTGATGAAGGCTTTACCACCTTCCACGCTCTCTACGAATGAAATGGAAGCTTCAATTTTCGGCAGCATACTGCCTGTGGCAAATTGTTTCTCTGCGATATATCGCTTCAGTTCATCAACGCTAACGTGCTCCAGCTCTTCCTGATCCGGCTTGTTAAAGTTGATAAATGCATGATCTACGCCGGTAAGTATGAGCAAATAATCCGCTTTAACTATTTCGGCAAGTTTTGCTGCAGCAAAGTCTTTGTCAATAACTGCCTCAACCCCTTCATATCTCGTTTCGCGTCT
Organism: Bacillota bacterium; assembly: GCA_030055235.1. Taxonomy (GTDB): domain Bacteria; phylum Bacillota; class Clostridia; order Saccharofermentanales; family Fastidiosipilaceae; genus JAEZYR01. Next base: position 11,798 of record JASGUW010000118.1, read on the forward strand.
GACCACAGGGATGCCGCCGCCGCCGGCGGAGATCGTGATGATGTCGTTGTCGGCAAGTGTTCTGATGGTATCCGCTTCGACAATGGCAACGGGTTTCGGTGAAGGAACTACCTTACGATAACCACGGCCGGCATCTTCGATATAGCTGTCCCCCGATTTGGCAGCTCTTTTTTCTGCTTCCTCCTTTGATAAAAACGGCCCGATCGGTTTTGTCGGATTCTGGAAAGCCGGATCGTCCTCAGAAACAACTACCTGTGTTAATACGGTCACAATGGACTTCTCCAAACCGCTCTTCCGTATCGCTTCGCCTAATGTGTTCTGCAACCAGTAACCCATGCTTCCCTGTGTCATGGCGACAGCAGTATCGAGCGGCATGGCAGGATTGGACCTGGAGTCAGCTGCCTCTTGTTGCAGGAGCAGATTCCCTACCTGCGGACCATTGCCATGAGTAATGATCAGTTCATAGCCGAGCTGGATTAATCGAACCAGCTTCTCTGATGTTTCACGAAGTGCTTGAATCTGACCTTCTGCTGTAGGGTCATCCGTCAAAATGGCATTGCCGCCTAATGCGACAACAACTTTTTTGCTCATACTTTTCTCTCCCGCACGTTATGGACACTGGCAAGGTTCCCTTACCCTGCCAAACGCATTGTTCAATTTGCAAGCAGTATATAAGCCAGCCGCTCCTGTCCAGCTGCTCCTGACCAGCCGCTCCTCGTGTATAACAGAATCTGACCAGCTCTTCAGCGAAGCTTTATCATATTCATTATCGCTTTCCAAATCCATTCCGAATTCATTTTCGAATCGCTTTTCAAATTGCTCTTCGGATCGCTTTCAGATCCATTTTTCCGATCGCTTTTCGGATCGCTTTTTAAGTCGTTCTTCAAATCGCGTTCCGGATCGCGTTCGAGATCGCGTTCGAGATCGCGTTCGAGATCGCTTTCGAAGCCTTGCTTTTCAGATGGTGTTTCTCTTCCTGTACGGTTCAGTCAACATCAGAATTGTTGTGAAGAGTACTGGCCTTGCCGGCATCCATCTCTGACCTGTATTTCGATGTTCTATCCTGGCATGTACTCAAGTCTCTTAGGAGAACAGATCTTCAATTGTATGCGTCAAGACTTGTATCACAAGCGGGCCCGGATGAGGGGTGCACGTCATATTTGTCAGGACTTGGTAAAGCTTTTCCGAGTCTTCCTCGAAACACCTGAAACACCGCGGCTTTAGCTTAACTTCCATTTACGTATATTGAAGATCGATTCTCCAATTACATGAATTGCTGCTTGCTTGAACTGCTAATTGTTTACGTGGCGATCAGCCACACAAACTGCCGGAATTGTGGATGGCAGGCAACAGGATGGAAAACGATAGGATGACGGGCGACAGGGTGGCAGGCGATAGGATGGCAAGCGATAGGATGGCAGGCACGCTTGGCGCCTTCCAGGAGATTGTGAAGCGTTCCAGGTGTTCTGTTGTCTTGATACAGTTTAATTATGGTGATCCAGACAATCCCCGGTCTCGGCTCCCTCCGCGGTCAAAGTAGCCTGGTATCCAAATCGTTTTTTGGATTACACGCCGTTTTGACCAGAAACAGGCTCTTTGTGGTCAAGATGAAAAGAAATACAAAATCCTTTTTGTAAAACTCTCGATCTTGACCAGAATCATGCCTTCCGTGGTCAAGATCGACTGAAATGGCAATCGAATTTGCTTTATCACGCTGTTTGACCCTGCGCGCCGGGCAGCGGCCTGCACGCCGCATAGCGGCGTGCGCGACACGTAGTGGCGTGTGTGACACCCCGGCCATTCATCCTCATGGCAGGCTCACCTGCATCCGACACTTCTGACGCGCACCCCTCTCATCCTTTTGTTTCAATCCTTCCTGATGGCCCTGTATTTCCCGATCCTTATGGAGTATCTCATCCTCTTGCTTCAGTCTCTCCAGAAAGTTCTCAATCTTCTGATCTTTCTGTTTTTACGTGGCTGCGCATGATGCTCCTGTGGAGAGTCCCCAGAACTTCCATCCACTCTTCCTCTGCGTTCTCATCTACCGCCTTCGCTCTCACAAGCTCCTTCTAGTCCACCCTCAAACGTCAGCTCTGGGCGAGAGAGGGCTGGCAAAAACACTTATACCCACTGGTCTTTGACCCAAAAACGCATGCATGAAAACACTTGAAACAATCCGGTTTTCCCGATGTCTACCGAAGAGCCCTCAAAATCCGGAGTCAAAGCACATGCTTGCACTGGGCTCCCCGATATCTACGGAAGAACCAATTGACAGGCGCGTTTCCGATTCCAATAAAAAACCAGGCTCCCCGATGTTTCCGGAGAGCCCAGTAATGTCTGGCAAACAAGTGCATGGAGCCATTTTCCATGCGACTTTGGGAGCTATTTGATTTTCTTTATGAAATCGCCGATGACCATCTCCAGATCCGGCTTTCCGATTTCCTGAAGCTGATAATCTACCTTAACGCAGGGCTTGCGGATATCGATAACACGCTGCAAGTCAATCGGCGTGGCAATGATCACGCTGTCGCATTCGCAGGCATTAATGGTTGCGGCCAGGTCTTTCATCTGTTCCTCGCCATAACCCATAGCGGGCAGCAGTGTTCCGATCTCCGGATAGATCTGGAAGGTTTCTTTGAGTTTTCCTACGGCATAGGGACGCGGATCGACCAGCTCGGCTGCACCAAAGCGTTGGGCCGCAACGACTCCGGCACCGATCTTCATTTCACCATGGGTGAGTGTTGGGCCATCTTCCACAACAAGAACACGCTTGCCGCGGATGGCAGAGATATCATCAACCGTGAGGGTGCTGGCTGCATCAATAACAGTGGCCTTCGGGTTCACCTTTCTTATGTTCTCACGGACTGTAATGATGTCCTTATAGTCGGCGCTGTCGATTTTGTTAATCACCACAGCATCTGCCATCCTCAAGGTGACTTCGCCGGGATAGTAAGAGACTTCATGGCCGGGGCGAAGCGGATCTGCAACCGTAACCATCAAATCCGGTGTGTAGAAGGAAAAGTCATTATTGCCACCATCCCAAAGGATCACATCACAGCCATCCGGGTCGTTTTCGGCAGCACGGAGAATGGCCTCATAATCGACGCCCGCATAAATCACATTGCCACGGACGATATGGGGCTCATATTCTTCCATTTCCTCAATGGTGCAGGAGTGTTTTGTCAGATCTTCTATCGCGGCAAAACGCTGTACCTTTTGCTCACTCAAATTGCCATAGGGCATGGGATGGCGCACAGCGACGGGCTTCAGGCCGTTTTCAATAAGAATCTCGATCACTCTGCGCACGGTCTGACTCTTCCCACAGCCTGTTCGCACGGCACAAACGGCAATAACGGGCTTGGTGCTTGGGATCATCGTTGCCTTGGGGCCTAAAAGTGTAAAGCTGGCTCCTGCAGCATTAACCAGAGCGCCGAGGTTCATGAGATTCTGATAGTTAATATCACTATAGGAAAAAATGCACTCATCAATGTTTTCATTTTTAATAAGCTCGCTTAGCTCACCCTGCTCAACAATCGGTATCCCTTCAGGATACAGAGAACCAGCGAGGTCTGCCGGATAGCGACGACCGGCTATATCAGGAATCTGGGCGGCGGTGAAAGCCACAACCTTATAGTCGGGATTGTCTCTGTAGACGGTGTTGAAGTTGTGAAAATCACGACCTGCAGCACCAATGATGACGATTCTTTTGGGCATTTGCTTACTCCTTAATAAAAATAATGCTGCTTTATGCTATTGCTTTAAATATAGACTATCAGATTGCCGTAAGACAAGTAAAAATCCTTAATAATTCGAAATCAATACCGCTAACGTCAGTCTTATTCTTCCAGTTAATTACCCATTTATCCCTTCATATTTGCCGGGCCCATCTGTTCAAATGGTTTTCATCGGCCTCATTTTCCGGCATCTTTTGAAACTGCTTCCCAGGATGCTTCTTTACTCACGCAATGAAGCATCCCAATAATCCGACTCACAAAAAACAGACTATAGTATATATCTATTTATACGTGGTCATAAGCGGATCTGATCTTTCATGTCAGCACACACCGCGCCAAGCAAGGAAATCACACAAAAACCCCTCAAAGTGTTTTCATCTGCAGGTTGATGGTCCTGTTTCGGTAAATCAAATCATCTCTTACGGTAAAGCCCTGCTTTTCCCAAAAAGCATTGCCCACCTGATTATCCTCAAAAACCACCAAAGACACTTTATTTATCCCCTGTTCCGCCAAAGCCTCTATCGCTGCCAGAACCAGTTTCGACCCAATGCCCTGATGACGGCACCGAGGTCTGACTGCGGTGTGATAAATATGCCCTCTGCGTCCGTCATGCCCTGCCAGGATGACACCATCAATATCATCCTGAACGGCAACAAAACATGTCTCCGGATTTCGGTCCAAAAACTTCTGAATACCCTCTTTTGAATCATCTAAATTGTTCAGCCCCATTCCGGCGCACGAAATCCAGAGCTGATAGATAGCATCGTAGTCCTCTATGGTCACTTTTCTGACAATCATGGAATCCCCCATCGTTTTACTGCTCCAGATAAAGATAATCCTCTGGATTATAAATTCCAAAAACAAAAAAGGAATCTCGCCACTACTGCCAGCGGCACTATATTGTTCCGCTTAAGGGGATTTCCCTATTGTGCCTGAACCCGCCCGACACATCCTGATCATCCATAACTTTGAACCGCAAGCAGCATTCGGCTTGAAGTCCGCCCGTCATCTGGTTTAAAGTCCAGTGATACACACGGAGCGGGGACGTTTCGGGAAAGAAGCTTCCACCGCCCATCAGTGGAGAAGGAGCGCCTGCCATGCAATTGTCAAGTCGTCTGGGAGATATGAAGCCGGGTGTTTTTCATGCGCTGTTCGAGCGCCGGACCCAGCTGCTGGCGTGCAACCGGACGATTTATGACCTGTCCGTCGGGACACCGGCCTTCCTGCCGGATGCCCACATCGTCCACGCCCTCAGCGAAGCGGCCGCCGATCCCCGCCAGTACGGCTATGCCATGGCGGAGCTGCCGGAGCTGAAGGCCGCGATCCGCAGCTACTATGCCGACCGTTTCGGCGTGGCCCTGAGTGACAGCGAAGTCACCTCGGTCCACGGCACGCAGGAAGGCATGGCCCACATCTGCTGGGCGATCTGCGATCCCGGAGACGTGGTGCTGGTCCCGGACCCGGGCTATCCAATCTTCACCGATGGCCCTCAGCTCTGCGGCGCCAATGTCGTCACCTACCCTCTCTTCAAGGAAAAGGGCTACATCCTGGACTTCGCCGATCTCTCGCCGGAACTCTGCGAGCGGGCCAGGGTTCTCGTCGTCTCCTACCCGCTCAACCCCGTCTGTGCACGGGCGGATGCGGCCTTCTATCGGGAATTAATTCTTTTTGCGAAGAAATATCAGATTACCGTCATCCACGACGCGGCTTATTCCGACATTGCGTTCGGCGATGAGCCGTATCCCTCCTTCCTCAGCTTCCCCGGAGCCATGGATGTCGGTGTGGAGTTCTATTCGCTGTCCAAGACCTACAACTTCACGGGCGCGCGGCTGGCCTTTCTGCTGGGCAACCAGCGCATAGTCCAGGCCCTGGCGACCATCCGCTCACAGATCGATTACGGCATTTTCCTGCCTATCCAGAGGGCGGCGATCGCTGCGCTGACAGGGGATCAATCCGGCGTTAAAGCCAGATGCCAGGCCTATCAGGAGATGGCGGCGCAGCTGACCAGCGGACTTGTCGCCTGTGGCTGGCCCGTCCAGGCCAGTCAGGGCACAATGTTCCTCTGGTCCGGGCTGCCATACGGCTACCGGAATTCGCTCGACTTCACCCTGGATCTGATGGAAGAGACGGGCGTCATCGCGACGCCGGGCTCCGCCTTCGGCGCGCGGGGTGAGGGTCATGTCCGCTTCGCCCTGCGTACGGATCCGTCGGAGCTGGACAAAGTCGTCGCCGCCATCGCCGCGAAACGGGAGAAACTCGAGAAACTGGCGCAGGCCGCCGGTGAAGAGCCACTCTGAGCGCAGCGGTATGACCACAAGCTGCTGCCCGCCTTTGTCCATCTGCAGATTCCCGGCAGTCATCACGGTCACAAGGCATGGTTTTGCAATCGTTTCCGCTGTGCTGTAGTCTGTTTCATAGTCAGAAGAGCTGCGTTTGGTATTGAGCAGGAGGGAAAGCGATGGACAAAAACAGGGACGTGGAGATAGCGCTTTATCTCAAGCTGGAAGCAAATGCCACTTCAGCTGAAGAAAGGGACGGGTATCACAGGAAGCTTATCGAGCTTGGGCATTATCGGAATGAGAAGATCATTGATCCATGGGTGGAGTCGTTCAGGCGCCGTGTCGAAGCTGCTTTTGCCAGGACAGAAGCCCTCTATAAACTGATTGACAGTCTTGAAACCAGGGAATTGGATACATCCAATGAGCGAAAGAAAATCCACGAGATCTTCGCCGCGGAAAAGAACGCCTTGACAAAAGAAGTGCTGATATCACAGCAAAACAATTTTCAGGATGGAATAAAGGATAAACTGCTTGAGTTGAAGCGTCTGCTGGATGAGTCTCTCCTGGACAAGTACTCCAGGCGAGGGTTCTTCAACAAGGTTAACAAGCCCTCCTACTATAGCCGGATACACACGGACGCCCAGATTTTCCTCGAGCACATACAAGACTTGATCAACCTGATTCCGAATTAGGAGATTCGTCAACCCCTTCCCCTGTCGCCTCTGGTCATGAAGACGTAAGGCCAGACGGTACAGCAACTCCCACAGGACGTCCGGAATGAAGTGAAGACGGACGCTGCCTGATCCTGCCTGAATCTGGCTCTCTGCTGATTCATTCTGAAGCGCTGTCCGTGCTATATTAAACACAAATTAAAAACGGTGGGAGGCAGGAAAGATGCTTGGATGGCAGGAGCAGCGTTTTTGGTTCATTACCGGTACACAGTTTCTCTATGGTGAGGAGACGCTGCGTCAGGTCGAGGCACATGCCAGGGCGATGGTCGCGGGTCTGAATGACGGTGGCCGGCTGCCGGCGGTGCTCGAGATGCGCGGGCTGGTGCGCACGAATGCGGAGTTTACGGGTCTGGTGCGTGAGGCGAATGCCGATCCGGACTGTGCGGGCATCGTGGTCTGGTGCCATACCTTTTCGCCGTCGAAGATGTGGATCAATGGCTTCGCAGCTCTGACGAAGCCCTACTGCCATCTGCATACGCAGTTCAACCGCACCATCCCGAACGAAGAGATCGACATGGATTACATGAATCTCAATCAGGCGGCGCATGCGGACCGGGAGCATGGTTTCATTGCGGCTCGGATGCGCCTGCCGCGGCGGCTCATCGTCGGATTCTGGGAGGACGGACCGGTGCAGGAGAAGCTCGGCGGCTGGATGCGCAGTGCGTTCGGTGCGGCGGTTTCCCGGCAGCTGAAGGTGATGCGTTTTGGCGACAACATGCGGGAAGTGGCGGTGACGGAGGGTGACAAGGTCGAGGCGCAGATCCAGTTCGGCTGGCAGGTCAATACAACGCCGGTGGGTGCACTGGTGGAGGAGATGGCGGCTGTCACCGCGGAGGAAGTGGAGGCCTGTCTGGCGGAGTATAAGGATCTTTATGACCTGGCTACAGAAAATCTTGAAGCGGTCCGCTACCAGGCACTGCTGGAAGTGGCGATGCGGCGGATCTTTGAGCGGGAGGGCATCGGCGCCTACACCAATACCTTTGAGGATCTTTACGGGCTGCGGCAGCTGCCGGGGCTGGCGTCACAGAACCTGATGCGGCAGGGCTACGGCTATGGTGGCGAGGGCGACTGGAAGGTCGCGGCGATGACGCACATCATCAAGCGCATGGGCGAGGGGCGTCCGGGCGGGACAGCCTTCATGGAGGACTACACCTACGATCTGACGCCGGGGCGGGAGCTTTCGCTGGGGGCGCACATGCTCGAGGTCTGTCCGACGCTGGCGGCCGGGCGGCCGCGGATCGAGGTGCATCCGCTCGGGATCGGAGGGCGCGAGGATCCGGCGCGACTGGTCTTCGAGGGGCCGGCGGGACCGGCGCTGCTGTGCTCGGTGATCGACATGGGCGGGCGCTTCCGCATGATCGTGCACGAGATCGAGCTGGTGCGGCCGCCGTTTACGATGCCGAATCTGCCGGTGGCCAGGGTGATGTGGCGGCCGGAGCCGGACCTGTACACCGGGACGGAGTGCTGGATTCTGGCGGGCGGGGCACACCACAGCGTGCTGACGACGCAGGTCAGCGGTCGGGAGCTCGAGGACTTCGCAGAAATAATGAATGTTGAGTTTGTGAAGATTACGCGTGACAGCTGTCCGGAGAGGCTGAAGCAGGAGCTGCTGCTGGCGGATCTGGTCTGGAAGCTGCGTTAGGGGAGGTTGGCGACGATGGCTGAGAAGCGGTATGCGCTGGGGATTGATTTCGGTTCGCTGTCGGGACGGGCGCTGCTGGTCGATGTAGCGAACGGCGAGGAGGCGGGTTCGGCCGTCTACGATTATCCGCACGGCTTTATTGAGGATCGGCTGCCGGCGACGGGCGAGAAGCTGCCGCCGGACTGGACGCTGCAGGATCCGCAGGATTATCTGGATGTGCTGGCGAACGCGGTGCCCCAGGTGCTGCGGGAGGCCGGGGTGCGGCCGGAGCAGGTGATCGGGATCGGGGTGGATTTTACGGCATGTACCGTGCTGCCGATGCTGGCGGATGGGACGCCCTTGTGTTTTCTGCCGGAGTGGCGGGGCGAGAAGCATGCTTATGTGAAGAAGTGGAAGCACCATGCGGCGCAGGATCAGGCGAATCGTTTGAATCAGCTGGCGCGGGAGCGGGGCGAGGGTTTTCTTGAGCGTTATGGCGGGAAGATCAGCTCGGAGTGGCTGTTTCCGAAGCTTTTGCAGATTGTCGAGGAGGCGCCGGAGGTCTATGACGCGATGGATCGCTTCATCGAGGCCAGCGACTGGATCGTGATGCAGCTGACCGGGGTGGAGACGCGCAATGCCTGCACGGCCGGGTATAAGGCGATCTGGTCGAAGCGCGAGGGCTTCCCGTCGCGGGAGTTCTTCGCGGCTTTGCACCCGAAGCTGGCGGATGTGATCGGCACGAAGCTGCCGCGGGCGGATGAGATCCTGCCGATCGGGGCCAGGGCCGGGGTGCTGACCGCGGCGATGGCGGAGCTGACCGGGCTGGTGGCGGGGACGCCGGTCGCTGTCGGGAACGTGGACGCGCACGTGGCGCTGCCGGCCGTGGGTGTGGCGGAGAGCAACCGCATGCTGATGATCATCGGGACGTCGACCTGCGACATCATGCTGGGGCGGGCGGATGGTGGTGAAGTCATCAACGTGCCGGGGATGTGCGGGGTCGTCGAGGATGGCGTGCTGCCGGGCTTCCCGGGCTATGAGGCGGGGCAGTCCTGTGTCGGGGATCATTTTGACTGGTTTGTGCGTTCCTGTGTGCCTGAGTCGTACTGGGCTGAGGCCAGGGAGCGGGGGATCGGGATCCATCGGCTGCTGCGTGAGAAGGTCTGGGGGCAGAAGCCCGGTGAGTCGGGGCTGCTGGCGCTCGACTGGTGGAACGGGAACCGTTCGGTGCTGGTGGATGCGGATCTGACGGGGCTGTTGCTTGGACAGACGCTGCTGACGCGGCCCGAGGAGATCTATCGGGCGCTGATCGAGGCGACGGCTTATGGCGCGCGCGAGATCATCGAGACCTTCGAGGCGAGCGGGGTGCCGGTGGACGAGCTGCTGGCGACGGGTGGCATCGCGTCCAAGGACCCGATGATGATGCAGATTTACGCCGATGTGACGAGGCGGCCGATCCGGATTTCGGCGATCGAGCAGACGGTGGCCTTTGGCTCGGCGATGTTCGGTGCCGTGGCGGCGGGGGCGGAGCGTGGTGGCTACGATTCGATCTACGACGCAATCCGGGTGATGCCGCGGCTGCGGGACGAGGCGTACGTGCCGATCCCGGAGCACTCGGCGGTGTACGACCGCCTGTTCGCGGAGTACCGGGTGCTGCACGACTATTTCGGACGCGGCGGCAACGACGTGATGAAGCGGCTCAAGGCGCTGCGGCTGGAGGCGGGCGGGCACGGCTGAGCCGGGCGACGGACGGCGGGGAGACGGGCGGCAGGGGGTCGGGCCGCCGGCGGCGGTACAAAAAAGCCAATTGTGTCAGCAAAAGGTGACACAACTCCAAAAGTTGGCAAATCCCCCCCCCGTTTTGTCAAAAAAGCGAGTTGTGTCAGCAAAAGGTGACACAACTCCAAAAGTTGGCAAATCCCCCCTCGGTTTTGTCAAAAAGTCGAGTTGTGTCAGCGAAAGGTGACACAACTCCAAAAGTTGGCAAATCCACCCTCGGTTTTGTCAAAAAGTCGAGTTGTGTCAGCGAAAGGTGACACAACTCCAAAAGTTGGCAAATCCACCCTCGGTTTTGTCAAAAAAGCGAGTTGTGTCAGC
>JASGUW010000119.1 GCA_030055235.1 Bacillota bacterium
CTAGTGCCCCGAAATCCGGGCAGGAACGAAAAAATTGTCCAGGGGTGGACAAAAATTGCGCTGGTGCCCCGAAATCGGGGCAGGAACGAAAAAATTGACCACCCTCCATTAATCCAACTGGCGGTCAGCACCGCCGCTTTCTTTTTTATTCGTTATCCCAAAGCGGCGGCAAACGAATCAATAGGAGGCAGTCGTACGGGCGACACTTGCTGCGGCTGCTCTGAAATAGGAATGTAAAAACGACTAAGGTGCTTAAAAATCGCTTTTGTGCCTGCAAACTGAAAGCAAGAAGTACCGTACACCGAATCCGTGCACGGTGCTCCGCTACCGGCGGCCGGATAGAGCAGATGGCTGTGAATCGTAATTCTCATGACACGGCTCCTTTCAGAACACAAAGCAGCCGCCGGAGACCGTCCTCATTTACTCCGTAATGAGTTTTTGATGATGACTCCTTTTATTGGTAGAAAGAAAGATCATGCCCGTGCGATTCTGAACCGTTTACCGGACAAGTAAACCTCGATCAAGTCCATCATCAAAATGCCAAAGCATGCCAACGACTCTCATCGAGCGCCGCCGCCTTGTATGCTTCTTCTCATTCCAGCCTGCTGCCCAGGAGGGGAGAGCTGGAAAACAAACTCGACAGCTGCGACTTGAATTGAAGATGCCAACTCCTAAAGCTATATCAACATCGCACTCGAGAACGCAGTAATCCAATGCTTCAGGTTTTATATTGCTTCACATAACAGCTGCTGAGTCGATAGTCAATGAGCTTTGTTTGCCACGAAAGATTCAACATCTACACTTGGCTGCCACAAAGCTCCCTTGAAGCGTTCTCACATTTTCGATTTTCACACTCAGCTTCCTCAGAGCTGCTCGGGAGTGTTCTGCCCTTCTCTAATCCGCATCTAATGTTGAGACGTCTGCTCTGTGCTAACGTCCTTCATGAAACGACATTCACAAAATGAGTGGAACATGGCAAAGCAGGACAAAAAACGCGTGCATAACCCCGGAAGGGCATTCACTAATACAGGTACCCAATCCCAGATATTCTGGTTCATTTGTACAGGCGACAAGACCCTGACACTCGGGCTCCTTTCTGCCGCCATCACCTTCCAATACAGCGAAAAGCCGCCAGAACCCTTTGATGTCCAGCAGTCTGAGCCCCGCCACCTGCCACCAGCACCCCGCCACCTGCCGCCAGCCAGACCACCAAACACGCCGGGCCTTGAAACAAAACGAAACGAGGCGGCCCGCAGGGGCCGCCTCGCCTTGGCTCAAAGCCGGATCAATCCGGACCTTTTCTTCCTCTTACTCCACAAGTGTGGTTTGCTTTACAGTTTGCTTCACAAGCAAGATTTACTCCACAAGCAAAGCTTGCTTCACAACCCAGGCTTACTCCACCACCGTGATGCGGCCGTCCACGGCCACGTCCAGTGCGCCGCTCTCTGCGATCTGGGCCTCGATGTAATCGCACAGAATGTCGACCATCAGACCTTCAAGCAGCAGCAGGGGCTTGTGGGCGAACATCTCGTAGCCGTCGCCGCCCTCAGCCATAAAGTCGTTGGTGGCCAGCTTATAGGTCGCCTTGTCGTCCAGATCAGCGTCGCCAACCTTGATGTTCTCGACGGTGTAGCCGTCATCACCCGCGTGCAGCTCGTAGCTCATGCCGGCGACGTGCGGGAACTTGCCTGCCGTCTCGGGGTAGCTGTCCGTACCAAACTCCAGAGCCGCCCGGATGTCGGCGCCCGTGACCTCGATCATGGTGACCATGTTGCCGAAGGGCAGGACCGTCAGCAGGTCGCCCATGGTGATTGTGCCGGCCTCGATCGAAGCGCGGATGCCGCCGCCGTTGGTGATGACCACGTCAGCCCCGGTCGCGTCGAGCATGGCGTCGGCGATCAGGTTGCCCAGGTTTGTCTCACGCGTCCGGACATCCTCGCGCTCGCCGTCAAGTTTGGTCGCCAGTTCGCCCACCTCAACAGAGGTAATGCGCTGGTTTTCGGCCTCGATCGCCGCGATCGCCGCGTCGATGTCCTCGTCCGGAGCGTACTGCTGCGCCGCCAGGAAGCTGATCAGCTGAGCACTCGTCTCCGTCAGTTCACCGTCGGTGAAGGTCAGCGTCACCAGCCCGACATTCTCCAGATAGTTGCCGGTCTGGCAGATCAGGGTCTCGTTGTAGCGCTCCCCCTCGGGCAGGACATGATGGCTGTGGCCGTCGAGAATGACATCAATGCCGTCGACCTGGTCGACTACATAGGTAGAGGTGTACACGGACTCGGCGTCCATGCCCAGATGCGCCAGCATGATGATGGCATCCGTCTCTTCCTCAAGCAACTCCACCTGTTCGGCGGCGGTGATGGCCGGATCCACAAACTCGAGCCCGGCGGTGTACTTCGGGCTGGCCTTGACCTTGGTTTCCGGCGTGGAGACGCCAAAGATACCGATTCTGAGGCCGTCCACTTCCAGGATCAGCTGCTCGTCATAGGGGCACTCGCCGTCTTCCGTGACAATATTAGCCGCCAGGAGTGGGAAGTCAGCCTCATTCGCCAGCTGCTCAATGCCCCTCTGGCCATAGTTGAACTCATGGTTGCCGAGCGTCATTGCCGCCACACCCAGGTCGTTCATCAGGCGGATAATGCTCTGACCTTTAGAGAGAGATGCGAAGTTCGTCCCGTGTGTCGTATCACCCGCATCGAGCACGATAACCCGGTCCTCATTGACTTCGCGCAGCGTGTCAATCAGAGTCTTGTAGCGCGAATAGCCGATGGAGCCGTTCAGCACCGGCAGGCCGTCCTTGCCCGGTCCGTTGTCGCCGATGGCGCGGCCGTGCATGTCATTCGTGTGCAGGATGTAGACCTGCTTGATGTCCGGCTCGTCGGCCGCCAGGATCACCGCGGTCGGGATCAGACCGCAGAAGAGCCCGAGTGCCAGGACGAAGCCCAGAAGGCGTGTCATAGTTTTTCGCATACAGAAATACCTCCAATACCAGCTCGTCAGATGCGAGTTCTATACTGTCAGACTAGCACGGCAGGGGGTAGTACCCCAATACCGTTGCAGAGCTTTAAGCCCAGTCTCACAGTGGCCTGACCCAGCTTAACATTCTCCTAACCAGGGCCGCCAGGCCAGGTTGTTTGATACATGATCAGGGGCCTTGTGATTTCATCACTGAAAGGAAGAAACATGACAGGGAAAAAGAAAAACCTCAAACGTGTGCTCATTACCATTCTCGCCGTTATCCCCGTGCTGCTGATCGCCCTCATCGTCATCACTCACATTATGGTGACAGGCGAATTCAAACGGGGCGACTACCCGGACTACGCGACCACGCGCTACTACTACGAGCATTACCGCGACCGCTATCCGCGTCAGGAATACTCCTTTCGTGTCGGTGCTAACGAGCTCAAGGCCTATCTCTACGGCGCCGGGGAGGCAAAGCGCCTGCTTGTCTTCTGCCATGGCATGGGTTCCGGACATGAGAGCTACATAAACGAAATCACCCACATGGTGGACAGCGGCTATGCCGTCTTCGCCCATGACGGGACGGGTTCCGGGACGAGCGGAGGTAACACTGTCAAGGGCCTTTTGCAGTCTGCCATCGACCTGGAGGCGGCGCTTGGCTTCATCGACACACTGCCCGAACTCAGGCAGCTGCCCAAATACCTGATGGGCCACAGCTGGGGCGCCTTCGCCGTCGCGGAAGCGCTGGGCTATCGGGATGACCTCGTCGCTGTCGCGGCCATCGCCGGCTACGCCCGCCCTGTCGAGCTGCTGGTCGAGCAGGCTTCCCAGATGCTGGGTTCGGATCTGTCAGCTGTGAGCTTCCTCTTTGACATCAGTCAGCTGCTCAGCTTCGGTCCGCAGAACTATAAACGCAACGCGATCGACAGCATCAATCGCTCGACAACGCCGATTCTCCTGATTCACGGCAGTAAGGACGAGCTGATTCCCATGGACGGCAGTGCCATCGTGGGGCATCGGGACGAGCTG
>JASGUW010000120.1 GCA_030055235.1 Bacillota bacterium
GTCTCCCTCGTTGATTTTCACCAGAGAACAAAAAAGGTCGGGAGTCTGGGTTGTTAATCCATATATAGCATATTAAAATGCACTGCTGTAGGATTTACGCTCGGAAACACAGTTAAATTACAGGGAACCCCGGTCTGCTCAAAGCTCTGATCCATCCTGCCAGATAGTATTTTTACGATACCTGGCCTTGAAAGAAACGCAGACTGTTTCCTGCAGTTTTACCTGTACATCGAGCCGGCCGATCTGGTGCTTTACACCAGTCTGACAGGCAAACAACGTGGTGATTGTGAGCATTGGAAGCATGCGGCCCGAACCAGCATTCTTTGGGCAACGAAGAAGCATCAACAAGTACATCGTGGAGGAATAACGAATATGAAAATCCTGATCATAGGTGGTGTCGCCGGTGGCGCAACCGCTGCAGCCAGACTCCGCCGTCTGGATGAAAACGCAGAGATAATACTCTTTGAGAGAGGAGAGTATATCTCCTTTGCCAACTGTGGCCTCCCCTACTACATAGGCGGAGTCATCGCCAACAGGAATTCTCTGTTTGTAACGACCAGAGAAGATGTGGAGTCTAAATACAATATTGATGTAAGGACCCAGAATGAGGTTCTATCCATTGATAGAAACAACAAGGAAATCGAAGTAAAAGATTTAGTCACCGGTAAAGTCTACCGGGAAGCCTACGACAAGCTTCTGATTTCGACCGGATCATCCCCCATCGTTCCTCCACTTGAAGGGATTCATTCAGCTAACGTTTTTACCCTTTGGAACATACCTGATACGGATAAGGTCTACAATTTTATGAGAGACCACAATCCCCAAAAAGCGGTAGTCGTAGGCGGCGGCTTTATCGGAGTGGAGATGGCCGAAAACCTCGTCCACCGTGGCCTTGATGTTTCTCTGGTAGAAATGGCCGACCAGGTTATGGCTCCATTTGACAAAGATATGGCTGTGCTGATCGAAAACCATATGAAGGAAAATGGGGTTAATCTGTATCTGTCCAAAGGTCTGGCCGCCGTAGAAAACGACGGAAAGTATGTAAGACTCCAGGATGGGACCAGACTCCAGACAGATATGACGATCCTGTCCATTGGTGTAAGGCCCAACTCAGTGCTGGCCAAGGAAGCAGGACTGGAGTTAAACAAAAGAAACGGCATTGTTGTCAATGACTACATGCAGACTTCAGATCCGGATATCTACGCAGTGGGGGACGCCATACAGGTAACGGACTTCAATACAGGCCTGCCCACCATGGTTCCTCTGGCCGGACCGGCCAACAAACAGGGCAGAATGGTGGCCGGCAATATTCTGGGGACAAGACCGGAAGCCTACACAGGCACCATGGGAACAAGCATAGCCAAGATTTTTGATCTGGATGCCGCTTCCACAGGTTTAAACGAGAAGGCCCTGCAGTCTGCCGGCAAGGTCTATGGCAGGGACTATCTGCTAACGCTGATCCACTCCGGGTCTCATGCGGGCTACTATCCGGGCTCCCTTCAAATGACGATCAAGATCCTGTTTGATCTTACGGGCAAAGTCCTGGGCGGCCAGATCATAGGGTACAAGGGTGTTGATAAAAGGATTGATGTCCTGGCTACAGCCATGCGCTTCGGAGCCACGGTCGATGATCTGACCAGACTTGAACTGGCTTATGCCCCGCCTTTCTCATCCGCCAAGGATCCCATCAACATGGCAGGCTTCGTAGCCCAGAACACGCTTGAAAAACGCACTGACGTCATTGCCCCGAATCAGTTCTTTGATGTCAAGGACCAGATGACCATCCTGGACGTCCGGGAAGATGCCGAATATGCCATGGGACATATTGAAGGCGCAAAGCACATCCCGCTGACGCAGTTAAGGCAGCGCCTGAACGAGTTGGATAAAAATGAGCGATACCTGATTCACTGTGCAGTCGGTGCCCGGGGGTACTTTGCAGAAAGAATCCTGAAAGAAAAGGGTTTCACTGCCAAAAATCTTCTGGGCGGTTTCCGCTCATATCAGGATCTGCATACACCTCATCAGACCAGAGCCAGGAAGGATCTGCTGCTGGATGTTGAGGGACGTCCTTTGCCCGATGCCAGCGTTTCACATGAGATCCCACAGTCCACGGCAAGCCTTTCCGCTTCGGACATGGAGAGTCTGGAACTTGCCGACCTTAGCGGCCTGGCCTGTCCCGGGCCAATTGTCCAGGTAAACAAGCTTCTGGCCGATAAGGCCGAAGGGGAAGCGATCCGTGTCGTGGCCACCGATCCCGGCTTTGCCAGGGACATCGAAAGCTGGTGTGACAATACGGGCAATATCCTGCTGGAAAACTCCCGGAAAGAGGGCAAATTCTTCGCCACCATCCAAAAGGGCAGGGTAGCGGCCACCCCGGGCAAAGTCCAGGCTCCGGCGACCAGGGAAAAGACAATGATCGTCTTCGACGGCGATCTGGATAAGGCCATCGCAGCCTTTATCATCGCCAACGGAGCCGCCGCCATGGGCAACAAGGTCAATATGTTCTTTACCTTCTGGGGCCTTAGCATCATCCGCAAGCATGAGAAACAGGATGTAAAGAAAAACTTCATGTCCAGGATGTTCTCAGCCATGATGCCAAGAGGGTCCGCCAAGCTGAAGCTTTCTCAGATGAACTTCATGGGAGCAGGCCCTAAAATGATAAGAGGGGTCATGAAGAAACACAATGTGGACTCTCTTGAAGACCTGATCCAGCAGGCCCTTGACTCCGGCGTGAAAATCACGGCCTGCCAGATGTCCATGGATGTCATGGGCCTGACAAAAGATGAGCTGCTAGACGGCGTCGAAGTAGGTGGTGTGGCCTCCATGCTTAACGACAACGACAAGTCAAACATGAACCTGTTTATCTAGAAGCCTGGAAGTCCGTGATGACTTTTCATCAGGATTTTGCGGCAAGAGGATTTGCGATTCACATGCCCAGGAAGTCCCTCAGTGAGGGGCTTTCTGGCTCTGTTTAACCGGTGTAAATAAAGACCGGAAAAAGCCTCCTGCCCGTTTGATTGGATAAGTACAAGCGAGGCGCAAAAGAGCCACCCGCCTCCGCTAAGGCTTTAGTGCTGTAATTGGCACAACATAGACACCATCTTCTCTTCGATAGGCGAAATGACTAAGTCCACATAGGACTACTAAAACATCCGGTGCGACAGCACCTTCAGCTTCCAATCCGTTTTTTATTTTGATCAAGGATCGCGCGGCCTTCTCGATGGCATCCGCACCAAGCTTTATTTCAAAAGCTCCCCAGCGACCATCTTCCAGCTGAACGACGGCATCGATTTCTCTGTTTTTATAGTCTTGATAATGATACAGTCGAGCTCCCTGGACTTCTGCATATATTCTTAAATCTCTTTCGCAAAGCGACTCAAATAAAAAACCAAATGTGTTTAGATCATTTAACAAATCCTCGTAGCTGGCTCCAAGCATCGCTATGGCTAAGGACGGATCCACAAAATGTCTTTTATCTGACTGTTTAAGGCGGGTCGATGACCTTATCTGGCTTGAGAAGGCCTTCTGGTTTTCAATTAAGAACAGTCTTTCAAAGATCGTTAAATACGTTGAGATGGTGTCATTATCAAGATCATCATTTTCAAATTCAATAATGTCTTTTCTTAGAGAGGATATTGAAACTGTTGTTGATTCATTTCGTGCAAGAGATCTTAACAGGCGGTACATCTTGCTTGAGTTTCTATTAATCCCTTCTAATCGATATATGTCATGATCTATGATTGACTTCATATATTCTATAGGAATGAGTCTATATTTTTTATAATCCAGATCTAGACTGCCTGGCCACCCGCCCCTGATTGTCAGCTTTATGAGTCTTTCCAAGTCTATGGCCCAAGTTGCCACAGCTGCAAACGTACCATCAAAAAGAGAACGCAATGACACTTGTCCTGATGAATCATTTGACTCAAACAAAGACATGGGTCTCATCCTGATCGTTGAAATTCTGCCGGCGCCACTATGTAGTATTCCTTTTTGCTTTGGTGTTGACGACCCTGTAAGAATAAACTGTCTTTTTTTCCTCTTTTGTCTATTTCATATCTTACGGTATCCCAAATAGAAGGCACTTCCTGCCATTCATCAATTAATCGAGGAGTTTCACCTTCCAGAACTGTTGTTGGTGCGAGCTTCGCTAACTCCTTATTCTGAAAATTGCCACTTGGATCGCCTAAAAAAACAGCACTTCTTGAATGATGCATAGAAGTCCAAGTTTTGCCACACCATTTAGCTCCTTCAATACAAACAGCCCCGAAGGTTTCAAGCTCGAGTTCAACCTGCCTGTCAATCAGCCTGGGTCTATATAGATCCTTATTCATATTGTCCTCCTGCTAAGGACTCTAACATGAACCGGTCAATTTTTGACATCTTATTCGGTCATATTTCAATATCTCAACCGGTCATATTTTTCAGTTTTATTCGGTCGGATTTTAAGCTACAGCCAGTTATTATGATCAGGCTGTCAAAAGGACTGTTTTAGCCTTTACCCTCAGGAGCATTTCAGCGTGAATTATCATTATTGTTCGTTTCGAAATTCGTTTGCGTGATTTCTTTTTTGGTAAAAGACAAATCCTTCTTCGACTTTTATGATACGATACCCTAATTTTTTATAAAAATCGTATGTACGTTTATTCCAGCTTGGAGTGTCCAGGATAAACTCTGCCGCAAAGGGGTAATTCTTTTCTATGCATTCCATCAAACGAACCCCATAACCTTTTCTATGATAGACACTATCAATAAAAATTCTGCCAATGTACACACTATTCTTTTTTTCATCTGGGAATACAATGGCGGCCCCTACCAAATCCTTGCCTATCATTGCCTGATACAGATGCCCCTCTCGGGCCATTTGCTCATGCCATTCTATCGAATCAAATGAGGGTGGACACTCACCTTTTACTCCGCCAACATTAACATCTGTTTCGAAAGCTCTGACAGACATATCTACAATTTTTTCGACCTGATCTGCTTCTGCTCTGACAATATACATGCCGCGCTCCTTACAATCGTACAAATATTAATTTGCTGTTCTTAGATAACATGAAAGATAAGCTGAAATTCATAGTACATACTCCGTTTGCACATCATCGGCCCTTCATCAGCAATCCACGATATGATTTGCAGAGCATGAACACATCCTGGCGCCTTGTAAGCTGCTTGTGATTCTTCAGAAGAATGCGCAGAAATATAGAGTTTTTAGTTATTCTTCTTATCTTCCTAATCGTGTTGACCTAACGGTCAACGCTAATTTATCTCTCTTACAACAGTTCCACAGTCTCAATCTAAACTCGAGAGAATAAAACTACCGTCTCCACAACATGCCTCATATTTTTTCTTATACGAAATGACTCTTATACTAAATGTCGAAACTAATCTCTATCCTATGTTGAGCTGTAATCGCTCTACCTCTAATCACCCTAAACACATCCAGCGTATACATCTTCTGGAGCAGGGCATCTCCTATGTGCTTCCCCTAAAAGTTTAGTTACTTTTGATAAAACACTTATCCAGTTTTTTGTAGAATTAATTTATTGACTTAGTCCCATATTGCCTCTTCGCCTGTAGCCAGTTCACCCCATTTACTTGCCCATGCTTCAACAAAACAGGAAGTATAAGAAAGTTTCTTTTCCTCACGAAGTTTTGCAAAATAAGGATGTCTTCCCCATACAAGAGAGATGATACCGATTATTAGGAACAATGGGCCAAGCACAATTGACTGTATGCAATGACCGTATTCATGTACCCTGATTTTTTCCGAATCACTTATTTCTTCATTAGGCGTAAATATAAACAATCCCAGGCTCAATCCACTACGCATATCCCATCTGGTATCTATGCAGCCACGATATATCTTATGCGGATATCGAATCATTTTTATGAAAAAGACTACGCCAACAAGAGTTGGGATTATCCCCCAGGTGCATTGAAGAAAAATAAATAAAATCTTTTTCATTGTGTTACCTCCACTAAATTCAAAAAACCTGTTTTGTCTTAAAATCCACCTGCATTAACTTTATATACAAGGCCCAAACCCTTGATTTATCAAGATTTCTTACTCATCAATACAACACTCTCCACGTGCCACGAGACACCTCTATTGATGCCATACGTTAACGGGAACATGTCGTTCATTTTTAACGTCTATGAAATCATATGATCATGGTGTCAAGAGGTCTATTTTAGTCTTCACCCTCTGCCAATACCTCAATGGCGGTTATTAGTTGATTGAAACATCACCATTTTCATTGCATTGGCATGTTCTAATCTCTCTATTTGCCTGTTGCTATCAAACCATCAATGGATCCAGCTTGTTTTAAACCTACAACTTTTCCTGTGCCAGCCTATTGATGACGAACTTCTGAAAACCTGAGTTTTAACACCCTAATCAACATATCATTGTTTCTCTCTTCTGATTAAACTACCAAGTTGAGTTGACTCCCGGTTTTCCTCACTATTAAGTGGGATGGTAAACTCCGTTTGTGTCATTCTCCACGATTATCTAACGTGTAAATTACACAGGAAATCCCAGCAATCATCGAAAATAAGATTGCTCCACTAAAACTGTTATCTAAAAAAGCTCCGACAAAGAATCCAACGATTCCAGCCAAAATCATAACAATGATAGAAACTATGGTTCTTGACGTTTTCATATAAATATTCCTCCTTCAAAATAGGATTTATGGTTCTTAGCAAAAAAACTGAAAGTTAATCCTTCTCACCTACTACATTCATAAATGACAATACTTCTATAGTTCCAACCTATGCTCGAGACATCAAAACCACTGTCTCCACATGGGTCGTCTGTGGAAACATGTCAAGAGGCTGCAGTGACTGAATCCGGTAGTTCGCGCCAAGACGAGCCAGATCACGAGCCAGCGTCTGCGGATTGCAGGAAACGTAAACAATACGTGGCGGAGCCAGGGTTGTAATTGTGGCCAGCAGAGACTTCTCAAGGCCGCGGCGGGGTGGGTCAACGACGAGCAGGTCGAAGCGCTCACCGGTTTCCAACAATCTGGCGGACATGGCGGCAGCGTCACCCGTCAGAAAGCGGCAGCGCCCGGCAAGACCATTCAGCGCCGCATTGAACTCGGCGTCCCGGATGGAGGCTGGCACGATGTCAATCCCGGTGACACGGCTGGCACCCTTGGCCAGGCGGCAGCTGAGGGTACCTGAACCCGAGTGGAGGTCAAGGACCTCCTCCCTGCCGCCAAGATCAGCAGCTGATAGAACGGCGCGGTGGAGTTCACCTGTTACCTCTGGATTAATCTGGAAGAAGGCGCCTGCCGTAACACGGAAGCGCAGATCCAGAATCTTCTCTGTAATGCTGTCCTGACCTGCGAGCAATCGAAATTCACTCCCGTGTTCGCCGGCCCCGGATTCCAGCTGCAGACCGAGGCCGACTAGACGCCGGGACCCGACCCGGGCGACCGCCTCAGCGAGCGCCTCATAGAGAGCTGCAATCTGCCTGCCGGCATCCGGCCGCTTCTCGAGGGCTGCGGCAGAGCAACAGACGAGGCTCACCTGTACCTCACCCGTAGCACGGCTGACCTGGACGGAGAGGCCGGAGAGATTCCCCGTCTGTCTGCTCTTGTCACGGGGGCGCAGCCAGTCGTAGCCTGATACCTGAAGGAAAGGCTCGAGGGCACTACGGACGGCTGTGATCGCGGGGTCGAGAATCGTACAGAGCTCTGTCGGAACGACGTTGTGCGTTCCCGCGGCATAGAAACCGATGCCGTCGGGACTGACCGGCAGGCGGGAGCGGCAGCGATAGTAATGGGTACGTGGCGAAGGGATGATCGGCCTGAGGGCGGCCTTTATCTGTTCACGGTCAAAACCGCCGGTGCGCACGAGAGCTTCCAGCACCTGACTTTCCTTCCAGCGCAGGGCGGCCGGATAGTCGAGATGCTGCAGCTGGCAGCCACCGCAGCGGCCAAAGACAGGGCAGGACGGCTCAACCCGCTCGGGAACCCGGTTGAATCGCCTGATGATGCGGGCCTGGGCCCAGCGGGAGCGGCGCTCTGTCAGTTCCACCTCGGCCTCTTCGCCGGGCAGCAGGCCGTCGACAAAGAGGGCGAGACCGCGGGAGGGGGTGGCGGACTTCGCAGAAATAAAAGCTACACCCTGACCATTACTGTTGAGATCGTGCGCGCGAACAACAAAGCGTTCCTCAATAGACATGCTTGACCGTCATGCTGCGGGGCGTGGGAGCCTGCGCGTCTTTATTTTTGGCATAGCCGAGGGCCACGGCGGCAACAGGGACCAGTGTGCGCTCGAGGAGGAGCTGATCGATGAGATCCTTCTGGTCACGGAGAACACGAACCCAGCTGGTAAGAAGGACCGAGCTGATGCCGAGGCTGGTGGCGGCAAGCATCATGGTCTGGGCGACAGCGCCGGCATTGGCCAGGCCGATGCCCTCTGCGATGTAGGAATTGGTGGCGATGACGACAAGGGTAGGGGCGTCATAGAAGGGACTGGCGTCGAGATTCGCCGTCAGTCTCTGGAAGCGCGCGGTGAAGGTGTCGATAAGTCGGCGGTCGTGGATGGCGGTCAGCTGCATGTTGCTGTACATGGCCTGGGCGATCGGGGCCTGCTGACCGGCCAGGAGGATCTGGGTGAGCTCATGCTCGGGAACGGGCTGGCGACAAAAAGCACGGCAGCTGTGGCGTGCATGAATGGCGGAGATTGTATCCACTGCTGTGATCCTCCTGAGGGTCCCGGTAACGGCGAGGCTTGACAGTTTTTGACAGTGTAGCACGTAGTTGTGGTTGTTAGTGCTGTGGGGCTGGGCGGAGAGCCCGGGCTTCGTTATACTCCGGGATGGCGGACAAGCTGGTTATGACAGGCCGTCCTGGAGGGCGTGATATGGAAGTTGACAAGGCAACGAAACGGCGTGAGTGGTCCTGGATCATGTACGACTGCGGCAACTCAGCCTATTCGATGGCGGTCACGACCGCCCTGTTCCCCATCCTCTACGGCATGTACAGCGGCAATGCGATGACGCTCGGCTACTGGTCGTCACTTGCCAGCATTCTGGTAGCCCTGCTGAGCCCGATTCTGGGAACGATTGCAGATTTTCGCGACCGCAAGAAGCGTTTCTTTCTCTTCTTCGCGCTGCTGGGTATTGTGACGACGGCGGCGCTGGCCGTGGTGCCGCAGGGGCAGTGGGTCGGGCTGGTCTGGCTCTTTGTCGCGAGTGAGATCGGCTTCGCCGGAGCCAATATCTTCTATGACGCCTTCCTGGTCGATGTCACCGAAAATGAGCGCATGGATCTGGTGTCGACGCGCGGCTTCGCCTATGGCTATATCGCTTCCATACTGCCTTTTGGGGTCTGTCTGGCCGTGGTCTACCTGAGCGGAATGGATAAAGCGATCGGCTACCAGATCGGCTTCGTGATCACGGCGCTCTGGTGGGGGCTCTTTACAATCCCGCTGCTGCGCCATGTCAAGCAACGCTATTATGTCGAACCGGTACCCAAACCCGTGATCGCGTCCTTTCAGCGTCTGGGGCAGACCTTCCGCGAAATCCGGCGCTACCGCTACGCCTTCCTCTTCCTGATCGCCTACTTCTTTTATATTGACGGGGTTGATACCATCATCCGCATGGTGGTGCCCTATGCCACCGAGCTCTTTGGATCCGATGCGCTCGATACCTTCGGTTTGCTCGCTATTTTGCTTTTGGTACAGGTGGTTGCCTTCCCCTGCGCCCTGCTCTTTGGCCGTCTGGCCAAACGTTTCGGGACGCTGTTCATGATCCGTGTCGCTATCGGCATCTATCTGGTGGTCGTCACCTTTGCCTTCCTGATCTCCTCGCTGACACATATCTTCATCCTCGCCTGCCTGATTGCGCTGGCGCAGGGCGGGATCCAGGCGCTTTCGCGCTCCTACTTTGCCCGCCTGATCCCGAAACATAAATCAAACGAATTCTTTGGCTTCTATAACATTTTCGGCAAGTTCGCAGCGATCATGGGGCCGACGCTGATGGCCTTTATCAGCGCACGGACGGGGTCGCCGCGCTATGGTGTGCTGGGCATCCTCCCTCTCTTCCTGATCGGCTTCGCGCTGTCCTGGCTGCTGCCGACCAGCGGGGCGGCGCTGGAAGAAGAGGCGGTGGCGGATCAGGCGACGTAAGGGCGACGGTTGCGGGCGGCATTTGCGGGCGACGCTTCTGAGTAGCAACAGGAAGAGGAGTACTGGCGAGCGCTGCCCCGAGAGGCGGACAGGGACATGAAACAAGAAAAAGCAAAAGCTGAAGCCCAAGCTGAAAGGCCGGGCTTGATTTACGTCATTGTCATTCTTTCCGGTGTTGTTATGGGGTTCTCCGTCAGCGAGCTGCTGGATCAGATTGATATTCGTATTCCGGTTTTGCTTTTCCTTCTATTTGCTGCTTTGCTCGTGTCTCTGTTTCTCCACATCGTCATCCACGAGTTGGGACATCTTGTCTTTGGACTTGTAAGCGATTACGCCTTTAAATCGTTCAGAGTGGGGAGCTTTATTCTGGTCAAGTATGAGGTTGAAGGCTTCAGGCTGAAAAGGAACCGCATTGCCGGCATGGGCGGCCAGTGTCTGCTCGACCCACCCGGGACATACGGTGATCCTTTCCCTTACCGCCTCTACCTTTACGGTGGCATCCTTTTCAACGTGGTTTTCTCCGCAGTGCTGTCAGGCCTTTGTCTCTTTCTGCAAAGCGGAGCACAGCTAAGACTGTTCGCCATTGTGTTTACGCTGGTGGGGCTGCTGGTCGCCTTCGTCAACTGGATGCCGGTAAAGGAGGCATTCATCCCCAACGATGGGACAAATGCCCGGATCCTGAGCCGCAACAGGGAATCGGGCAAGTATCTCTGGGCACAGCTGAAGATCGCCGCGCTGAATCAGGAAGGCGTGCGGATGAAGAATATGCCGGAAGCCTACTTTCAGGCGGATGCGGATGACTATCTGGCCTCCTCCCTGAGAGTCTTTCGCATCGGCAGACTGATCGACGCCCAGGACTTTGATGAAGCAGGAACGCAGATTGACGGGCTTTTACATGACCCGAGTCTGGTACCCCTGTACAAGGCCCTGCTTCAGCTCGAGAGGGTGTTCATCGGGCTTCTGACAGATTCCGAAGATGTGGGCCTGGGCGTGTTGGAAAAAAAGAGCATCCGGCAGATAAGGCAAAGCATGAAGAACTTCCCGTCTATACTGCGCTTCGAATATGCCAGGGCGCTGTTGCTGGAGGGGGATGAGGACAGGGCTGAAGCGATCCGGAAGAAGTTCCAGAAGGCATGTTCGTCCTATCCCAACAAGGCAGATATCGAGTCTGAAACGGAACTGATGGAACTGGTAGCGGCAAGTTATCGGAAGAAACAGGCAGAAGCTGTATCCCCTTAGCGGCTGTTATGCTGATCTGAGTGGACTTGACGACGACAAACGGCGCGTTACGATCTAAGTGAGAAGGAAGTGCCGTCTGTAGCGTTATGAAGTCGAGGTGATGTCATCATGACAGTGTGTGAATTCATCAAGGACAAGGTGCTGAGGGCAAACCGGGAATATATCGAGCATTCTCCGGAACATTTTGATTTCTGGGAGCAGCATATCAGGCTGGTTGTCAGGGAAGCTTTGGATCTGGCGGACGAATACGGCGCAGACAGGGAGATTGTCGAACTGGGCGCTCTTCTGCACGACATGGCACTCATTGCGCGTGTCGGAACGAGGCAGGATCATCATACTAACGGCGCCATTATCGCTGACAGGCTGCTGACGGAATACGGCTACCCCGACGACAGAAAAGCCTGGGTACTTGGCTGTGTCCTGCATCACAGAAGCAGCCAGTACACTGAAAACATCGAGGAGCTCTGCGTCGCCGACGCCGATATTATTTCGCACTTTGAAAATATCCCGATGTGTTTCAGCACGGCATTCAAGTACCAAAGAGTTGCCACCGCTTCGATTGATGAATGGATCCGATACTTTGAGAAGGAGTGGAACGACCTGAGCGAACGAACGAAGCTGCGATTCCAGCCAAGGTACTCTCTTATCATGGACGTACTGTTTGGCGCTTTCACCGACGATTACAGGAAGTAAAACCGCTTAACGGTGGCGGGATGAGCGGTGGGACGAGCGGTGCATGAGTGTTGATTTGAGTGGCGATTTAATCGGCTATGAAATAACAAACACGAAGGCGCACTCGATCCGAACAAAGCCTGAATCGACAGCAATTGGGAGCAAGTCTGAATAGTCCCGATAAGAAGGGTCAAAAGATCCTTTTGAGCCTTCGTCGCTGCTGTTCAAAGGGGATAGCTGTGAGATTCCAGCACTTCTGACCTGCTTCCTGACACAACTCGCTTTTTTGTCCATTTCGAGAGCCAAATGGCCTCAGTTTTTGAGTTGTGTCACGTTTTGCTGACACAACTCGCTTTTTTGTCCACTCCCTGGTCAGAAACTTCGATATTGCCCGATCCAAAGGTAAATACCGAATTTGCGCACCTCCTGAGCAATTTCTTCGATAATTGCACACCTGAGCCGATTTTTTTTGAGCACATCTTACACGCTTAACAGCCGCATCTCGTTCAGGGATACCGAAATCTGTTCATAGTCTCAAAAAATACTCACTTGAAGCCATTTTCTAAACGGTACTCTCTACTCCGCTAACTTTTGATCCTATCCTTTTCACAGTTTGTTCTTCCGATCATAGACTACGACGGCGAAGTTCAGGAACTTGGCCGTGGCAAAGATGCTTCACTCTTGCTAACAGAAAGGGGTGCACTGCTCAGGACTGAGAATGAAGAACACACAGGATTGAAGCGCAGTTGGGTTTTGAAGGAGTTAAGCAAGTGCCTGGACGTTAACTACCCACCACTAAAGGAAGTGGGTTTTCGCTCCCAAACAAAACTTATGAAAGATATTGAGATGATAGACCGTAACAGTGCCATAAGATATCGCATCAAGCAATTTGCTACCACGTTTTTCTTTACTACCACGTTTGCTGCTACTGTGGTAGAAAACGTGGCAGGTAAGTAAGCGGTTCATAATCGGACGGGTGACACCTGCTGCGCCATGGTTATTGATGCAGTACGAAACCATGTCTGATGGGCATTCACTGTACCTTACGCGTTGAGACATCTTCTCTTTATCCTTGTACGGCTGATTTTCTAAGTTTCGTCCTGGCTTCGGGGCAATATCGAGGAATTTAATCAGGGGTGGACAAAAATTGCGCTGGTGCCCCGAAATCCGGGCAGGAACGAAAAAATTGGCCAGAGGTGGACAAAAATTGCGCTGGTGCCCCGAAATCGGGGCAGGAGCGAAAAAAATGGCCACAGCCATTAACCCTAACTGCTGGTGCAGCACCGCCGCTTTTTCTTTTTTATTCTTTCAAAGCGGTGGCAAACGAATTGATAAGAATCCGTTGTGCGGGCGACACTTGCTGTGGATGCCCTGAAAAGGAACGCAAAACGATTAAGGTGCTTAAAACCACGTTTGTACCTGCAAACTGAAAGCAAGAAGCTACGTGCACCGATTCCGTGCACGGTGCTCGGTACTCCGGTACCGGAGCACCGGCGACCGGCTAGAGAAGATGGCTGGGAGTCATAATTCTCATGACACGGCTCCTTCCAGAACACAAAGCAGCAGCCGGAGGCCGTACTCATTTACTTCCTTGAGCTCTTGATGATGGGCTCCTTTTATTGGTAGAGAGACAAATCTTACCCGTCCGATTCTGAACCGTTTACGTAGGTAATGTGTAAATGACAGGAAGGAAGCGTCATGCTGGCACTTTTGAAGGAGATTACAAAGTGATCCAGAGTGATCCAGGCAATCCCTGCACAGCGCTCAGCAACGCGCAGGGCAGCTTTCAGGCCAAGATCGCGTGAAGCACAAAATCGTTATTTCTCTTCGTTTTGGCCACCCGGAATCCGCCCGCTGCTTTTTCTCGCCTTGCCAATCGTCCTCCTGGCATGCAAACCCGCGCCCCGACAATTCTGACGCGCACCCGATTCCTTCCGTCGGGCGCTCCTGTCAGGCTACCCGTCGATCCTGATTCTTAAGGAAAAATGAATTCCTTCGCCAGAGGCGGCAGCTTTAGATT
This sequence comes from Bacillota bacterium, assembly GCA_030055235.1. GTDB lineage: Bacteria > Bacillota > Clostridia > Saccharofermentanales > Fastidiosipilaceae > JAEZYR01. The sequence goes on from JASGUW010000120.1 coordinate 14,075, forward strand.
CGCTTAAAAACTACCGCGTGTTCGACCCGCATCATGGTGACAGTTCACCTGAAAGCGAGTTGCCACCATGATTGAAGTCCCCTTCCTCCCTGTCCAGTTTGCCCTTGCCCTGATCTGGCTCCTCAGGCTCCGGCGCCACCGGGCCCAACTGCAGCGGACGCAGATTGTGGCTGCGGGGCTCCTGCTTCTGCATATAGAACTGGTGCTGCAGCTGACTCTGGTGCCGCTGCGCATAAACCTCGGCGGAATGCCGCGCATCGCGAATCTGGTACCGCTTGTCGAAAGCCTGCTGATGCTCCGCCAGGCACCTCTCCCGATCTCTCTCTACAACCTGATCGGCAACTTCGCCCTGCTGCTGCCGCTTGGCATCTTCCTGCCGCAGCTGGACCGGAAATGGCGGTCGGGGGTGGCGGTCTTCGCATGTGGGGGCATGCTCTCTCTGGGCATTGAAACGCTGCAGTGGCTGACGGGCTGCCGTATCTTTGACATCGACGACATCCTCCTCAACAGTCTGGGAGCGCTGGCGGGCTGGCTGCTGTGGCGGACGACAAGGCGTCTCAGGGCATCCTCAGAGCGGGCCAAGCTCGCGGGCGATGGCCTGCATGCGCCCGATGGCATGGGGAAAGAAGCGCTTGTAGGCGGCGCAGAAACGGTTCGCTGAGAGCCTGAGGCCATAAGGGCGGTCAGGGTCGGCGACCGGGGGCTCGGTGTCACGGCGACAGCCGCCGCGGCAAATTGCAAACCAGGGACAGGCGTCGCAGGCGGGGGCCTTGTTCAGGGAGAGGCGGACAAAGCGCTCGGCGACTTCGCCGGTCAGCATGGCGCCAAGTTCGTCCGTCTCAATGTGGCCCAGCTGCCATTCGTCAAGCACATAGAAGTCGCAGGGATGTATGGAGCCGTCGGCCTCCACGACACCGTAGGCGGTGCAGACGCCGCGCAGGGCGCAGGACTCAGGCTCGCGGCCACGCAGCATCTGAATCCAGTTGTCGAAGTGGCGGATGCTGACGTAGCGGCCGCGGCGGTAGTCGTCGTACCAGAGATCGAAGAGGCGGCAGAGGAAGTCGCCGTAGGCTTCCGCCGTCAGCGACCATTCGGCGGCGCGGCCCGCCTCCAGCCCGAAGTCGTCGATGGCCGGGATGAACTGCAGGTAGCCAAAGCCCTGGTCGCGCAGCCAGGCATAGATGCCGGGAATGCGGCGGGCAAGCTCGGCGGTGACCACGCTCAGGATGTTGAACTCGACATGTTCCTGCTGCAGCAGGCGGGCGGCCGCGAAGACCCGGGCATGGGTGCCGGCACCGTGAGCGTCGACGCGGTAGCGGTCGTGGCTGCGGGCGTGGCCGTCAAGCGAGAGGCCGACCAAGAAGCGCTGCTCGCGGAAGAAGCGGGCCCAGTTGGCATCCAGAAGCATGCCGTTGGTCTGGATGGTATGCTGCACCGGGAGGCGGCGCGTGTTGTACTTCGCCTCAAGAGCAATCAAGCGCTCGTAGAAAGGCAGGCCGACCAGCGTCGGCTCGCCGCCCTGGAAACTGAAGCCAACAGCCTGCTCGGCGGTGGCAAAGGCCGCCGCCACCAGCTTTTCCAGCGTCGCTTCGCTCATCATCCCGTAGTTTGGGATCGCGCGGTTGGCCGCCACATCGGCGTAGAAGCAGTAGCGGCAGCGCAGATTGCAGCCGGACGAGGCCGGCTTGATCAGGAGGTTGACCTGGGGCAGGCGGATCATCGGGCGTTCGTCTCCTTTGGCATTTTCCAGGCAGTCAGCAGGGCGGTCAGGAGGGCGATCACGGCAATGACCCGGAAGGCTACAGCCAGCGTGCTGCGCCCGGCCAGCCAGCCGGTCAGCACCGGCCCCGCGACCATGCCGACAGCGTAGACCGACTGGTAGAAGCCCATGCCACTGGTGCGGTACTGCGGCTCAATATCACGCACGCAAAGCCCCAGCAGCAGCCCGAGCAGCAGCCCCACCCCGAGCGCCGCCAGCATCTGATTGACAATGAGCCAGGCGAAGTTCGGCATCACCGGCAGCAGCGCCGTGCAGAAAGCCGCCAGCAGGATGGCGATGACGAGGGTGCGGCGCAGGCCCAGACGGCGGGCGAAGCTCCCTGCCCAGATGCTGACCAGGGCCCGCGAGAGGCCGGTCAGCGCGGAAAGCAGGCCCATGTCGCCGGGGGAGGCGCCAAGATCGGCGGCAAGCTGAGGCACGAAGCCCTGTATGGTCGCAAACTGCACCAGCTGCATGAGGAGGGAGATGACGGCCGACCAGAAAAGCATGGGGTCGGTCGCCACCCGGGCGACGACGGCCCAGCTGATCCGGGCGGCAGGGGTGGCGGAGGCGGCGGGCTTGACTTCTTCCGGAGTCCGGCGCCGTTCGAGCAGCATGAGCAGCAGGCCTGCCGTGGCGGCCAGGCCGCCGAGGGCGAAGGCAGCCGGGAAGGAAACGCGCTCAGCGAGCCAGGAGCCGATCAGCATCGCGGTCAGGGTAGAGAACTGCTGCAGGGCGCTGATGTGGCCGGAGGCGTCGGCGCGCCGCTCGGGATCGATGCCGGCGAAGTAGAGCGACGTCAGCTGCACCCACATGGCGGCTGAGACGCCGGTGAGGCCACGCAGGAGGAGAATCAGCGGCAGACTGGTGGTGAAGGCGAGGCCGAAGCCTGAGATGAGGCTCGCCACCAGGCCGGCGGCGACAAAGATGCGGCGGCGGCCGAGGCGGTCCGAGAGGATGCCGAAGGGCAGGCGCAGCATCATCTGCGCAAAGCCATAGGAGCCGATGATCACACCCTGCTCGGCGGGCGACGCGTTCAGACTTCGCAGATATGGGGCAAAAAAGGCCGGATAGGTGTACATCGCAAACCAGAACATCCAGATAACTGCCAGCAGCCCGCGGTCCTGACGCCGCTTCGCATCTTCCTTCACCATTGTGTCCTCTCTCCTGCTGCGGTCCATTATTCGGGCCGGCAAATTCCATGTGCCAACTATAGCTCAATTGGTTACAATAGTACGCAATCCTGTAGCGCGGAGGAGGTCACTTTGAATATTGTTCGCGAAAAAGTGATAGAGGCGCTGGCATCAATCCTGCCGATTTTCGTCATCGTTCTCCTGATCAACTTCTTTATCCATCCACTGGGGGGCACGGTCCTCACGGCCTTCGTTGTAGGAACCCTGATTGTCTATGTGGGCCTGGCGATCTTCCTGATCGGGGTTGACACCGGGATTGGTCCCATCGGCACCCATCTGGGGCGTGCGATCGCGAAGTCCGGAAAGATTGTGGTAGTGGTCGGCGCCGGCCTCCTGCTGGGCTTTTTCATTTCGATTGCCGAGCCGGACCTGATGGTACTGGCACAGCAGGTGTCCACCGTCACCGGGGGGACGATTACGACGATGACGCTGCTCGTCGTCGTCTCTCTTGGCGTCGCCCTCCTGATTGCGATCGGTCTGTTGCGTATCGTCTTTTCCTATCCCCTCTACAAGCTGCTGACGATCGTTTATGTCATTCTGTTCACACTCGTCGCCTTCAGTTCACCGCAGTTCATTGCGATTGCCTTTGATGCTTCTGGGGCGACAACGGGTGCGCTCACCGTGCCCTTTATCCTGGCCCTGGCGCTCGGCGCCGCCATGATGAAGCGCGATCGCCAGACCGGCGAATCGGACAGCTTCGGCCTGGTCGGACTGGCTTCGGCCGGCGCCATCTTCGCCGTTCTGGTCATGAGCGTCCTGACGCGGCAGTCGGAGCTCCGGGGCGAGCTGCCCATGCTCGAGCTTGAGTCCGGGAATGTTCTTTTGCGCTTCCTCCGCGGCCTGCCCGAGCAGGCGCGCGGCGTGGCGATCGCCCTGACCCCGATCGTGGGCATTTTCCTGTTGGCTTCAGCCCTCTTCATCAAGCTGCGGCGGCAGGAGCTCTTTCGCATCATGGTCGGTGTGGCGTTTACCTTTGTTGGCCTCGTCCTCTTCATGACCGGGGTCAACTACGGTTTCATGGATGTCGGAGCCCTGCTTGGCGCCGAACTGGCCGGGCGCGACAATCCGGCCGTGATCATTGTCGTTGCCTTCGTCCTGGGCCTGGTCACCATTCTGGCTGAGCCGGCTGTTCACGTGCTGACCAGGCAGATCGAAGATGTCACGAGCGGCTATGTCAAGCGCAGTGCCGTCTTCCTTTCACTTTCGATCGCTGTTGGCCTGGCGACGATGCTCTCCGTGATCCGCATTCTGGTGCCCGACCTGACCCTGCTGCACTATCTGATCCCGGGCTATATCGTGGCCATCGTGCTGATGTACCGCACGCCGAAGCTATTTGTCGGCATTGCCTTTGACAGCGGCGGCGTGGCTTCGGGGCCGATGACCGCGACCTTTATTCTGGCCTTCGCCCAGGGGGCCGCCCAGCGTCTGCCGCATGCCGATGTCATGATTGATGGATTTGGCATTATCGCGATGGTGGCCATGGCGCCGCTGATCGCCCTGCAGCTGCTTGGCCTGGTCTTCAAGCGGCGTTCGCAGCCTACACGGGAACCGGGCGGAAGTGAGTCCGTGCCGGAGGGATCGATGGATGACGGCCCCGTGGGCGCGGCGGCGATGACCGAGGGCGGTGGGGTAACCATGTCCGAGGCGAGCACAGTGGCGATGACCGAAGCCGGCGCGGTCACAGTATCGGCAGTGGATGGAGAGGTGAACTAGACATGCCTAACGAGATCAGCCCTCATGGCACCGTCAGCGGACGCACGATTGCACTTGCCAAACTCTGTGTCATCGTCCCCTGTGGTCAGGGCAGCCGCGTCCTGCGCATTGCACGGCGCTACGGCATCAACGGCGGTACCATCATGATCGCCCACGGCAGCTACCGCCGCAGCAGGGTGCTGAATTTTCTGGGTCTGGACGAAACGCGCAATGAACTGGTGTGGATGGTCGCGGGCAGCGTGGCCTGCGAGCGTGCGATGCAGGCGATCCACGATGAACTGCACCTGGAGAAGCCGAACCACGGTATTGCATTCTATATAGCTGTCCGTTATGTGGCCGGCATTCACCGTGACAACACATTCGATCAAAGCCCGGCCCCCCGGGCGAGCGGAGGGAATAAAGACGTGTACCACCTGATCACTGTCATCGTTGACAACGGCCGCGCACAGGATGTCATCAAGTCCGCCGAGAGCGCCGGTTCGGGCGGCGGCACGATCCTCAACGCCCGCGGCTCCGGCATCCACGAAAGGGCGAAGCTCTTTTCCATGGAGATTGAGCCTGAGAAGGAAGTGGTTCTGATCCTTTCGCAGCGTGAGAAGACAGAGGCCATCACGAAGCAGATCCGGGCCGACCTTGAGATCGACAAGCCCGGCCGCGGTATCATCTTCATTCAGGATGTTGACAACGCCTGCGGGCTGCGGGAGCAAAGCGGCCGGTAGACGGGGCGCTGGCGGCGGGCGGCTGGCGGCGGAAGTCCGGGACAAAAGCATCCGCTTGTTTAGCGGTGGCCAAAAATTGCGCTGGTGCCCCGAAACCCGGGCAGGAACGAAAAAATTGTCCAGGGCTGGCCAAAAAAGGCCGTTTGTGCCCCGAAACCCGGGCACAAACCCCGATTTCTGGCCAAGGGTGGACAAAAATTGCGCTGGTGCCCCGGAATCGGGGCAGGAACGAAAAAATTGACCACAGCTGGCCAAAAAAGGCCGTTTGTGCCCCGAAACCCGGGCACAAACCCCGATTTCTGGCCAAGGGTGGACAAAAGCAAAGAGCTGACGTCAACGCTTCATTCTCAAAGGAAGTCCATCACCTGTCTGCTATGTCGATTGATCATGTCAACAGGCGATGTGAATCCTCTTTTTGCTCACCGCACTACCCAAATTCATATATCGGCTATTCCAGCGGAAGTCTCCGATGTCGGGTGCGCAGTGTGTACAGCATGGAGCTTCACTCCGATACAGACTGTACCAGGATAGAAACACGAGGGATCACAGCAGTGCATTGCCCTGTTATGCACCTTGGCTTAGAGTACTGCACCTAACCCCGGTTCAGAGCACTGCACCTGACCCCTCTCAGTGCACCGCATTTCCTGCTGCGGCCGGCGAAGAACTCCCGGCACAGGTGCCCTGCAAATACTGCCGTTCCAACACAGCTATTCCGATCTTTGTGGCCAGGACAACCTTCCACAAATCTGCTTTGTTATAGCTCACCCTTTCGTCTTCAGTCTTCAGCTTTTTCAGGAAAGGTGTACACATACATGAGATTCCAGGGGCAGGCCTCATCGACGTAAGAACTTTTCACAAAGCCAGCCTTCTCATATAACGCGATTGCCTTTTCGTTGTCCTTATGAACGCAGAGTTCTACCCGAGGAAACTTTCTCTCACTCCCCAGCGCGTCAAGAAGCATTTCCATGGCAACTGTTCCATAGCCCCTATGCTGCTGCTTCTGATCGATGAGAAACTCATGCAAGTGATAGCAGGACGGCTCTTCGACCAGCTCCTCTACCAGCATCAGGCCAACCATCTCACCATCCGCATATATGGCGTAGCAGCGGGCATTCTTGTCTCTGTTGACATAGGCCAGAGCTAGAATTTCAAGTCCGTCTGAAACAAAGTCGCTTTGCTCTTCACTATGTTCAATGTGCGACGCCTGTTCCCAGTTTTCTTCCGTTATTTCACGAAACGTAATATGTTGCATGCTTACCTTCTTGTTTTTGGTCTTGAAGCTCAAAAATCTTGATTTCCATGCCTTGTGAAGTGTTTTCGTCAATGAGCGCTCAAAAATCTGCCAGCAGGAAGCGACAGCGCGGTTTTCAAAACCCGCCGTTGCCGGAAATCGGGCAGCGGTAGATTCGTCCGGCGGCGTCGACGCGGTCTCAGCGGAAGCGGTTTCTGAGTTCGCCAAGCTGAGCGGAGCGAATCATCACCTCATCACCCTCTTCCAGCCAGTGCCGCTCGCCTGGCGGCCGCCCCATGATGACACCGGAAGGCGTACCGGTGAAAATCAGGTCGCCCGGTTGCAGGGTCACCATCTGGGAGATATCAGAGATAAGGCGTGCAAAACCAAAGAGCAGCTCCGCCGTTTCCCCGCGCTGGTAGCGCACGGCCTGACTCTCGCCGGGACGGCGGCGCCAGCTTTCAATGTCCAGCCTGCTGGCATCCACACAGTCGGCGGTCGTAATCGCGGGACCAACGGGAGCGAAGCCGTCACCATTCTTCCCTATCATCCACTGCGTCGAGCGGCGCTGCAGGTCGCGTGCTGAGACATCATTGCCGAGCGTATAGCCCCAGATTACATCCGGCGCCTCAGCCTCAGAAATTCGCCGCGCCGTACGGCCGATCACCACAACGATCTCCGCCTCAAAGTCGTGCTCCCTGGCCTCGGGCAACAGTTCGATGCTGTCACCGTGCGCCGCCAGGCAGGAGGTGAACTTGGAGAACCAGACCGGCTCTGCGGGCAGATCGCGCGGACCATCCTGGCCCTCCGCCACATGCAGGGCATAGTTGAGACCGGCGCAGAGAATGTGACCCGGATCCAGCACTGCCGGGGCATGCGGCACGGCGTCAGCATCGGGGAAATCGACCGGCACAGCAGGATCACGGGCCAGAAGCCAGGCTTCAAGGGCAGCCAGACCGGCGGGGCCGGCGGCAATCAGTTCATCGGTCGTCCGGGGAAGAGAGTCCGTATACCGGACAGGGAGCACAAGCCCTGTGGGGATATCGACCGCCAGAGCGGCCCTGCCATCCACGATAATATTGCGTACACGCATGCATCTGTCCTCCTGGACCCGCCAAAGCCGGTCATTTCTCTTGCTTCCCATCTTACTGCCGTCTGGCCATCTCTGCACATCGGGCAGCCGCCATTGCTCGTGCCATGACCGCAATCGGGCACTACACCACCGGTGGTATGTACAGATTCAGAAACACCCACACGGACAGGTTAAACGTATCAACCAGGGCATGGGCGATGATCGCATGGCGCAGACTGCCGGATTTCAAAAACGCAAGCGACCAGAGCACTCCCATAACGAGAAGCGGCATGAGCATGATTCTGCTCCTGATCGTGACAGAAAACACGCCCCACATGAAATAGTGGCTCAGGGTGAACATCAGGGTCGAGTAGGCGATGTTCACAATCTTACTCCAGGGCAGCCCGATCAGCAGCCAGCCCCGCCAGAAGAGTTCTTCCATCACGGGATTAATGAAGATAAAGACCACGGACAGCACGATCAGCAGGGGCGTGATGCGAATCACCCGCAGGCCCCAGACAAAGGCCACCACAGTAAACAGCACCGGAACATAGGCCAGAATACTCCACCATACACTGCCTTCGGGCTTTTTCAGCAGCTGGGCCAAGTCCTCCCTGTCCGCCCTGACGACGAAAAGGATGGCCAGCCAGTACACCAGAGCCAGTGGAATAAAAGCCCAGGCACCGATGATGGCATTTGCTAACTGCGCCACCAGAAAGCCCAGCAGGATGATTGCCGGCGGCGCCAGCAGCGCCGGATGCTTAATTTTCTTATCCATCATTCCGCCTTCTTGATTTATGCGAAGCCTGCCAGAACCCCGTTCAGCCCGCCTGACTCAGCGCGTGGATCGCCATGCCCTCCACCGCGGCACCTGCCAGCATCAGGATCAGGCCGAGCAGCAGGGCCGCCTTTTCGCCCCGTGACCAGCGGATCTCCCTGAAACTCCGCTTAACTGTATTCCGGCCACTGCTCAGTACCACGGCAATGTGGGCATTGGCACAGGTAATCAGCAGCTGCCCCAGCATTTCCCACAGAGCCGCCCGACGGCTGAGATCAAAAGTGCTGATGATTCTCTCCAGCAGGGGCACCGCCTCGCTCTCCACGGAAAAGGACCAGGTGCCCAGTACCACGCTGTTGATGATGACCAGCGTAAAGAATGCCGCATAGCCTGTGGAGAGGTAGCCGGCTTCATTCTCTTTTTTGCTGCCGAAGAGACTGGCCAGAGAAATGATGAACACCGACAGCAGATTGTAGGCAAAGATCTGGAGGCCAAGGATCAGCGTACTGTCCGACTCAGCCCAGTTCTGCAGCGGATTCTTATTCTTCAGCAGGCCTTCCGGAAGGAAAAAATAGCTGAGGACCACGGTTCCGAAAAATGTTGCAAAAAACAGTACTGCAGTCCAGATGAGCCGCTCCTGCAGGCGGTCACTGGCGAGTTTTTCGCGTAAAAACTTCATAGCCATTTCCCCTTAATGTTTGTCCTATAGCAGACCATACATCCCGGCGAACAGTTTCTGATGGCTTCCGGCCTCCACGATCGTTCCATTGTCCATCACCATGATCCGGTCGGCATCCGGATTCTGTGTCAGCAGCTTTTCTCCGATCAGGACCCCAGCGATTCTGTCGATGGACACCTTCGATCTTGGGACGGTGGTGATGATGACTGCGAACTTCAGAATGTTGCCAAGGCTCAACACTGCGTACTCAAGCAGTCCTATCAGCACGCCCAGCCTGATCGTTCCTGTTTCTGCCCTGCCGCCCATGTGCCAGATCAGCAGCAAGAGGATGTTGGCGAGCAGCAGAATGAGTGGACTTAGCAACATCATTGTTGACCCTGAGCATATGCCTGCCTGGCAGGCGTCCTGTGTCGCCTTTTCAAACCCACTGAGCTGGTCGTCAGAGCGGTTGGAGGCCCTGATCACACGAACGTCTCTGATGTTCTCCCAGAACAGCAGATTGATCCGCTCGATCGTCTGGCGGATACGGACATGCTGTGGCAGGGTTCTGGTTGTCAGAAACGTGCCCAGGAGCAGGATCGCCGGAAGGATCAGCAGAATGATCAGGGCCAGCCTGGCATCCGGCAAAAAGGACAGGATGAACGCGCCGATGACGGTAATCGTAAGGGTGAATAATATCCTCAGCGATAGATTCAGAAACTTTGACACCTGTCTGACACTGTTCAAGGTTCTGGTGATCGGGGTGAAATTGGGGAAGAACATCCGTGCCTCTCTGAAGCAGTCGATGATGCGTTCAAACAGGTCCGCTCTCAGGTCTCTGGAGACTCCGGCGGTCATATAGATCATGAAATACAGGGAAACGAGCAGCGCCAGGATGTTTATCACCGTTGCCAGCAACAACAGCAGGCCATGACGCACAATGGCATCCATGTCCCGGAGCATGATCCTCAAGTCCACGATGCCCACCATCAAACACGGGATCAGCAGCTGCGACACGACCCAGATGCTGGCAAAAAACAGCTGAGCTACAATAAACCTCGAATATTTCCGTGCATATGCCAGCAACATGATGCTTTTTCACTTCCGGCGAATCGACCATAATGCAGGATCTCGTGCTCGCCAAGCTCATTATATGCTCACCGGCTGACAGCGGGGATGATTGGTGTTCATTTTTAAGCCAAGCCTTACCTGGAGACCACATAACTTACCGTATTGCCCGTACTGCAGCGCCGTAGTACGGCAGAACGCTCGTATAGCAATAAGGTCGTACGGTTTGGCTCGAGTGTGATTTGGCCTGAGCGTGGTTCAGGTGCATTTGGCACGCAGTTAGCGCACAGTTCTTGCGTTGTCTGTCTCAGCGATCATCACCACTTAGATTCAGCGGTATACCTATTCTCCGTTCCTGCCCCGGAATCGGGGCAGCAGCGCCCTTTTTGTCTCCACCCTTTCCCGGACACTACAGCAAGTGTCGCCCGCACGACTGCTTCCTATCAATTCGTTTGCCGCCGCTTTGCGGGAAAGAATGAAAAAAGAGAAAGCGGCGGTGCAGACCGCCAGGCGGCGTAAATAGCTGTGGACAAATTTTTCTGCTCCTGCCCCGGAATCGGGGCAGCAGCGCCCTTTTTGTCCACCCTTTCCCGGACACTACAGCAAGTGTTGCCCGCATGACTGCCACCTATCAATTCGTTTGCCGCCGCTTTGCGGGAAAGAATGAAAAAAGAGAAAGCGGCGGTGCAGACCGCCAGGCGGCGCAAATAGCTGTGGACAAGTTTTTCTGCTCCTGCCCCAATTCCGGGGCACCAGCGCATTTTTTGTCCACCCCTGGACAATTTTTTCGCTCCTGCCCCGAAACCGGGGCACCAGCGC
>JASGUW010000121.1 GCA_030055235.1 Bacillota bacterium
CAACCCATTTTTGATTCACCTTTTGCTGACACAACAAGGGTTTTTGTCAAAGTCAAGGGTGGATTTGCCAAGTTTTGGAGTTGTGTCACTTTCCGCTGACACAACTCGCTTTTTTGTCCATTTCCCCATCCGAATGGTCAAGTTTTTAAGTTGTGTCACTTTCCGCTGACACAACTCGCTTTTTTGTCAAAAACGAGGACAGATTTGCCAGCTTTTGGAGTTGTGTCTATCCTCTGCTTTTTCAGAGGCTCCTTTTACTGCTGTTCAGTTAAGCAAAGCCAACTGAATCTGCCATACGGGACGCTGTGCTCAAAAGTCACTTGCGATTTCGCAATTTTCGATCTGGACAGTTTCCCGCAAACTTTGGCTGCCCGCTGCTTTATTCCATTCTTTATTGCAGATATAGATCAGAAGTAAATGATTACACGAAAGCACCTGCAATCATGATGCTCTTGGTGCAGAGGATCGTGATGATATGCGCGGCAAGGCTGCCGAAAGTACGAATGTTCACTTTCGGTCAGGGGAGTCTAAGCCAGGTCCCGAACGATTTACTTTTGACGTGCGTCACAAGTAGGAAGTAACCATTAATCCTGCTATTTGTTTATGCATAAGACCTGGCAGCTGTCTTTTCTTAGCTCAGAAATCGTGAGCAGCAGCCGATACGCTGATGTTCCCTAAGCGCGCTCATTCCATACGTGAAAAAATCGCTCGATCTCTTCGCCGGCGGCGCTGACACGGCCCTGTATGAAGCCGCCGCGTCCGCCGCCACGAAAGCCAAGCTCCCGTTTCATGGCGGCAGCCAGTGCGGCGAGCTTAGCCTCGCCGTCAGCAGCGGCCGAGCGGGCCGCAAGCAGACGATGCTCACCGCTTTCCGTTGTCACGACAGCGATGATATCTCCCCGGGCGGCGATGCTCTCGGCCGCCCGTGCGAGCGATACCGCATCGAGCAGCGGCAGTTCGAGCCACATAAGAGCGCGCCCGTCTGCCTGCAGATGCCGGATGGCCTCGTCCACCAGAGCCTGCCGCAGGCGGTTGCCCTCCACGATCAGCTCCTCCCGCTTTTCAAACAGCTGGGCGGCGGCAGTCAGCAGCTCGCCGGAAGGCACAGAGAACAAAGCCCCGAGCTCCCGCTCGCGCTCAAGCTGGACTCGTGACAGCCGCGCCGCCCGCCAGCCGGCCAGAGCGCTGAGGCGTACACCACCCTTGTAGCGCACGGCGTCCGTGATCAGAAGCTGGCCGATTTCACCGGTGCTGGTTACATGGGTGCCGCTGCAGGCGCAGCGGTCGATGCCGGGCACCTCGACAATGCGCAATGTGCCGGGAATGTCGATCTTGGAGCGATAGGGAGGAATGTCTTCACCGTTCTCATGGTAGAGAACCCGGACCGGCAGTTCGGCGTAGATTGCCGCCTGAACCCGCCGCTCAATGTCAACGATCTCATCCGCTTCGAGCGGACCGTCAAAGTCAAGCGTCATCAGCTCCTCGTTGATGTGAAAACCAACATTGTTCCATCCGTGAAGCTGCCTCACCAGACCCGAAATCAAATGCTCGGCGCTGTGCTGCTGCATCAGCTCGAAGCGCCGCTCCCAGTCGATCTCAGCCCGGACCGTGAGACCTGGCTCGAGCAGCAGCCGGGCCCGCTGCTGGTCCTGGGGCGCGATCTCATGTTCCACGTAGTCGTTACGGTAGCGGGCATCACGGACGGCAAAGCATTCTTCGCATCCTTCCCGCATGGACAGCAGACGCCCCCGATCTCCCGGCTGGCCGCCGCCTTCAGGATAGAAGACCGTGTCCTCAAGCGCCACCCAGAGCGAAGCACCTCGTTCGTGGAGAGCCACGATTCTTGTCACAAGCTCGCGGCGGCGTACGTCGCGGTTATAGGTAAATTGAAAACGGCGGTCACTGACAGCGTCCATATGGTCTCCTCTTAAGAAATCCTGAAACGACTCACTTGAAGTCCTTTGCTATACTGCTAGAGCTTAGCACAGGCTTCCTGAACTTGAATCCATATGTTCGGGAAGCCCTTTTGAGGAAAGGAGACAAGGATGCGAAAGTGGGCTGTCTGGCTGCGTCTGGCCCTTTTGCTGCTGCTTGGTGTGGCCGTCTGGAAATCTGGCCTGCTGCGCTATGAGACCTGGGATCTGATGGCCCGTCAGCTGCGGAGTTTTCTCTTCAGTGCCGACGGCGGACTCGAATTGCTCCTGGGCCTTGGCTGGACCCTTCTCTTCTGGGTGATCAGCGTGCTCATCGGCCTGCCGCTCGGGCTGGCTCTTTTTCAGCTCGACCGCGACACGCTTCACCGGCCGGATGCCAGGCGTCAGTCAACCCGCCACGCCCTCATCAACATCTTTGTCAGCACCTTCACCGCTGTGCCGCTGCCGCTCGCGCTCCTGATCGCCCTGGTGGCGGCCGGAGCCGGGCTTGATGCGGGCGCCGAGCTCCCGCATGCCGCCTGGATCGCGGCCCTCCTCGTCATTGCCCTGCGGATCGCGGCTGCCACTGCCAACCGCCTCGCCCTTGACGCCCGTGAACAGGAGCCGGGGTGGCCGCTTGGCAGGCTCGTCGCGTCTTCCGTCTGGAATCTCGGCGGCATCCTTCTGGCGGCCTTTGAAGCCAGTTCCATCCTGGGCTTCCTCAGCCGCCGTGAGCTTCTGGGGCGTACCATCGGCCTGCTCGGCAGCGGTGACACGGCTGCTGGTCTGCTGCCGCTCCTTACGGCTGCCGTCTTCTATCTTCTGGTCGCAGTCCTGCTGTCGGCCCTGTTGCGCCTGCTCGCACGGCGCCTGGCTCCGGCTCAAGCCGGAGAGGCGGCCGCCACGCCGCCCTTTGCCTTACCGCCGCTGCCATGAGTGATGGGCGCCGCTTCGAACGGCTGACACGCTGGCTGACGATCCTGATGACGGTCGCCATCGTCCTGCTTGCGATCCGCGGCTGGCAGCTCGGCCTGTTCACGTCTCTGGAGAACCTGCAGGCCCTTGTCGCCCGCCTGGGCCCCTGGGGCCCGGTTGCCTTCGTGCTGCTGCAGATCGTTCAGGTCGTCGTGCCCATGATTCCAGGCGGTATCACCTTAGGCGCCGGAGTCCTCCTCTTCGGCCCCTGGCTCGGCTGGGTTTATAACTACATTGGGATCTGCCTGGGTTCCTTTGCGATCTTCGCCCTTATGCGCACCTTCGGCAAACCCCTTGCCCTGCGCCTTATCGGCGAAAAAACCATAAGTCGCTACAGCGGCTGGCTGAACGACGAAAAACGCTTCGGCCGCCTCTTTGCCCTGGCTATCTTCTTTCCTTTTGCTCCCGACGATGCCCTCTGCTATCTGGCCGGTCTTTCAAATATGAGCTGGCGCCGCTACAGCCTGATCATCCTGCTGGGCAAGCCGCTCTCGATTGCCCTCTACAGTTTCAGCCTGACCAGTGTCTTCAACTGGCTGGCCATGCTGCAGCTTCAGCTCGGAAAATGAGACGGCGCATCTGATGAGTCATCGTGTATATTAAGAGTATGAAAGCCGTCGAAGCGATGATTAATGTTTCAATCTATTTCGGCCACTACCGCTGGGTCGAAAAGAGCGGCATCGGGCAGGCCCGCGTCAACCAGACAACCGCGCTGGCTCTGCAGGACGAAGCCGTTAATGTCAGTACGCGTTACACTCGTGATGCCGACATCGTACATATCAACACAACCTTTCTCAGCTCGGTCCTGCTGGCCCGCCTGGCCATGCGCCGCGGTCAGGCCGTGATTTATCATGCTCACTCCACAGAAGAGGACTTCCGAAACTCCTTCTGCGGCTCCAATCTGCTGGCACCTCTCTTCGGTCTCTGGCTGCGCATCTGCTACCGCAACTGCCACCTTGTCCTGACCCCGACGCCCTATTCACGCCGCCTCCTTGAGTCACGCTATCATCTAGGCCGCCCGGTCCGCGATATTTCAAACGGCATCGACCTCTCCGCCTTCTATCCGGATCCAGAACGGCGCCGCCGCTTCCGTGAACGCCACGGCTATCGCGCCGACGAACAGGTGGTTCTGTCAGTCGGCCATTATATGGAACGCAAAGGTTTCCCGGACTTCATCCGCCTGGCACGCCGCTACCCCGAGCGCTCTTTCATCTGGTATGGCTATACCGCCGCCGGGGTGCTGAGTGAGGAAGTGCGCCGGGAGCTGCGCAATCTGCCGCCCAATCTCAAACTGCCCGGCTTCGTGCCCAGTGCCGAGCTGCAGGAGGCCTATGCCGGCTGTGACATCTTCGTCTTCATGACGCATGAGGAGACCGAGGGTATTGTCCTTCTTGAAGCCCTGGCCAGCGACATTCCTGTTCTGCTGCGTGATATCGAAATATACCGCGAGTGGATGACGGACGGGGTGGACTGTTATAAAGCAACAAGCCTCGACGAATTCGCGGAGCGCATGGACCAGATCCTGGAGGGCAGCCTGCCGTCAACGGTGGTCGCCGGTCGTCATGTCGCCCGCCAGCGCAGTCTGCAGGAAATTGGCCGCCAGCTGCTGGGGATCTATCGCAACCTCCTTGCCGAGCGGGAAAAGGCACAGGCCAGACCCCGCAGACGCACTGAATCGGGATGAATTGACGTCCCGTTCGCGGGGTGCTAAACTCACTTGCCCACCGCTTCTGGAGGTGGCGTAGGCCTCTGGCGGCAGATACGGAGAGTTGGCTGAGTGGCTGAAGGCGCACGATTGGAAATCGTGTTTACGTTAATAGCGTAACGGGGGTTCAAATCCCCCACTCTCCGCCAAAAATGTCCGAAATCCTCAGTTGATATGAGGAGTTCGGACATTTTGTTTTTGAATGCTTGCTCTGCGGGGCCAGCAGATTTTTCCTGCTTAACATTTGAGAGGAGCCCCTGCGCTTTCTGCCTGATTATGTAGCATTATAATGAGGCCATTCTTTACGCTCCGCTCAAGGCACATATTGATTATGCTTCATCAGTGCTGAAGGTTCTGTATTAGGTCAATTCTGGCTGTTTCCAAACGGTCTATTTCTGCTGCTATTTATTCGAAGAAGACTGCGCTGTATAACGCGTTTCAAAATTTAGATGTGTCCACCTCCTGGACAAGTTTTTCTGCTCCTGCCCCGATTTGGGGGCACCAGCGCAATTTTTGTCCAGCTGTGGCCAGAAATCGGGGTTTGTGCCCGGTTTCGGGGCACAAACGGCCTTTTTTGGCCAGCTGTGGACAATTTTTTCGTTCCTGCCCCGTTTCCGGGGCACCCGCGCAATTTTTGTCCACCCCTGGCCAGAAATCGGGGTTTGTGCCCTGTTTCAGGGCACAAACGCCCTTTTTAGGCCAGCCCTGGACAATTTTTTCGTTCCTGCCCCGATTTGGGGGCACCAGCGCAATTTTTCCATCTGTGGCCAGAAATTGGGGTTTGTGCCCGGTTTCGGGGCACAAACGGCCTTTTTTGGCCAGCTGTGGACAAGTTTTTCTGCTCCTGCCCCGATTTCGGGGCACCAGCGCTATTTTTGTCCATCTGTGGCCAGAGATTGGGGTTTGTGCCCGGTTTCGGGGCACAAACGGCCTTTTTTGGCCAGCCGTGGACAATTATTTCGTTCCTGCCCCGATTTGGGGGCACCAGCGCAATTTTTGTCCAGCCGTGGCCAGAAATCGGGGTTTGTGCCCGGTTTCAGGGCACAAACGCCCTTTTTTGGCCAGCCGAGGACAATTATTTCGATATTGCCCGATCTGTAAACCGCTTCTGCATATCGTCAATTTCTAACTCGGAGAGCAACTACGGTATCTCATCCTTTTTGATTCGGTTTATACGATCAACCGTACGAAAGCTTGAAATTTTGCTCGAGATGGCGAACTGCGGTGTGTAATTTTTCAAACTTTCGCAGTTGTGAACCTCTCTTTATGCATAACAATCCACATCATTGCATAATCTCATTACAACACGCATAGATACGTATATTTATGCAATCAACCGTACGAAAGCTTGAAATTTGCTCGAGATGGCGAACGGCGGTGTGCAGTTTTCAAACTTTCGCAGTTTTATCACCCATGCTTCGCTCAAGGCACAAAACGGCATGAATCGTTGGCACACTGAGCGTATAGCAGTATCTGACCCGTTTCCTAACCCGTTTTCTTACCCGTTTCATGATTCAGTCTCTATGCATACAGCTGAAGTCAGGAGGTGTCGTTGCTTTGTTCGCTGTTCCTGCATATATGGTCTTTGTGCATAAAACCAACTGTTATGACTGCCATTTCATCTGCACAGGATTTTCTACCAATGACAGCCTGCTTACCTCAGCTATCACCGTGCACAAGGCGATGGGAAAAGTGGCTCAGAGTTTTAGTGGATAAACTAATGAGAATCATTATCATATGTATCTAATGTATAAAAAAGGTGAGGGAAATATGACAAACCTTGTTCTGAAAGTGAACAGAAACGTTGACAGGCAAAGCTGCTAGCCGATATCATAAGTAAATTAAAAAAGAGCGCTTACTAGGGGGTGATTCTGGAACGTACGAACTGCTGTTGCTATCGGAAGAATATACCCGAAAGGGAGGAGGAAAATCGTGAAAATGAAGAAATATGGCAAATTGCTGTCCATTCTGCTGGCTGTTATGATGCTGGCCGGACTACTGGCCGCCTGCGGCGGCGGCACCGCTACCACGGCGGCACCGACAACGAAGGCTGCCGAAACCAAGAAGACGGAAGCCGAAAAGACCGAGGCTGAAAAGACGGAAGCTGAGAAGACCGAAGCTGAAAAGACCGAGGCTGAGAAGACTGAGGCTGAAAAGACGGAAGCTCCCAAGACAGAAGCGCCTGAGACAGAAGCACCTGAGACGGAAGCTGAAGAAACCGATGCTCCGGAGCTTGAGGGCGATGACCCCGATCAGCTGCCGCGTAAGGAAACCCTTTACTACAACGGCAGACAGTGGGGCCCGGTGAACAGCATGAACCCGCTGTCCAATTCACATAACCTCAACATGTTCTTTGAGGAGTCTTCTCTGACTACTCTTCTGTTCTATGAATCTCTTTACATGTTTAACCAGAACGACGGTAAGCTCTATCCGCTGCTGGCCGACGGTGACTACACCGAAGAGGATGGCGTCTACACCATCAAGCTCAAGGAAGCGGCCAGGTGGAGTGACGGCGAACCGCTGACGGCTGAAGACGTTGTCTTCACCTATGAAGTGAACGAGATGTGCAGCACCTCCCAGGCGGTGGCCATGAAGTACATCTCCAAGATCGAAGCGCTTGACGAAAAGACCGTCCAGATCACAGCCGACAAGGATAACTACAACCCGCTGAAGATCCTCGAATACTTCCCGCAGATGCACATCTATCCCAAGCATCAGCTCGGTGCCCTCGTCGACTCCTATAACGGCGACATTGAGGCGATCAAGAACGACTATAACGAGGATGCCATTGGCTCCGGCCCCTACAAGCCCTATCACTTCGACAACACTAAGATTGTCTTCATCCGTGACGACAACTACTGGGGTCAGGACGAGTCCATGTGGGGCAAGCTGCCGGCTCCCAAGTACATCGCACACAACATCTTCAGTGACAACAACGCCGGCTCGGTAGCATTCCAGCAGGGTGAAGTTGACATGGCGCAGCAGTTCATGCCCCAGGTCTGGAAGATGTGGGAAGACGGCCTGCCCGTCAGCACCTACCTCGACGAGCCGCCCTACTACATTGGCGCACAGATGCCTTCGGCCGGCTTCAATGTCACCCGCCCGGGTCTGGACAACGCAACCGTCCGCCGCGCTCTGGCCATGGCTATCGACTATGATCAGATCGGTGAGGCAGCCATGAGCGGCTACACCCTGCCCATGGTTCCCGCGCTTATCACCCGCGCCGAGCCCGAAATGGCCATGGTTGACCTCGAAGCGCTGAAGCCCCTCCAGTGGACCGGCAAGCAGATTGACGAAGCCAACGCTCTCCTCGACGATGCCGGCATCGTCGACACCGATGGCGACGGCATCCGTGAAGTCGCTGGTGTCAATCTCGTCTTCCAGGTCGAGTGCCCGGCCGGCTGGACTGACTGGAACGCGGCGCTCGAAATCGTTGCCGCTGCCGGTAAGGCAATCGGCATGGATCTGTCGACCTACTTCCCCGAGCGCACGGTTTACTACGACGACATCCAGACTGGTAACTACGACATTGCCATGATGAGCTATGCGTCGGCTTCGCCGATCAACCCCTGGCTGCGCAGCTATCAGACCCTCTACAGCGACGGCGGTGCGAACGTGGATGCGGAACGCGTCTTCACCAACTACAGCCGCTACAGCAACGAGCGTGTCGACGAACTCATCGACCTGATTCCGACGGAGACGGACGAGGATAAGCTGATCGAGTACTACACCGAGCTGAACGAAATCTATCTGACGGAAGTTCCCACGATTCCGCTGATGTATCGTCCCTCGAGCTTCCACACCGTAAATGAGTCCGTCTGGACCAACTTCCCGGAGGCCAATGACGGCCGCAACATCCCGCCCAACATTCTCGCACAGGGCTACAGCATTGCCGGACTCTATGATCTTGAACTCGTAGATCCGTAATCGGCAGAGGACCGCAGAGCGAGCCTTCGGGCTCGCTCTGTTGTCTCATCAGTAAGGAAGGGGTTGGTCGGCCATGAAGGGCTATACTCGTTACTTTCGCAACCGCATCCTCTGGTATCTGCTGACTTTTGTGGTTGCTCTTGTCCTGAACTTTGTCCTGCCCCGGCTGATGCCGGGCAATCCGGTTGCGTCCATCGCGGCAGGCGTGACTGAAAGTCTGACGGACCAGAAAGCCGCGGCCGAGATGCTGGAGGAATATACCCGCGCCTTTGGACTCGACAAGTCGCTGCCCGAGCAGTTTCTCGTTTTCATTGGCAATCTCTTTAAGGGTGACCTTGGCGTTTCTTTTCGACGCTATCCGACACCGGTGGTGCAGATCCTGAAGGAATCGGTGCCCTGGACAATTGCTCTGCAGCTGCCGGCTATTCTGACCGGCTGGATGCTGGGTAACCTTTTGGGCGCTATTGCGGCCTATCGCCGCGGTGTCTTTGACAGGGCGATCTTCCCGGCCTTTCTCTTTGTCGGAGCCTTTCCGTCATTTGGTCTGGCGATCATCCTGCTCTTCGTCTTTGGCATCATGCTTCGCGTCCTGCCGACCAGCGGTGGCTATGGTTTCGACCTGATCCCGGGCTTTAACCTGCAGTTCATCGCCTCTGCTGTCCGTCACTACCAGCTGCCGTTCTGGTCCATTGTCCTCAACACCATCGGCGGCCAGGCCATTGGCATGCGCTCCATGTCGATCTATGAGCTCAATGCCGACTATGTGAAGTATTCCCGCTTCCTTGGCATTCGGGACCGCCGCATTGTCGGCTATGTGTTCCGTAACGCCATGCTGCCGCAGGTCACCGGTCTGGCTCTTTCGCTCGGTACCATGGTCGGTGGTGCTCTGGTCGCGGAGACTATCTTCAGCTACCCCGGCATCGGATCGACCATTCTGTCGTCCATCAAGGCGCAGGATTACCCCATGATTTCGGGCGCAACACTTTTCATCACCGTCGGTGTCCTGCTTGCGAACCTGGTCATCGAAATCCTCTACGGCTTCATCGATCCGCGTATTAAAGCGAACCAGCAGGAGTAGGGGGTAGACAGTTATGAAACACAGATTACGTACAACCTTTCAGAACACCAACTTTCTGGTTGGCTTCAGTATCCTCATAATTCTGCTGCTGCTGACCTTTGTGGCACCTCTGTTCATGCAGGGCTCACCGCTTGACATGGTCGGCACCCTTTTCAATAAGCCCGGCAATTATGTCAACCGCATGGGTGTCATTGACGCGCCCAAGTATCCCATGAGCATTGAAGTCGACTCGATTCGTCTGGGTGCCGCCGTCAGCAATGAAGAAGCAGCTCAGATGCTGGAATGGTTTGAAAAGTCCGAGCTTGACATCGAATGGAAAATGCTCAATCCGGCAAAGGACCATGCGGAAATTGTCGAACTTTTCCTGGCGAACTACGACGACAGCATCAGGCTTCCCGGCACCTCCGCCTACCGCAAGGGCTTTACCCGCCTTTATCTGAAGGTCCAGAACCTGCTATCAGCGGACGGCTATGTTGTTCAGGTGGAAGATTCAAGCAGCGACAGCGGCTATCGCGAAGTTACGAAGATTCAGTCCCGTGACTTTACAAATGTCAAGGATGTGCCGGCCAGGCGCTTCTTCCTGCTCGGCACCGACAACTTCGGACGCGACGTCTTTCATGAACTGGTTTCCGCCATCGGCAACTCGCTCATGGTCGGCCTGATCGCAGGTTCCATCGCCACCACCATCGGCCTCCTCATCGGCCTGACCTCCGGCTATGTCGGCGGCTGGGTCGACAACCTGCTGACCTTCGTGACCAACATGTTCACGGTCATACCCTCTTTCGTCATCCTGATCCTGCTCTCCTACAGCATCTCGAGCAGCTCGCGCTCCATTGTGGTAGTTGCCTTTGTCATTGGATTGACGGCCTGGCCCTGGACGGCGCGCTCGGTGCGTTCCCAGACACTGACGCTGAAGAACCGCGACCACGTGAACATCTCGCGGCTTTCGGGCTTCGGTACGGTGCGCATCATCGTGACGGACATCCTGCCCTACGTCCTGTCCTATGTTGTCATGGCCTATATTCTGCAGATCTCTTCCGCGATACTGGCCGAAGCACAGCTCTCGATGCTGGGTCTGGGACCGTCCACCACAACGCATGCGACTCTGGGTCTGATGCTCAGCTGGTCGATGCAGTTCCAGGCACCTCTGAGCGGAGCCTGGTGGGCCTTTATCCCGGTGGTACTCAGCATTGCTCTGATCAGTTTCTCCATGAACCTGATGAACACAGGCCTGGATCAGGTCTTCAACCCAACACTGCGCTAGAGGAGGGAGGAGACCATGGCAGATTACATTCTCGAAGTCAACGACCTGAAGACACGCTATGTTACGCGTTTTCGTGAGAACGTCTACGCGGTTGACGGCGTCAGCTTCAAACTGAAGGAGGGCGAAACTCTTGGCATCGCCGGCGAGTCCGGCTGTGGCAAGTCCACGCTCGCCATGAGCCTGATGGGCTACTACTTCCCGCCTCTGCACTATACCTCCGGCTCCATCATCATTGATGGACGTGAGATTACGGGAGAGGATCCGGAAGTCCTGCGTCGTACGGCGCTGGGCACAGAGATTGCCTACATTCCTCAGGCCGCGATGAACGCTCTCAATCCGACGCGGAAGATCATCAAGTACATCAACGATGTCCTCGTTGCCCACAACATCCGCCTTAATAAAAAAGAACTGCGGGAGATGGCCGAGGAGCGCCTGCGCCTTGTCAACCTGCCGGTGGAAGTGCTCGACCGCTATCCGGTCGAACTCTCCGGCGGTATGAAGCAGCGCACCGTCATAGCAATCTCTTCGCTGCTTTCGCCAAAGATCCTGATCGCCGACGAGCCGTCTTCCGCTCTTGACGTCAGCTCACAGAAGCTCGTAATCAAGATGCTTCTGGACCTGATCGACAAGGGGCTTGTCAAATCAATGATCTTCATTACCCATGAGCTGCCGCTGCTCTACAACGTTACGAAGAAGATCGCGGTCATGTACGCGGGCCAGTTTGTTGAATTGGGACCGGCTCACGAAAGTGTCTTCGAACCCCTCCATCCCTATGCCAAGGGTCTGATGGGCTCCATTATTGTGCCGAGCGAAGGTATCCGTGATGAACACCTGGTGGCCATCCCGGGCACACCGCCGAACCTGAAGGCTCCGCCCCAGCACTGCCGCTTCGCTGCCCGCTGCAAGTTCCGCCAGCCGCTTTGTGATTCGGTGGTCGTCCCCGAGCGCTTCGCGTCAGACGGCCGCCTCTTCCGCTGCCTGTTGCCGGAGGCGGTGCTGCGCGAGCTCAAGTACGAGGATCAGATCAAGTCGAAGCAGGAAGATGCGGAAGTGGAGCTCGATGTCAACATCATCCCCTTCGCCGGAGATAACGGGGATGGGGATTCCGGCAAAGAAAGTGGGGGCTGACCATGACTGAGACAGATCGCGTCAAAGTTAAGCGCCGGGAGCTGACCGATACCTTCCTCGAAGGAAAGAACATGAGCAAAGTTTATGGCATGGGACGCAAAGCGAACCGGGCCGTAGACAATGTCAACTTCAAGTTCAGGCGCGGTGAAATCGTCTCCATCGTAGGCGAAAGCGGCTCCGGCAAAACGACGCTGGCAAAAATGATTCTGGGCCTGACGTCGATCACTGAGGGTCAGCTGGAGGTCCATGGGCAGCCACGGGCCTTCGGAACCACGGCTGAGAAGCGGGAGTACTGGAAGAACATTCAGGCGATTTTCCAGGATCCCTTTTCGACCTACAACGTCTTCAGTAAGATTGACAAGGTGCTCCTGAACTGCATCGAACTGCGCGGGCAGAAAAACCTGCCCTATGCACAGAAAGTCGAAATTATGACGGAGGCCTGCTCCTTCGTCAACCTGCGCTTCGCCGAGCTGACCAACAAGTATCCGTTTGAACTTTCAGGCGGTCAGATGCAGCGGCTGATGATTGCCCGCATCTACATCCTGAAACCCAAGCTCCTGATCGCTGACGAACCGACCTCCATGGTGGATGCCTGCTCGCGGGCGACCATCCTCGACATGCTGCTGAAGCTGCGCGACGAGGAAGATATGACGATCGTCTTCATCACCCACGACATAGGTCTCGCCTACTATGTCTCTGATACGATCTACATCATGAAGAGCGGCCAGTTTGTTGAGCAGGGCACCTCCGACGAGGTGATTCTGAACCCCAAGTCGGACTACACGAAGCGTCTGCTCAGCGACGTCCCGTCCATCTATGAGCCCTGGGATCTCTCAAGTGACGATGTAGAGGAAGATGAATTCGCTGCCGCCTCCGGCGGGGATTCATAGGAAACTCAAGTTGCCGTACATGGCAGCGGAATGAAGCGTATAAGATTATGAAAGGGCCGGTCACTGTGACTGGCCCTTTTCAATGCTGCGCGGCATTATATCTTGTCTTCTTCCTTCATTAAAGCCAGGTTGATTTCCGTGATTTCCTGTAAGATCGCCTCCAGCTGCCGGCGTTGCTCGGCACCTTTCCTGATTCTGGATGCATGCCGAACAGGAAGATATCGCTGCCTCTGCCTGCCCTCTTCCGTCGTCACGAGATAGAAGCGCGGGCCATGCCGCTCTCCCTGATGACAGCGACAATTTGGTCTGGAACAGGTCGTATAGCGCTCGAGGACATTCCCCCAGAGCACGTCCGTCAGGGCCATAATTTCCCGGAATAAGTCCTGCTTTCTGGCCAGCAGCATATCTTTTTCATCCATGCTGTGCAGCATAACACGAGATGTCGGGAGACTGTATCCAGCTTCGCATAAGGCTTTGTTATACTTTCTTTACTTTATTTGCGAAGTTTGACCACCGTCCCCCGCGCCAGCGCTGGCCGGAGAAGGAAATGAGGAAGAGAAGAATGGACGATGCCCGAAACAAGCGAGTCTATGAGCTGCCCGAGAGCGGCAAGCCCCATCCGGACGCCCGGCTGCATGCCGAACTCAGCATACGACTGGATGCCCTTCAGCGCCGGACCCCGGGCTGGAGACGCCGCTTTCGCTATGAGGAGACGTTTGGCATGCCCCGCGAAGAGCAGCTCGGAATCAAGGCGGCGAGCGCCTGGAATCTGCGCATCCTGAGCGAACTCCAGTATCTTCTGAATCTGGCGGAGATCGATCAGGCTCTGTCTCTCAAGCCGCTCGTCCGGGCACTCGATCATCTTGAAGCGGCCATGGCTGCAGAGGGAGTGCTGACAGACAGGGTCTGCCAGGAGGCGGAGGACTGCCTCAGTGATCTTGTTGAGGCGGCCCGGAAGCCTGAGTTGATTCTGGTCGGCCACGCCCACCTTGACATGAACTGGATGTGGGGCATGGACGAGACCGTCGCCGCAGTCATCGCGACGGTGCGTACCATGCTTGATTTAATGGATGAGGATCCGGATTACCATTTCGCCCAGTCGCAGGCCTCCGTCTATCATATCGTCGAGCACTATGCCCCTGAACTCAAAGCCGAAATCGAGGCGCGTATCCGCGAGGGGCGCTGGGAGGTCACCGCGACCAACTGGGTCGAGACGGACCGCAATATGCCTTCAACGGCTTCGCTGCTCGACCATCTGGCCCAGACGCGGCGCTACATGAGCACGATCTGGGGCGTCCCTGAGAGTGATCTGAAGCTTGACTTTCATCCGGACACCTTCGGGCATTCGCGGCAGATCCCCCACCTGAACCGTCTGGGCGGACTGCCCTGGATGTATCACTGCCGTGGTGTGGACGGCGACCATGTGCTCTATCGCTGGCAGGCGGATCCCGGAGACGAGGTTCTGGTCTACCGCGAGCCCTACTGGTACAACTCGGCGATCACACCGCATATCGGCATTGGCCTGCCGGATATCATGCGCCGTTCGGGCGGCCTGGCCATGGGCCTGGTCGTTTACGGTGTCGGCAACCACGGCGGCGGCGCCACCCGCCGTGACCTGACTGTGGCCCGGGCCATGATGGACTGGCCGCTCTGGCCGCGCCTGCGCTTCGGCCGCTACAGTGAGTTCTTTGAGGCGGCGGAGTGTGTCCGCGACCGCCTGCCGCTGGTCAAGCGTGAGCTTAACGTTATCTTCGCCGGCTGCTATACCTCACAGTCGCGGGTGAAGGCCGCCAACCGTCTGGGCGAGCGCTCGCTTTATGAGGCCCGTGTCTGGGATGCTCTGGCGCCGCGGGAAGGACGTTTTCCTGTCCCGGATGAGACCGTCCGCAAGCTCCTGCTGATGCATTTTCACGACATCCTCACCGGTTCCAATACCCGCGCAAGCCGCGAATACGCTCTCGGCAATCTGCAGGAGGTCGCCGCCGGGACGGGCAGCCGCCTCTTCAGTGCCCTGGGCGCCATCGGCCGCCGGATCAACACGGAGGAACTGGCCCGGCGCCTGCTGCCCGAGCGGCGGGAGATTCCGGAGCTTGGCGCCGAGTCGGCGGCGATGGCCCAGTCGCCGGGCGCCGGTCCCGGCTTTGGCCTGGGTGTGCTGAATACCGCGACCAGAACGGAACGCGGCTCGGGCTTGGTGCGGGTCTGGCAGGTCTACAACCAGCTGCCGCATGAGCGCACGGAGACGGTCGAGCTCCAGCTCTGGGACTGGCCGGGCGACCTGCGCCAGCTTCGCATACATGATGATGAGGGGAATCTGCTGCCCTGTCAGCTGCTCGACCATGAGCTGGTGCGCTACTGGGATCACCAGTATGTGCGCCTGCTGGTGCGCCTGACGGTGCCGGCGCTCGGCTATGCCAGTGTGCTTCTGGATGAGGCGCCGATGGAGAAAATTCCGGTCTACTATCAGAACCCGATTCGTTCGCATAAAGCATATGAAGATATCGTGCTCGAGAACGAGCGGCTGCGGGCCACGTTCAGCATCACGGACGGAGCGCTCATCAGCCTGATCGACAAGGCAACGGGTGCCGAGCGCGTGACGGCCGGCGAACGCGGTGGATTGCGGCGCATCGAAACCGAAGCGAAAACGTCCAGCGCCTGGGTCATCGGCCGCCATACCGGTGCTGCTGCCGCGGACCTGACGGAAGTCATTGAGCCCCGCTACGAGTGCGGCGAGCTGCGCCAGGGCTTTCGCATGAAACAGCATTTTGGCCCCTCGACTGTTACGACGACCATCTATCTTAATCAGGATGCGGATGGCTTTGACGTCGATCTTGACGTCGACTGGCAGGAGCGCACGGAAGCCGGTCGGCCGGTGCCCCTGCTCGCCTGGTATCTGCCGGTGGGGGGCGAAAGCTGGCGCAACGACATTCCGGGCGGTTCCATCAGCCGTCCGGCGGCTGAGCTCGACTACCCCGCCTCCAGCTTTATGGCGGCGATTACGGGCGATCGTGCCGTGGTCTTCGCAAACGCCAACACCTATGGCTATCGTATCCGCCGGGAGGGCCTGCTGCTGAACCTCCTGCATGCCAGTACCAGCCCGGATGCGGATCCGGAGCGCGGCGGCAACCGCTTCCGTCTGCGTGTTTCCTGCTGCAGCGCCGATCCGGCTGCGTTGAAGGCGAGTTCGCTGCTTTTCCTGCAGCCGCTGCGGGCCTGGTCGGAGAGCCTGCATGAGGGGACGGCGCCGGCGCGGGCGGGGCTGCTTGGCCTGGAGCCGGGGGCGGCCAGCCTGACGAAGCTGGAGCGCCTGCCCGACGGCGGCACGCGTCTGATTCTGACGAACGAGGACCTGGCGGAGACGGTCGTTTCTTTTGGCGAAGTCCCGGCCGGGATGGCCATTTTCCGCTGCCGGACCCTTCATGAGCCGGGTGTCAGAGTGACGGATGAGGCGGGTCGGACGCTCGCTGTCGGCGAGACGGCGATCTTCGACCTCAGGGCGGATGATGCCTGCGCCTTTTGAGTGATGTCTGCAGGTTGAGGGAGGGAACGGCTTCAGGTGAGCAATTTTTACGCTCTGGGCACCATTTCGGTGCATTGACCTGGCCTCGGCTGTCCAGAGCGTAAATTTTGCACAGAAAATGGCTCTGGGTGAGCAATTTTTCCGCTCTGGACATCATTTCGGTGCCTTGACCGAGCTTCGCCTGTCCAGAGCGTAAATTTTGCACAGAAAATGGCTCCGGGTGAGCAATTTTTACGCTCTGGACATCATTTTTGTGCCTTGGCCGAGCTCCGGCTGTCCAGAGCGTAAATTTTGCACAGAAAATGACTCTGAGTGAGCAATTTTTCCGCTCTGGACACCATTTCAGTGTCTTGACCAGGCCTCGGCTGTCC
>JASGUW010000122.1 GCA_030055235.1 Bacillota bacterium
GTTTTTTGCTCGCTGCCACCATTTTGCGTATTTCTCCAAGTGTCCTATATCGGGTTTCGAAATCCACGCCAAAACTGTTGCCTATGTTCAAAAGATCCTCGGAAAGCATCTCGAAGCTGAAGTAATTCCCGGCGATGTTGGTGCCGTTGCATGCACGTAGAGCATCGAGGATTTTCTCGGTGGACAGATGCACTTTGAGTCGTCTTTGTACCAGCCTCAAGAGGAGGAAGGCCAGATAGCAGGTGAGGAAGTGGGCTTCTATCCGGCCCTGGCGCGAGAGATAAACAGGCCGGGTCTCCAAGTCTGACTTGCTGACACGAAAAGCCTCCTCGATTTTCCGCAGTTCACGATAGCTTGCCACGATTTCCGCGTCACTTTTTTCCATCTCGCTGCTGACCATGGCGTAGTACCCATCGAGTTTGGCATCTGCCTCAATCGCTTCCAGATCAAGACTCAGGTGGTCGTAGACATCTTCACGGATACAGCCATCCTTATCGACCTTGAGATTGCGGATGTACTTACTGGCACCACCGGATCTGTTTGCCTCATATTCTGAGGGCACCTTGATGTAGTGCTCTGCCTTTTTGATGGCCTTCGCCCGTTTTTTCTTCGCACGCTTCGCGTACTTGGCACTCCAGTAGACGACAAGTTTCTCGTCTACCACTTTCTTTACCTTCCCCCCGCTTGTCGATGTCACCTGGATTTCTCGGGGTATCCGCTGTGACTTCATCATGAACGTCGGTACTTCGCATACCGATCCATCCTGCTGTACGATCTTTTTGGATTTGCTGACAGAATAGCCGGAGGGATCCAGTACATACTCCTTAAAGGCTTGACTGGACTTGGCGATCGATCGCGAAAAGATATAGCCATAGCCACAGGACAGCAAATACCAGATGTTGTCTGCACTGCCAATTGCGCTGTCACCTACTACGATAATCCGGCCAAGCTCATATTCGGTCCGAATGGTTCGAGCCATTCCCCGCAGGGTCACACTGTCATGGGTGTTGCCGGGGAACAGGTTATATAGAATAGGGAGACCGTCAGCATCCAGAAATAAGCCCATTTGAATAATGGGTACGCCGTACTTGTCCTTTCCTATACCTTTCCTGCGATATTCATCCTCTTCGTCAATCTCAAAGTAGTAGTCGGTGACACCGTAATAGACGGTTTCGGTGTTTCTGCCGTAATTCTCGCGTATTTTCCGGTTCAGGTACTCTGGGAACTTCGGCGTCAGCTTGGCGAGATAACTAAGACAACGATAGACCGATTCCAGTGTAAAGTCGAAGTTCTCGAAAAACATCTCCCGCTTCTTCCATGTCTTTCTCTTACTGCCGGAGAAGAGAAGACGACCATAGACCAAAAACTTCAGGATCGCGTTGGCATCAAACTCAAAGTTCTCATATCGCTGACGATTGCGCATGAACTTGTCGAGTCCGAGTTCATGGTAGATATAACTGAATATGAGAAAGCCGAGATTCTTTCGGTAGGTCTCATCCACATTCAGTTTGTCAGACAGATCCAGGTCCAGCTGGGCAATTCCGGTTTCCTTCTCAAGTTCCGTCAGGCGCTTTGCTTCGGCTCGGAAATGTGCGATGGGGTCATCGTACTGGTCCAGATAATCCACGTCATAGCCGAGCGACTTGACCACCTTCGTCTTCGGATACTTCCCTGGGACATGGATGGATCTGGCAAAACTCATGTATTTTCTACCATCCGGCTTCTCGTCGACTTTCAAAAACATATCTACGACCTCCCAGGGGATGATTATACCGCATATCGCTCTATATCACTAGAACAATATGTGCATTTTCATTACAAAAACTCCCCTGAAACGTCGACGTATCAGGGGGTTCGGGAATCAGGGATTCAGATTATGCTGACAAAGAAGGGATGTAAAGAGGATAATGTACCAGAGCCGCAATTCAAGGTACATCCTGGCGATATCATGATTCGTTTTACAGCCCCTAAGGGGTTTGCCCTAGGTGCTAAAGATGATAATCATGTTACGCAAAATGACAAGAAAGTGACCAAGCCGCTATGCAAGAAACCGTACAAAATACCATGCAAAACACCGTGCAAGCTAAAAAAATGAAATTATTAAAATTCTGCAAGGTCGCAAAGAGCAGAAATGAGATGCAGAAATATATAGGTTTAAAAAACCGATCGCATTTTGTTCAAGAGTATCTACATCCACTACTTAATGAGAAATTGCTCAAAATGACTTTGCCGGACAAGCCTAGCAGTAGAAATCAGCGATATATAACAACACAGAAAGGTCAAGATCTACTGGGTGAATAATTAGTATCAACCACCATGTCGTCAGCCAACATAAAACGTATAAGGGGTACAGAAATCAGGATATTAAGAGGCCTACTACCATGGGTATCGTAATTCGATACTTTTGCTGTTCATGCTGTTCACTGCAGCCCATTTATAAGGAATGTTTTAGTTTCCACATCAGATACAGCGGTAGACTATGTTCGCGTGTTGCCCCCTTTTCATTCATGCTTACATTTTTTGTGGATACCTTAAAACCCAGCTCCGGATCATATCGCTTACAAAAGCTGGCAAAGATTTTTGCCATTGTGTAGGTTTTGCCACACTGCCCTGACTCCTGTAATTAGCCTCCGCTTTTCTTACTCTTTTATCTTTCCACTTAATAACCCTCTTCTCAGCTGCTCTTTCCATTTGTAAACACCCTTTTCGAAACTTTGTTTTTTACCATATCTTAAACCGACACTATTCGCGCAAGAAATGTGAGGGCATGGAGATTATTCGTACGAATACTGCGATCCGATGGTTTTTGCTCGCAGGAATTATGAACATTCCCGCCAGAAGAACGTAAAACCGCAGGAATTGAGCATTCCGATTGTACCCTGTTTTCGAATTTACCCCCCGAACCCGTGCCATACTTTCCAGTCGATTATTTTAGATTTCTTGTCCCCTGGCCCACAAAGCAATCAACGATTGATTGAATCAGACCTTGATTCACATACTCACAAGTCTAATTCGCTTGTAGTTTTCAATTGTGCGATTGCTATGATAGCGGTGTAAGAACCATCGGTTTTGCCAGCCATTCCAAAGGAGCTCACAATGAAAGCTTTAAGTATAAGACCGCTATATGCAACGCTGATTGCACTGGGTGCAAAGAGCATTGAGCTGCGCTCCTGGAAAACGGAGTACCGGGGCTGGCTGCTTATCTGTTCCGGTCGTGCAGCCAACAAGTTTGAGCGTCAATCCATGGTGACCGGGAAGGCAATAGCTGTCGCTCATTTGAGTGACGTCCGGCCTTATGTGGATGAAACAGATCGGGAACCCGCCTGTTTATTTGACGACGAACATTTTTCTGGTTTCTCCTGGATTCTTGACAGCGTACATGTCATCGAGCCGATCCCCATTAAGGGGCGATTGAGCCTTTTTAACGTCGAGTATGAAGTAGAGGACCTGCTTCCTTTACCGCTGGATTATGAATCAGAAACGTACCCGGACGACCTTTTTAACTGGTGGCTGGATAACAAACACATTGAAAATTTGGATTTCCTGAGCGATTAGCATAATCGACAGCTGCATCCCCTGCATCCCGAATCAGGGCTAAGACCGAACCCTCCACCACTGTCCGGCGAAATCTGCTGCGGATTGATCTTTGAGGGACTCAAGGCGGGGGACTTGGGATGTCGCTTCGCTCCAGCCCGACTGTTCGCAGGACGAACAAAATCATTGAGCGTCTTTTGCCTCTACATAACGCTGCAGCAGGTGGACGCCCAAAAGAAAAGAAAGAGCCCCCAACAGGATAAAAGAAAACCATACGGCATTCCAGGCGGGCGAACTGGTGTCAAACATCGTCAGCAGCAGGCGCTGCCAGAAGCTTATGCGCGTCGCGATGGCGAACAGATCAAAAAGCACATACAAACCACCCAGAAGGTAGATCCATCGCCACCAGAAATTCCTCCTGCGCTCGTGTAAAAACGTCACGATCCCGATCACGCACAAAATTGCCAGCAGTCCCATGATAAAGCAGTAGATAAGCCCTCTGTTTTCCATCAGGCCCAGCCAGAAGGCAGCATAGGAGTCTCTATCAAGAATGGCCCATATCCTGTGCAGGTGAAACACACCAAAGAAGATGAAGAACCAGGGTTCATAGGCAAGTATTCGTTTCACTCTCAAGTCTCCATTGTCTACATTCAGGCACCTTTTGATAACATCATTATGGTGTTTCACTCAGCCTGCAGGTGATACAGCTTTTAAACTTCCGTTAACCTTGAAACAGCTCCGTAAAGGAATAATTGAGGAGATCTTTGTCGATCCCGAGGAGCGAACATGCGTTACCACATTGAAGCCCGAATGTACCGTCCCAGACTGTCACCCTGGCGGGTGATTTGCGGTATGGTTCTTGTCAGTCTGACAGTACTGCTGATCTGGCACACACTGCATCAGACAGATGAAAGTGAGTTCATCGTCGCCGGTGTTCTGACTCTTGTCCTCGGACTGGTGACATTTCTTTTCATCTATCGCCTGATTTCTCCGTATCTTTCCCAAAACAAGCCGAATGGCATGTCAGCTCTTGCCCCATCGTTTTCACCGGAAGATATCAACAGAGAGATAACAGCTCTGGATTTCCAGGAGCTTGTCGGCAATTCTGGCATATATCTGGCCGGGAACTGGCTGGCTCTGCAGGCGCCAGGGGATGAATACTTTGTCCTTTTGCCTCTGGGAATGATTCGCTTCGCCGCTACGAAGAAAGTTCTCAGAAATGACCATCCAGATGCCAGCGGTGAAAGCTACAACGACTATACGCTCTGCTTTTTCTTATCGAACGGTCAACGCTCCGAACACCATCTGCCGCTTGAATACTATGGCAAAAAGGCACGCCCGCACAAGGTCAATGCCCGGGCACTTGAGGAGAAGTCAGCAGCGCTTCAGGCCATCTTTCAGCATCTGCTGGGGGAACGTCTCCTCCCTGAGGCTCCCGATGAATGGCTTTTCCTGTATCAGGAAAAACGCCCTCTGCTGGAATCCGCCTTCGAAAACCACCGAAAACACCGCTCAAACAAAGAAATCTTCACCTCATTTGTCGAGTTCTTCCCGCTTGACACGATGCACATCGAAGAAGAACGGTACCATGTACTTCCCCCCTTCAGGATCATCCGTCATGCCAAACTTGCCTCCTGGCTCATTCTGCTGACAGGCGGCTTTCTGCTTTCGCGATTTACCGCTCTGGATGACCTGTCGTCCACTGGAAGAATCCTTGTGTGCCTCATCCGCTCTGCAACGGTTCTGGCAAGCGCCGCCATGCTCGGGATCTACAGCTATGAGATCATCAGAACTCTTCTCGCCAGAAAGAGCGCCAGAAAACAGGAAAGTGAGGAGGCCGTCTGGCTGAGGAACGCGCCCAGCTGGAATGTACGGCGAGAAAACAGCCTTATCCTCAAACTGCTGAACCTTGTCTTCTGGGCCTGGATCATCTATGGACATCTCAGCCGGCTGGCAGCGGGCTGAGGGATCTAAGGAAACTTTTTTCGATGTTGGGAAACACGTGCCAGCCGCGTTCTTCTGCACGCAGACAATGAAACTCCAGGCATGCCGCTGTCATCAGTGCTTGAGGCTCTGCGAAGCCTCTGAAGGAGGACACAGTGAAAATGAGCAGACCGATTCCATTGCAGAAAACCATTGTGGGCTTTCATCCTGTTTGCATGACGCGGCCCGCAGGTGAAGACTTATGATCAGCGCCTTTATGAAGAAAATGGGTGAAAAGGCGTACCAGAAAGATCTGGAGAGAATTGATCTATCCAAATCAGACAAGAGTATTATCGAAATAAAAGATGTCAGCTATGTATCTGACAATCTGGCCGAACACACACTGGATATCTATTTCAGGGCCGACAACACTTTAAAAGCGGTGCTGCTTGACATACACGGCGGTGGCTTTATCTCCGGCGGGAAAGAAACGGATGCTCTGTTTGCCAATTTCCTGGCCCAGAGAGGTTTTGTAGTGTTTTGCATAAATTACAGACTGGCGTATCCAAGCATCACCGTATTTGATCAAATAGAGGATGTCTCCAACGCGGTGAATTGGATTATGCAAAACGCCAAAGAATATGAAGCGAATACAAATGACATGTATATCGTGGGCCATTCGGCAGGCGGAGTCCTGGCTGTTGCAGAAGCGCTGCTGTGTAACGATAAGAATATGAGAGCGGACTACAAGATCGCTGAAAGGTGGTATTCGTATCAGGGGATTTGTCTGGATTGTGGAGCCATGCACTTTTACGTAAATAATATCGCGTACTGGGGAATGAGAAACATGGTATTTCCCAAAGGCTACAGGAAGATGGGCAGGTATCCCTATCTGCTTTTCAGCAGGAACAACATGACTGCAACTTTGCCTAAAACGATCCTGCTGACAAACAAAAATGATGAATTGAAGGAAATGACGTATTACTTTAAGGACGTATTGGATCGCTATCGTGTGGAGAACAGGCTGCTTGATACTGCTGCTTGCGGCCATATGGGAATCATATTCACACCCTATACAAATGAGAATCAAAGGGTACTGGACAGTATCCGGGAATTTTTCGCAGGTGACAGGAAACAGTAAAACTCACAGGATAAACTGAGGCCGCCGTTTGAACAGGAGGTCCTGTCGATCAGAAAAAGTGCGGCGGCTGCCGCAGTAAAAGAAATATCGGCAGCATGGCGAAATCAGAAGAGTACAGGAAAACAAAGCGAATTTATGGGAATTCACAAGAGGTGATCACAGGATGTGTGAGGAATGTTACTCAACAGAAAAACGAAGAACTCCACTCATTAAGCCTCTGGACTGCTTGAAAGGCCACACACAATACATTTGTGGAAGCTGCGGGCGTTGCATCTGTATAGAACATGACCCGAAGCGGGGCTTACAAAGATGGAACTTCCCTTTTCGATCACTGGAAATCGCCAAACTCTACCTGCGCACTGCAGACTACAGTATGAAAAAGCCATGCGGGATTTACAAGATAGCGGACAGCAGGGGCAGATTATCGTACAAGATCTTTGCCACAAAGGAAGACCTGCTTCTCTTCCTGCAGAAGAACAAGAACAAAACATGCAGGCAGATGTCACCTGTCTTTACGGTGAATGAATACAGGGAATTCCCTCATACGGAAGTGCGAAAACTGACCCCTGATGAAATCACGCGGTATATGAGCGAACGCTGAAGACAGATTTTCGGAGTGCCCGAAAGAACATGCGTATTTTTGCTTTGGAACTGGACAACGACATCAAAGGCATAAGCCGGCGGAAAGAATATATCGAAGATCTGATCAGGAAGCTGCCGTCTCCGGGTCTTGTTGTTCTTCCCGAACTGGCACTTTGCAGCTATATGGCAAGCCAGAAGGCGTGGAAATATGCAGATAACTGTGGTCGGGATACGGCAGACTGGGCCCTGCAAACGGCACGAAAATACCAGACATTTATCGCTGCAGGCTATCTGGACAAGGAAAACAAGGACTACTTCAACCGCTATATGATTGCCGGCCCGGACGGAGTATGTGGCTTCGTTTCCAAATCGGAAGGAGAGTCAGCCGTATTCAGGCGTGGCAGTTTCGGCAGTGTGATCCGGACGCCTTTCGGAAATGTCGCCGTGGGCATCTGCTTCGACTCCAGACGCCGGCGTTTCTACGAAAACGTGAAAGACGAAAGGCTTTCGCTGATCCTGTTTCCCCATGGATCACCGGCAGACCCAGGGAAACCCGAAAAAGAACGCAGGGAAAATGATGCCCGCTGCATGAAGTACGTAGAGGCTTTTGGCGTTCCGGTCGTCTACGTGAACAGTACCGGGAGCCTGGAATTCATGCCGGGAAAAATGGGTGCGCTGATGAAGAAGCATGGTTTCAGGATGAACGGTTTGAGTAAAATCTACGCTCCCGGCGCGGTCCCGATCCCTGTGGACATTCCGGAAGCCACAGCTTCAGACATCCGTCTTTCTCCCAGGCGACGGGTCAAAGACATTCGTTTCCACGGGGATGACATTCTGCCGGGAAACTGGCTGTTTCGGCATTTGATTCTAAGACCCGACACCATAGCGGGAATCCGTTCCTACGAGGAGAATCATTTGAAATCCGTTTCAGAGATATAGTTCCCAACAGGAAAAGCGGGCAAAGCAGGGCTGCTGATACCTGAAACAAAGCCCGGGCGGTTCAGGCCGGCAGACAGTGAATCTGCAACGGTATCCGGCCCGTCAAGTGCGTGACGCCTGGGATCCAGCCAGCGGACTGGTCCTGTTTTTCTTCCTGTTTTTTATGTGTCATGATAGTCAGGACATGATCAAAAGCTAACGATACGCCAAAGTGCAGATAACAAAGAGGACGGAAGATAAGCGTGAACAACACGCTCTCATGGTGCGGCAGGAAGCTGCGGGCGAGCACGAGGAAAAGCAGATGAACGAACGTCAAAAGGCCCTTTCCATTCTCAGTCTCGGCGTCAGTTTGATGTACGGCCTTCACTGGCTGTCAAGCTTCTTTCTGGCCGCTCTTCTTCCCATCCCGCTGGAACTGGTCAAGCTCATCAGCCTCGTGCTGCTCTACGGCGTCGGTTACGCCCTCTTTCTTGCCATCTCGGCACAGAGGCGTTCCAGCCGCCTCTCTCCTGTCCGGCAGTCCGGACGTCTCTCCGGGCGGGAGCTTTTTCTTTGCATCACACTGCAGTTCATGGCACTCGCGATTTTCCTGATCCTCAACATCGTCAAGACCTCCCTGTCCGGGCTGCTCGGCGAACAGCTGCCGGCGGAAGCATCCTTGTCCATGACTCCGCTCGACATCATCTCCCTCTTTCTGCTGGCTCCCGTCATGGAGGAGCTGGTCTTTCGCCGGGCTTTCGCCGAAGCTCTCCTCCCCTATGGTGAACGTTTCTATCTCTTCAGTTCAGCCTTCTGCTTTGCGATTTTGCATGCGGTGTCTTTCGCGCGCCGCGGAGCACCCCTCGACGGCCTGCCGCAGCTGGTCTACACCTTTTTACTCGGGCTCATCTGGGCCTATGTGATCGTTAAAACCCGGAATCTTCGCCTTTCGATCCTCCTCCACATCTTCTCAAATGTCTGTGGGATGCTGCTGCCCCTGCTGGCGGGAATCGCTGAGCCACTGGCCCCGATTTATCTGCTGCTCGTGGCGGCTCTGGGGCTTCTGGGCGTGCTGATGCTGCGAAATGAGCTCCGCGACGGCAGGGTCACACTGGACCAAAGTGCCAGACTGCTGCACCAGGAAACGTTCCGCGATCTCTTCGGCAGTATCGGAGTCTGGATTCAGATCGCTCTGGTCATCATCACAATCATCTATCGCGCGGGCGGCGCTCAGGCTTGAGCCTCCCGTTGCCCTGGCTCCTGACGTACAGCAGATGATAAGATGGCGCGGGCCTGTCAACAAACGGGCCCTCAGCGTCAGACTTTTTCGAGCGAAGGGTCAATACCTTAGAAAGACATATATGAATGCGAAAGCTGCGCCTCTGCCGAGCAACCCGCTTAACATCTCAGCCGCCTGCCCGACCAGGCTGCAGGGAGCATCCCGAAAGAGCATTCTGGTGACAAGCTTTGGCAGCAGCTACAACGAAAACAGGCGGCTCACTCTGGATGCCATTGAGGCAGCCGTTGCCGGACGCTATCCGGACTGGAGCGTGCGCAGGGCATATACCTCACAGGCCGTCATCGACATATTGAAAGAACGCGATGGCATAAGGATCGACAATATTCGTGAGGCAATGGAGAGACTGCTGACGGATGGCGTCAGAGAACTGATTGTCCAGCCGACTCTGGTCATGCCCGGCTCTCAGTATGAGGATCTGGCAGAAGCAGTTGCGCCCTACGCGGACCGCTTTGATGTCTTCGCGCTGGGAAAGCCGCTCATTTATCACAACGAAGACTATGACGCCGTAGTGGATGCGCTGGCAGCCGCCATTCCGGAGTTTGGCCTGGATGATACCGCCGTGCTTTTGAAAGGGCACGGATCGCATCACTACGCCAACGCCATTTTTGCCGCTCTGGACTACGTGTTGCATGCCCGGGGCTATAAAAACGTGTTCGTGGGCACTGTGAAAGGCTTTCCCAACATTAAGCAGGTCATGGCCCGCGTAAGTGCCTTCGGTGCCAAAAAACTGCTGCTGTATCCGTTCATGATGGTGGCAGGCGCTCACGCCGCCAAAGACATGGCGGGCCCCGGGGAGGATTCCTGGGCCAGCCTGTTGACACGGGCCGGTTTTCAGGTGGAAAACCGCCTGATCGGTCTGGCCCAGCACCAGGGCATCATCGACATCATTCTGGCACATCTCGACAGCAGCATGAAGGAAGTCGGACTTTAGGCGAGCCAGTTCCAGGCGTCCGGTGCCAAGGACGGCGGCACAGCCAGGGTATGTGGTCTCCCCGCCTGACGGCTCACAACTGCATTTTTTCTGGTCCGGCGGTTCCGGAGATAGAGCAGCCGCCGTTTCTGCGGTGGTCTGGCTGGCACTTTGCATAGATTCCTTAAATTGGGCCTTTCAAAACCCGTGCAAATTGCGCTAATCTGTCAGCAGTCGATCAGCGGCGATGAGCGAAGGAGGATTGCAGTATGAAAAAAATTCAAAGTATCGTTGCCGGAATGAGCCTGGAGGACAAGATTGCGTTTGGGTCCGGAGCCTCCTTCTGGCAGACAAAGGAGTTTCCGGGTTACGGAATTCCCGCCGTCCTTCTCTGTGACGGCCCCCATGGCCTGCGCAAGCAGGATCCGGGAAAAGACGCGGATATGCTTGGCATCTTCAAGTCACAGAAGGCCACCTGTTTCCCGTCGGAAGTGACGTCAGCCGGCAGCTGGGATCCCGAACTGCTGCGGACGGTGGGTTCTGCCATCGGCGTCGAGGCGAAGGAACAGGGTGTGGGCTTCGTCCTGGGCCCGGGCGCGAATCTCAAGCGCAACCCCCTCTGCGGGCGCAACTTTGAGTACTTCTCTGAGGACCCCCTTCTCTCCGGCAAGCTGGCGGCCGGCTTCATTCAGGGGATCGAGGGAGAGGGCATCGGCACCAGTCTCAAGCATTTTGCCGCCAACTCCCAGGAAAAAAGCCGCTTCAACTCCGACTCGATTTTAGATGAGCGGACGCTGCGCGAGCTCTACCTGACAGCCTTTGAGATCGCTGTCAAGGAGGCCGGGCCCGCTACGGTGATGTGCGCCTATCCCAAGCTGAACGGCAGCCACTGCAGTGACAACCACCGCCTGCTGACCCGGATTCTGCGCGAAGAGTGGGGCTTTGAGGGTTTCGTGGTCACGGACTGGGGCGGAATGAATGACCGGATTGAGGCATTCAGGGCCGGCTGCGACCTGGCCATGCCGGGCGGCAGCACGTACATGGAGGAGCAGGTGGCCAGGGCGGTGCGTTCGGGCAAGCTGCCCGAGAGCGCGGTTGATGCCAGTGCCACGTGCATTCTGAAGCAGGTCTTCCGGGTTACCCAGACCTTGGAGGGCAGTCACAGCTGTGACTACGACGAGCACCATGAGCTGGCGCG
This sequence comes from Bacillota bacterium, assembly GCA_030055235.1. Classification (GTDB taxonomy): domain Bacteria; phylum Bacillota; class Clostridia; order Saccharofermentanales; family Fastidiosipilaceae; genus JAEZYR01. The sequence continues at coordinate 11,507 of JASGUW010000122.1, forward strand.
CCGGGTGGCCGAAGAGGGCGCCGTTCTCCTGGAGAACCGCGGCGGGATCCTGCCTCTGGCCGAGGGGACCAGGATCGCCGTCATCGGGGCACTGGCGAAGTCGATACGCTTTCAGGGAGGCGGCTCCAGCCACATCAATCCCACCCGCGTGAGCCAGCCGCTCGACAGCCTGCCGGCCACCATCTATGCCGACGGCTGCGACGATCGCGGCGACACTAACGATGCTCTGGTGGCCGGAGCTGAGCTTGCCGCCCGCGAAGCTGAGGTGGCCGTGGTCTTCGCCGGTCTGCCGGCCCACTACGAATCGGAGGGCTATGACCGCGAGAACATGCTGATGCCGGAGGGCCACGTCCGCCTGATCCGGGCGGTGGCGGCGGCCAACCCCAGGACGGTCGTGGTGCTGCTCTGCGGTGCCCCGGTAGAGTGCGACTGGGCGGACGAGGTGGCGGCGATCCTCTATATGGGGCTGCCGGGACAGGCGGGCGGCGAGGCCATCGCCAACCTGCTCTACGGGCGGGCGAATCCCTGTGGCAGACTGGCGGAGAGCTGGCCTCTTCGCTATCAGGATGTGCCGTCGGCGGAATACTTCAGCAAAACGAAGGACGCCCTCTACCTGGAAGGCATCTATGTCGGCTACCGCTATTACGAAAAGGCGGGCGTGCCCGTGCGCTGGCCCTTTGGCTACGGACTTGGCTACACCAGCTTCGCCTACAGCGACCTTGAGGTCGCGGATCGGACGGTGCGGGTCAAGGTGAGCAACACCGGCAGCGTCGCCGGCGCCGAGGTGGTGCAGCTCTACGTGGCCGCGCCGCAGGACGGTCTCCATCGTCCTTTGCGTGAATTGAAGGCGTTTGCCAAAGTGCGGCTCGAGCCCGGTGCGACAGAGGAAGTCAGCTTCCGGCTTGACGAGCGCAGCTTCGCCGTCTGGCAGGACGGCTGGCGCGTCCCCGGCGGCCGCTACGAAATTCAGATCGCGGATCTGGCGGTGGCGCTGGAGATCGCGGGTGAAGCGCTCGCGATCCCCGCCTGGCAGAAGGCTTCCTGGTACGAATCCCTGCGGGGGCGGCCGCAGCAGGGCGAGTGGGAGAAGATGCTGGGGCGGCGCTATCAGGAGCCTGTCCTGCGCAGGGGTGAGTTCACCGTTGACAACTCCATCATGGAGATGCGCGATTTCAGTCTGGTGATGAAAATCGTGTACAACGCTGCGGAGAGAGCGGTCATAAAGGCCTTTGGCGGCAAGAGAGATTACGAGAACCCGAGATTCCGCATGATGCTGGCAGCCGCCACTGAAGCGCCGCTGCGCAGCATGGTGATTTTTGGAAGCCTGAAAGAGAAGGTCATGCTGGGGCTTCTGGACATGGCAAACGGTCACTTTTTCCGTGGTCTCAGACAGCTAATCGGCGGCTGAGCGGTTTTCCGGCTGCTGTTTAAAAGGCAGAAGGGCTGCCGCTGCGGAAGACTTCCGCGGTGGCAGCCCGATCAGCACTGTGTGTCCGGGATTGATATTGTTTTACCTCAGGCACAATGGAAGTTGTCCCCAGAATCACGATGGGAAGCCGGAGCTCCTTTGCCATGCCGATTGCTTCATCTATGGACTGGGTCCATGTGGTTGCAATTCCTTCATTCGCCATCACCTGGCATTGCTCAGCGCTAAAGACGTAATGCGGGCTCTGTGATCTGCTTAGTATGATCCTGCCGGAAACGCTATGCATTTCTCTGATGACACCGCGATAGTCCTTATCATTGGGAATGGCAACAATCACGGTTGGCTTTTCAAGTCCCAAATGTTTGAGGACTTTTTTCACATTTTCGCAGCTGGCCGCATGAATGCAGGTATCCAGCAGCATGAAGGGGTCTTGGGAAATCACTTCCATTCTTCCCGGCCACTCAATTGCTGACAGTTTTTCTTTCACTTCGTCTATATTCAGTTCTCCCAGCACGTCCCTGCAGAGCGCCATGGCCAGGGCACAGTTCCTGGCCTGATGATCTCCCAGTAAAGGCAGTGTCATGTCAGGATATCTGGCGCTGCCAACACACAGATCAAAGCGCATTCCTTCAGAAGCATAGCGTATGTTTTCCGCCCGGAAGTCTCTGCCGTACAGTTTGAGAGGCACCCCGTATGCTGCCGCTCTTTTTTCAAACACATCCAGTACTGCTTGTGACTGCTCCGCCAGATAGGCGCACTTGAGTTCTTCGCTTATGACATGTGACTTATCGGCTGCAATCGCCTCCAGCGTATCTCCCAATTCTCTGGTGTGCTCAAGAAAAATACTGTTAATCACGGCATACTGATGAGGGATATTATTTACATCATCGAACTGGGCTCCCTTGCCACACTCAAACACATTGAAGTCAGTGTGCAGATGGTTAAAGTATTCCAGACCCAGCGCCGCCTGAATACCCATGGGACTGATGCATACGTTTTCCGGGAGTTTCCTTTCGATAGCGTCGATTTCCGGTTGAATCGCGGCCATATGCCTGACAAAGTCTTCATCCGATATTTTCAGGCCATTGATCCGAAAGCGTTCGCAGAAATCCACAATATGAGGGCTGGTCATCAATCCGACCTTAAGCCTGGTCTGCAGGATCTGTGAAATCATAGTCGCGACAGCTCCTTTTCCCTTGCTGCCCGTAATCAGCACACAGGCTGTGCCGGCCCTCAAATGGATCAGATTCCTTGTCAGGTCCGGCCTTCTTTTTACTGAATCCCGGGCATGGTAATCCTGATATTTCTGCGCCTTGAGAAAGGATTTATAGACGAGGTCACAAGCTTCGGCTTTCGTCATGGATAAAGTCCCCTTTTATCGTTCGTATCACTTTTCCGGCGACGTTGACTCCAGAAGCTTTTTCTATTCCTTCCAGGCCCGGCATGACATTTATTTCACAAAAGACAAGCTCATCTGCACCGAAGAGCAGGTCAATCCCAAGGAAATCGAGTCCCGTCTGAGCGTAGACGTCTTTCGCAGCATCCTGTATCTGCGCTGTAATACCATAGGGCTCAATACTGGCTCCCAGAGCAAAATTGGCTCGAAAGTCTCCCTGCGAAACGCGTTTCATACACGCAACAACCTGTCCCCTGATGCTGAAAATTCTCAAATCTCTCCCGCGGCTCGTCTGAATGAATTCCTGAAATAACCATTCCTTATCTTTGCCGTAGGCACTGAGAAGATCGCCGTAATCGCCCTCATTTTCAATTAGAAATACTTCCTCACCCATGGAACTCTCAAGTCCCTTGGCCACAAAAGGGCTGCCGAGAAGCGAGACGAGCATCTGATATGAAATCGCTGCTGTGGCACAGATATAGCGGGGCATCCGAAACGCTTCCGAACGCAGTCTTTTGATCTGTTCATATTTGTTTACATGGACAGCGAAGGCCTCTAACAGATTATAGGAGCGTCTGGCCAGGCCATTGATGGCCTCCCTGATCTTTCCCCATTTATAACGGTTAATGACGAAATCGCATTTTTTCAGCTTAACGCTATCGTTTATGACCTGCCCTTCTGTTAGTGCGGTATCGTAAATACCAACGATTCTTAAATCAACACCTGCCTTTTCTGCTTCTTCAACCAGCCTGTTGCAGGTATATGCGTCAGTCATGCAGTTGTATTTTTCAATAATATATCCGCTTAATGCCATTCCGTTAACGCACCTT
>JASGUW010000123.1 GCA_030055235.1 Bacillota bacterium
CATAGATTACGCTCTTCATAGTAGTGACCTCCTTGGGTTGCGGATTGCCCGCTGTTTTTTCCACATTCACCATAAGGGTAGACCCGCGAACTGGCAAAGTGGGGTCACTACATATTGTCTTGACCACAGAAGGCCTGATTCTGGTCAAGATCGCGAGTTTTACAAAAAAGATTTTGTATTTCTCTTCATCTTGACCACGAAGGCCCTGTTTCTGGTCAAGATCGCGAGTTTTACAAAAGAAATTTTGTATTTCTCTTCATCTTGACCACGAAGGCCCCGTTTCTGGTCAAGATCGCGAGTTTTACAAAAAAGATTTTGTATTTCTCTTCGTCTTGACCACAGAAGGCCGCGCGCGCCGCTGCACGGCGCGCAGGGTCAAAACGGCGTGTAATGGCAAAACTGATTACCATTTCAGCCTATCTTGACCACATAGAGCGTGCACGCCGCATAGGAGCAGGATAGGAGTGCATGGGTCAGCTGAATGCGCTTCTCCCTGGTAATAAAAGTCAAAGATCCAGTCTCTTGCCTCTTCAAAGCATGCCAGCTTTATGCTGAGAACCCTCGCCGCTCGCCGCTGCTTTTCATTCCTATTCATTTCAATCTATACCCGGTGGGCCTGCGCCCTGCGTCAACAATTACGATTGCTGTGAAAAAGAAAATCTACACACACGCTGAGTTCAAGTTGCACAAAAACTGTGGTGTTGCAGGTGTTTCCGAGGAAGGTTCAAAAAAATACTCGTCCCGGCAAATATGACATGCCTGCCGCAGCCGTCGCTGCAGCTTAGATCTGCTTGTCGCTTGCAGCTTGTTTGTGGTAAGATACCCGAAGTACAAGTGGTTGGCAGCATGAGTGGGTCCCTTGGGCCCGCTTTTCGTTTGCCGGCTTTACCCGCGCCGCCGGGAGAGAGGAGAAGCTCATGGCCAGAGGAGGCCGCTATGCTACAGAGGCTTGGGCCATCGCTGAAACCGCACTTGCGGGAATGGATGTCGATCTCATCGATGTGCGCTTTGTCTACGAAAACGGCAGCCATGTCCTGCAGCTGATCATTGATCGCCGCGGCGGAGTTGGCATGGACGACTGTGTCGCCGTCTCAGAAGCCGTTGACCCGCGTCTCGACGAAGCCTTCTCCTGGACCAAACCTTACCAGCTCGTCGTACAGTCGCCCGGGATCGACCGCCCGCTGTCGACACCGGCGGATTTTGTCCGTCATCAGGGCGCACGTGTCGAAGTCGGCTTCTATCGCGCCCGTGAGGGACAAAAACGCGTCGAAGGCCAGCTGCTCGCAGGCGACGAAACGGCCGTCAGCCTGATCCTGGATGACGGCTCCGAAGTGTCATATCCGCGCGACGAAATTTCCGTCGTACGCCGCGTGGTGGTGTTCTAGAGTGCGCGTACGGACGCACCGGGAGGTCAAAACGGATGAACCCTGAACTTATTGAAGCCATTCGCCTGCTGGAGAAAGAGCGCGGTCTGGATGCCGATACGCTCTTCAGTGCCATCGAAGACGGCCTGGTGGCCGCCTACAAGCGCGAGTTTGATGCCCGCACGGTGGAAAACATCCGCGCCGAAATCAACCGCGTGACCGGGGAGATGCGTGTCTTCACGCAGAAAGAGGTTGTCGAGGTGGTTGACGACCCGAATGCCGAGCTCAGCCTCGCCGACGCTCAGGCATTGAGTGAGGATTTCGAGATCGGCGACATGCTCGAGTTTGAGCTCGCTCCGCAGGATTTCGGTCGCCTTGCCGCGCAGACGGCGAAGTCGACCATCGTCCAGAAGCTTTCAGAGGCCGAGCACAAGCGCATAGAGGACGAGTTCAAGAGTCGGATCGGAGAACTTGCGACCGGGACCATCCAGCGGCGTGACCGCTCGGAGGTCATCGTTGACATCGGCCGTGCCGAAGCTGTCATGCCCCGCAACGAGCAGGTGCGCGGCGAATCCTACAATTTCAACCAGCGCATGCGCTTTTACGTGCTGAAGGTCCAGGATCGCATGGGCCGTCCGGTCGTCCATGTCTCGCGCAGCCACCCCAATCTGGTGCGCAAACTCTTTGAGCAGGAAGTGCCGGAGATCGCCGACGGCATCGTAGAGATCATATCGGTTGCCCGGGAAGCGGGCTTCCGTTCCAAAATCGCCGTAACCTCACGTGACCCCAACGTCGACGCCCTGGGCGCCTGCGTCGGAACCCACGGTATGCGCGTCCAGGCTGTGATCAGTGAGCTGGGCGGCGAAAAAATTGACATCATCGAGTGGGACCCGGCTCTTGAACGCTTCATTGCCAACGCCCTGAGCCCGGCTCGTGTATTGATGGTCATGATCAACGAACCGGAGCGGGAGGCGATGGTCATCGTGCCGAACCAGCAGCTTTCGCTGGCCATTGGCCGTGAGGGACAGAATGTGCGCCTGGCCGCCCACCTGACCGGCTGGAAAATAGACATAAAGGATGAGGCCCAGTATGCCGCCATCCTTGCCGAGGGCTTCACGCAGGCAGTGGAAGAAGCGGCCGAATACTATGACGAGGATGACGATCTGCCGCCTGCGGACTATGGTGACACGGAGATAACTGAGGGATAGACGTCATGGCGCGGACGGGAAAGCGGAAAAAGCAGCCGGAACGGCTCTGCCTGATCTGCCGGCAGCTGAAGGATCGATGGGCTGTTACGTATAGTACGTGCGAAGGACGGCAGCGTGCGACTGGATCCCGCCTACCGCATGCCCGGCCGCGGTTATTATGTCTGCCTGGACAGAAGCTGCCTTGAGCCGCTGCTGGCCGGACCGCAGCTTGCCAGGCGGCTGCAGCTTGGTGCCGACCCGGCGGCCGTAGAGGAACTGCGCTCCGGACTGCGGGAACGTCTGGAGCAGGCGGAAGCCCGGCGTGCGCGGGAGGAGGAAGAGGCGGCCCGTCTGGCCAGAGCTCCGCTTGAGGTGCTGGACGCCAAAGGCCGTATTGTCCGGCGCATCGTGAAGTCGGGGAAGGAGACAGCTTCTGGCTGACCGCGAACGGGCCTTTCGTCTGGCCGGAATGGCAAAACGGGCGGGACGCCTAAGTCACGGAACGATGGCCGTCCGTCAGAGCCTGGCGACAAAAGCCAGACTGCTGCTTGTGGCGACGGATGCGGCCGAACGCACCAGGCGACAGCTGGTCGACGCTGCCCGCAGCCGTGGGATACCGGTCCTGCTGCCTGGTGACCGCTATGAACTGGGCCGTTGCTGCGGCCAGGAAGAGACGGTCGCCCTGGCGATCGAAGACGAGGGCTTTGCGGCTGCTATTTGCGAAAGCCTGGAATAAAGCCTGCCGGCATCCTGCCGAAAGGCCTGAAAGCCGCTGTTTCAGCTTGCAGATGCGGGATGAAGCATGTAAGATACAGAACTTGTAGCAGACTGTGCGTGGCCTTCGGCCCTTACCAGTCTCTTTGGGGAGGAAAAAGCAATCGTCATGTCACAAAACGATGGTTCAGGTCTGAAAGCGGGCTATGGCACGCAGAATCAGGAAGAACGGGAGGCCCGGCTGCACCGCCGTATGGATGCGGACAGTTCGGCCGAGTCCGCGCGCGCCCAAACCGACAACGAGCCATCAAAGTCTGAAACAGTTTCCGCTTCCGGTGCTGAGGCTGATAATGCTCCTGTGATCGCCATGCAGGGCGTGTCCGGGAAGATGATCACCTCAACGGTGAAGGTTGTGAAGGTGAGCAAAAAAGCCAGGTCTGAGGATCGGCGTCCCGCCGCTGCCGCCAGGCCCGCTCCCGCCCGGGAGCCGGACGCGCCCGCAGCGCCGGCCGCTCCTGAGTCCCCGGCGGAGGAGCCGCGTCCCGTGACGCAGCGTCCGGCCCAGCGTCGAGAACGCTCCCAGGCACAGCGCTCCCAGTCCCAGCCGCAGGCTCAGCGTCCGCAGTCGCAGCCTCAAGCCCAGCGTCCGCAGACTCAGGCTCAGCCCCAGGCCAAGCCACTGCGCCCGACCCCTGGCGGTGCGCCGCTGAGCGGTGCCGGTACCCTGCCCAGCGGTCCCACACCGCGTAAGGTTGGCCGCATGGAGGTTCTGCCCGTCACGCAGCCCACCACAAGCGGACGCCGCCGTTCACAGCGCGCCTACCGTGCTGAGGATCGTCGCAGCGGTCGCCGTTCGCGCCAGCTGGACAGCAATCGTGTCAGCGGCATGCGTGGCTCCTACACTGTGGATCCGGGTACCACCGGACCGCTGGCCACCACGCCTGACGGGCGTCCTATTGACCCCCGCGCGATCGCCGAAGCGCGCCGTGCCGAAGAGGCCCGGGAGCGCCGGCGTCAGGCAGCCGCTGAGCGCGAGCGCGAGCGGCAGGAAGCCGCCGCCGCCGCTGCCCGTGCGGAAGAAGAGAAGAAAGCCGCCGCTGCCGCAGCTGCTGCCGCCGCCGCGAAGCTTTCTGAGCCCGCGCCCGCGCCTAAAACAGTATTAGAACCGGCAGCCCCGGTAACCCCGCAGGTTCCGGCAACCCCGGCAGCTCCGGCTGCCCCGCCGGCTTCGGCAGCCCCGGCAGCTTCGGCAGTTCAGCCGACTCCGGCAGCCCCGGCAACTCCGCAGGCTCCGGCCGCCCCGGCCGCCGCGCCTGTCACTCAGGCCGCCCCTGCGGCCGAAACAGCTCGCGAAGCCGGCAGAGGAACCGCCCGGCCGGCAGCCAGGGAAACAGGCCGCGACACGGCCCGGTCCGAACAGCCCGCTGCCCGCTCTCAGGAGCAGCCGCCCACGATCGGCCCCGATGCCCCCAACCGCGGGCAGGGCCCGACGCGCGAAGCCCGGCCTCTGGGCACACTCGGCCAGCCCTTCGTCACCCGCAAAGTCGGCAACATCTTCGATCGCAGCGCCGCCCGCACCGATCTGGCGGCCACCGCCCAGGCCCTGAGCCGACGCCGCCAGGCTTCGGCCGCTCCCTCCGGACGCCCGCCCCGCCAGGCAGCCGCCAGCGGCGGCGCACCGCGGCGTGCCCCGTCGACGGCGGCACCCGGTGCCGGCTTCCAGGATAAAGATCGCGACAGCGACCAGCAGCGCCAGGCGCCGCCGCGCGGCCGCCGCGCCGCCCGCCGCCGTGCTGCCCCGGTCATGGATCTGCCGCCGACCCGCTCAGGGGACGGTCGTGGGGCTTCGGGCTTCGCCCAGCGTGACGCCATCGATCGCAGCCGCCGCAGCCGTTCGACCCAGAACCGCCGTGACGAGCAGGCCAGAGGACTGCGCGATCTGCGCAGCCGCCGTGACAGCGGCGGGCGCCGTCAGCCGGTGGCGGTGCTGTCGAATGTCTCTCTGCCCGAGCAGCTGACGGTGAAGGAGCTGGCAGAGGCGCTGAAGAAGACTTCGGCAGAGGTCATCACGAAGCTGATGAGCTACGGCATCATGGCCACCCTGAATGAGATGGTCGACTACGATACCGCCGCCATCATCGCGAATGAATTCGGCGTCAAGAGCGAAAAACTTGTCGAGGTCACCGAAGAAGACGTCCTCTTCGACGACAGTGAGGATGCTCCTGAAGATCTCAAACCCCGTCCGCCCGTCGTGGTGGTCATGGGCCACGTCGACCACGGCAAAACCAGCCTGCTCGACTATATCCGCTCGTCACGCGTCGCTTCCGGGGAGGCCGGCGGCATCACCCAGCACATCGGCGCCTATGTCGCCCGCGTCAACGACCGCCGCATCACCTTCCTGGATACACCTGGCCATGAGGCCTTTACCACCATGCGCGCCCGCGGTGCGCAGGCGACCGACATCGCCATCCTGGTCGTCGCCGCCGATGACGGCGTCATGCCGCAGACGGTGGAGGCGATCAACCATGCCCGCGCCGCCAATACGGAAATCATTGTGGCGATCAACAAGATCGACCGCCCGACCGCCAATGTCGAGCGCGTCCGCCAGGAGCTGTCGGCCCACAATCTCGTCCCGGAGGACTGGGGCGGCTCGACGGTCATGGTGCCGGTTTCGGCTCTGACCGGAGAAGGCATCGACGAGCTGCTGGACATGGTCCTGCTGACGGCGGACATGCTTGAATTAAAGGCCAACCCCAACGCCCAGGCGAAGGGTATCGTCATTGAAGCCGAGCTGGACCGCAACCGCGGCGCCGTTGCCACGCTGCTGGTACAGCGCGGTACGCTGCATGTCGGCGACACACTGGTCACCGGCTCCATTGTCGGCAATGTGCGCGCCATGTTTGACGCCAGCGGCAAGCAGGTCAAAAAGGCCACGCCTTCCGTTCCCGTCGAAATTCTCGGCCTGCCGGAAGTGCCGGACGGCGGTGAGCTCTTCTACGCCGTTGAGGACGAGCGTATCGCCCGTCAGCTTGCCGACCGCCGCCGCGCCGAACAGCGCGAAGCCACCATCGGCCGCAGTGCCGGCATGACGCTGGACAACCTCTTCGCCCGTGTCGAAGCCGGGGAGGTGCAGCAGCTTGATCTCATCGTCAAGGGTGATGTGGTCGGCTCTGTTGAGGCGGTCAACCAGTCGCTGACCAAGCTCAGCAATGACGAGGTCCGCGTCAATATCGTGCACTCGGCGGTCGGTGCCGTCACAGAGACGGACGTGCGGCTGGCAGAGGTCTCTTCCGCCGTCATCATCGGCTTCAACGTCCGGCCCACGAAGCAGGTCTCCGACCTGGCCGCTGAGCTCGGTGTTGATATCCGCCTCTACCGCGTGATCTACAACGCCATTGAGGATGTCGAAAATGCCATGAAGGGCATGCTGGCTCCGACCATCGTCGAGCAGGTGACGGGTCATGTCGAGATCCGGGAGACCTTCCACGTCTCTTCGGTCGGCACGATCGGCGGCGCCTATGTCACCGACGGCCGCATCCACCGCAACAGCCAGGTCCGTCTGCTGCGTGACGGCATCATCATCTACGAGGGCCGCCTGGCCAGCCTGCGCCGCTTCAAGGATGATGTCCGCGAAGTCGCTCAGGGCTACGAATGCGGCCTTTCGCTGGAGCGCTTCAATGACATCAAGATCGGCGACGTCATCGAAGCCTTTACCATGCAGGAAATCGTCCGCACATGAGCCGCCGGAACCGCCCCCTGCGTGTCGGCGACGAAATGCGCCGCCAGCTCTCCGAGCTGATCAGCCGCGAGCTCAAGGACCCGCGCATCCCGATGATGACTACGGTGACCCAGATCGACGTCTCAGGCGATCTGGGCGTCGCCACCTGCTACATCAGTGTGCTGGGTTCTGAGGAGGAGGCCAGGGAGGCACTCGTCGCGCTGGAAAACGCAAGCGGCTTCCTGCGCCGGGAGCTCGGCGCCCGCATGCGCCTGCGCACCAGTCCCGAACTGCGTTTTCGCCACGACCACTCGATCGAGCACGGCTTTGAAGTCATGCGCCGGATCGATGAGGCCATGGGGCGCAGCGCCGCCGGGCCTGCCCATCCCGCCGACGACGGGGCGGCGGATTAGGCCGATGACTCTGCCCCGGGCCTATATTCCCGGTTTCGCGGCCCTGGCCGATGCCTGCCTGCAACTGGCGGGCCGCCCCGACCGCCGCGTCGTTCTCTACCCCCATGTCCAGGCTGACGGGGACGCTCTGGGCTCGTCACTCGGACTCGCCCTGCTGCTTGAGCGCCTCGATATCGCGGTCGACATCGTCACGGGCGAAGAGGTGCCGGACAAGCTCGGCTTCCTGCCCACGGCCTCCCGCATACTCGTCCATGACGGCTCCGACGCCGCCCCGGGTGCTGCTGTCGTGGAGCGGCAGGCACTGGCGATCGGGATCGACTGTCCGGCCGGCGAACGTCTGGGGGCCCGGCGTCAGCTCTATGAGGCGGCGCCGCAGAAGGCCATCATCGACCACCATATCTCCGATCTGGCACCCGCGCCGCTCGTCATCGTCAACAGTCGGGCGGCCGCCGTCTGTGAGATCATTACCTGGTTTTTGTTCTATCTGGAGTGCCGGCTCGGCCTGGATCTCTCCGACATCGACATTGCGACCTGCCTGATGGCCGGCCTGATGACCGATACCGGCCGTTTCAGCTTCAGCAACACCAGCTCCCGGACCTTCAGTGCCGCGGCACTGCTGCTGCGGCAGCCGGTCGCGACCCAGCAGCTGGCCTCCCGCCTCTTTGATGCCGTGACGCCGGCCAAACTGCGCTTTATCGGGGAGACGGCACAGGGTGCTGAGCTGCGCCACGACGGGCGCTTCATTCTCTCCACGCTGGAGGCGGATGTGATGACTGCCGTCGGCGGTGTGGAGACCGATCTGGAGGGCCTGGTTGCCCTGCTGCGTGATGTGGAGGGTGTTGACCTGGCTGTGCTTTTACGCGAAATGCCCAACGGTGACGTCCGTGGCAACGTGCGCTCAAGCGAACTGGTCGACGCCCAGTCCTTTGCCCGCGCCTTTGGCGGCGGCGGCCACCTGCGTGCGGCGGGATTTACGGTGCACGGCCGTCCGCTTGGCCTTTTGCAGGAAGAGATCTTCGCCCTGGCTGACCTGGTCTTCGCGCAGCTCGACGCCGCCCGGACCGGCGGACCCGCAACGGGTCCTGAACCCTGATCTTTCCCTTGGCCTGCGGCATCCTGCTCATACATAAGGAGAGCGGCCCGACCTCCTTCGACCTGGTGGCCCGGCTGCGCCGTCTCTATCAGGTCCGCCGCGTCGGCCATGCCGGCACACTCGACCCCTTCGCCACGGGCCTGCTGGTCGTCTGTCTGGGGCGGGCGACGGCGGTCATCCGCTACATGGAGGACTACGACAAGCGCTACCTGGCCACGCTGCGTCTGGGGCGCACGACGACGAGCCAGGATCTTACCGGTGAGACAACAGGGGGGAGGCCGCCCACGGCCTCTGAACTGGAAGAGCTGCTGGCGGACGGGGGCCGGGCTTTGCATGAAGCCATAAGCGCCCAGCAGGGTGAAGTCTGGCAGTTGCCGCCTTTGCATTCCGCCATCAAACTGCAGGGGCGCCCCCTCTACAGCTATGCCCATCGCGGGGAAGAGCCGGAGAGGGAAGCGTATGAGGCGAAGCGGCGCCTGGTGACCGTGCATGAGGCCGGGCTCGTCGGCTGGCGGCGGACTCTGGACCCGGAGGAGCCTCTGGAGGTCCAGGTGGCCTATCACGTCTCAAAAGGAACCTATGTCCGCACTCTGGTCCACGATCTGGGGCAGCGGCTGGGCTTTGGCGCCTACTGTCTGGCGCTTGAGCGGACAGCGGTCGGGCCCTTCCGCGGCGGCCTCCCGCTCGACACCGTGGCCCGGGAAGTGGCGGCCGGCCGGGGCCAGGATCTGTTGCTGGATATGGAACGCGCCCTGACGCATCTGCCTGTGATAGAATTGTCTTTCGAACAAGGCAGGCGCATCGCTAACGGTCAGACTCTTCCCGTCAGCCGGCTACTGCCGGACACGGGGGATGGGCAGGCGAAGCGTGTACAAATGAGAGACCCTCTGGGTTTGGTTGGAGTCGGAATGCTGACCCGCGGCGCGGGTGAAACGCCGATTCTGCGGGCAGAAAGGATTCTGGCAGCGCGTGGTTGAGCAAGCTGACTTTCTTGAGGCTGTGATCGGCGGCACGAAGCCGCGGCCAAGTGCGGTGGCACTGGGCTACTTTGACGGTGTCCATCGTGGCCACCAGAGTCTGCTGCGCCGGCTCATTGCCGCCGCCGCCTCTGAAGAGCTGGAGACGGTGGTCTTTTCCTTTGACAGGCTGCCGCAGAAAGAGGCCTTTGCCGGGCCGGAGCGCAGCTACAGCGGCCTGATTCAGCCGCTGGAGGCGCGTATCGCCCGTCTCCGTGAACTCGGTGTCGAGCGCATCTGCCTGCAGACCTATAACGAAGCCTTCCGCCGGCTGGAGCCGCTTGAATTTCTGGACCGGGTTCTGGGCGACAGGCTTGGGGCCCGCATCATCGTAGTGGGCCCGGACTTTCGTTTCGGCTACGAGCGCTCCGGCGATATCGCTACGCTCGGGGGCTGGTGTGAACGAAACGACTGCCGGCTCATTGTCTGTCCTGATGTCCGGATTGGCGGCGAGCCCGTCTCTTCGCAGCGCATCCGTAAGGCCCTGATTGCCGGTGATGTCGAGCTGGCCCGGGAACTCATCGGCTCTCCCGTCACCATCAGCGGGGAGGTCGTGCGCGGGCAGGCGATCGGACGCACCGTGGGCATGCCGACGGCGAACGTGGAGATCCCGGAGACGCAGCTGTGTCCGCGCTATGGGGTCTACTTCAGCATCACGCGGGTGGGCTCGGCGGCCTATGCCTCGGTCACCAACATCGGTGTCCGGCCTACCGTCAACCATTCGAGCTTTGTACCTCTGCTGGAAACCAGCCTGCTCGACGTCGAGCGCGAACTCTACCAGGAAGAGATTACGGTTGAACTGCTCAGCTGGCTGCGGCCGGAGATTGAGTTCCCCTCCTTCCTGACCATGACGGCGCAGATCCATAAGGACATCAATGCCGCCCGTGACTGGTCCAGAACGCATGAGACGCCGGTCTGCCTGCTGCGGGAGAGCGGGCTGGCGCATGTCCATCTGCCTTCGCGGCGCTTCACGGTGGCCAGGCTGGAACTGGACTTCCGCCTGCCGCCCGATCTGATCTCCACCGCCTGTCTGGCGCTTTTAGCCCGCATTCTTTCCAGCACATCGGCCCGCTATCCGAACCATGCCGCCTTTGCTCTGGCGGCGGACAATCTCTATGGTGCGACCGTCGGCGGGCAGCTGCTGCGTGAGGGAGATGTGCCGAACCTCTGTTTTTATGCCGACGCGGTCCGGCGCAGTATCGACGGCAGCCGCCCCTTCCGGGCCCTCGTCGAGCTCGTCCACGGCATGATCCGTGAGCCGCAGCTGGCGGAGGACGGCCTCTTTGACGCCGCCATTTTCCGCACCGAACAGCGTAACCTCATCGCCGAGCTGGGCGCCCGCCGCCAGGACCGCTCCCGCTATGCCCTGGAGCGCTGCCTCGGGGTCGCCCTGCCCGGAGTGCGTGGCCGCCTGGCGTCAGGGCCTGAGCCGGATGAAGTGGCCGCCGTGACCCGGGCCGAGCTTACCGCCGCCTGGCATACCCTGCTCGAGTGCGCCCAGGTGACCCTCTATACCGCCGGCGAGCTGGGGGCGGATCTCCTCAACTGGATCCAGGCCCGCCTGCTTGATCTGTCCGGACAGAAGCGCGTGCGCCTGGTGCCCGGACGCCTGCCTTCGCTGCGGCGCCCCGAGCCGCGGCCGGACAGGCTGGAAAAGCTTGCCGGAACCCAGACCCGCATCCTGCTGGGCTACCGCCCGCGGAACCTGGACTGGTTCCCGGAGGATGAGCCGCTGCTTAGGCTTCTGGACAATCTGCTCGGCGGCTCGGCGCATTCCCTGCTCTTTCACAGCTTTCGGGAGGACCATGCCTGGTCCTACGAAGTCGATTCCCTCCTCTTCCAGACCGATCAGCTGCTTCTTATGCGCGCCACTGTGCCGCCCGCCGCTGAGCGGGAGGCCAGAGCCGAAATGGAGCGCACGATCGCCCGCCTGGTCGGGCCGCCCGACAGTGACCTGCTCGAACGCTTTGAGATGAGCCGCCTGGCCGTGATTGACGATCTGGCGGCCAGCGGGGATGACATCGGTGCCCTGCTGCATGACGCCCGCCGCATGGACTCCGGCCGCCTGCGCCGCAGTCTGACGGGACGGATCCGTGAGCTTGAGCGCCTGCGTTTCGCGGATCTCCAGGTCTTTGCCCGTGACCTTGAGCCCTGCTGTGCCTATATTCTGCGGGCGCTGGAGGACGAGTCATGAGTTTCTGGCATGGTTTTGTCCGTTCGGATAAGAAGGACTCGCTGTCGCAGAACATGATGCACAGCTACCGCCATAACTCCGGTTTCACGGTTACCTTCTTCCCCAAGCCCAGTTTCCGCCGCCGTTACGCTTCGCTCATCATCCCGGCGGGAGCCCACATGACCCGTTTCAGGCCCGGATCTGACGGCGCCGTCGAGGAGCCGCCCGCGATCATGGTGCCGGCCGGGACGGCTCATCTGGTCGAACATCTGGTCTTTGCCCGCGAAAGCGGGGGCGGACTCTTCCGCCGCCTGGCCGCCCTGGGTGCCGAAGCCGACGCCTGGACGGGACATAATGAGACGGTCTTCTCCCTGGTCATGAGCGAAGAGGCGAACTTCCTGCCTGCTCTGGACCTGGTCTGGCAGGCCGTGTTGAACCTCGACATTGGCACGGCCGATATCGATCGCGAGCTGCCGGTCATTCATTCGGAAATTGATCTTTATGACGAAGTGCCCGACGCCGTGGCTATGCGTGAGCTCACACGCAGCCTCTATCTGCGTCCCGGCCTGCGGGAGGACATCCTCGGCAGCCGTAAGACACTCGCCCGTATCGGTCTGCGGGAGATCGAAGGCTGGTACCGCTCGGTCTATCACCCGGCCTGGATGTCGCTGGTTCTGGTCGGCGACTTCGCTGAGCCGGAACTTGACTCCCTTCTGCGCCGCCTGGGCGCATCTCTGGCGGCGTCGCGGCCCTGGTGGCCTCCGGAGGATCTGGCCGCACCCGAGCCGGATGACGTCCTGAAGGCCCGGAGCGATCTCAAACTGGATGTCGAGAACCCTTTCTTTGTCATCGGCTTTAAAGACCCCGGTGTCAGCGCCTCCCATCCGCTTGTCGGCGCCGACTGGCTTCTGCGCCAGATGATGGGGGCTTTGTATCTGGAGACGGTGCTCGGTGAATCAAGCCCCCTGCACCAGGCGCTGTCTGATGAGGATATCATCAACGACAGTTTCAGCTCGCAGTATGTCTGCGCCCGCGATCACGCCTTTGTGATTCTGAGCGGGGAAGCCGCCGATCCCGCCCGCGCGGCCGAGACGGTGACGGAGCGCCTTCGGGCACATATCCGGAGCGACGGCATTGACTGTCATCGCTTCAATGTCCAGACCAGGGCGGCGGCCGGCGACTTTCTGCGCAGCCTGGATACGGTAGAGGACTTTGGCGCCCTGGCCACCATGGCCCGCCTCAGTCACATGGATCTCTTCGACTATGCATCTGTCTTTAACCGTGTGTCACCGCAGCAGGCGGAAAGCGCCATGGCCTTCCTGCTGGATGAAGGCAAGCGCGCCACCGTCCGCGTAACACGCCGCAGCAAGCGAGGTGCCCATTCATGAACACGCCTGACTTCACCGTCAGCTTTCCCGGCCTGGGGATCCAGAACCTGGAGATCAACCGGGAGGTCTTCAGTATCGGCCAGGTCAGCATCTACTGGTACGGCCTCCTGATCGCCGTCGCGGTCCTGCTCGCGATGTACCTGGCGCTGCGCCACAGCCAGCGCTGCGGCATCTCTCAGGACGATGTCCTCGACTTCTATCTGGTGGCCATCCCGATCGCCATCGTCGGCGCCCGCCTCTACTACGTCATTTTTCAGTGGGAGCGCTTCGCCCCCGACCCCAAGCGCATCTTCAGCATGCGCGAAGGCGGGCTGGCCTTTTACGGCGGCGTCATCGCCGGTGTTGCAGCCGTGGCCGTGCTGGGGCGGATCAAGCGCTATCGTTTTCACAAGCTGGCGGACTTCTTCATCCCCTATGTACCGCTGGGACAGGCCATCGGCCGCTGGGGCAATTTCTTCAATCAGGAAGCCTTCGGCGTCAACACCCAGCTGCCTTGGGGCATGTACTCAAACGGCACCCGCGACTACCTGAATGCGGTCCAGCTGCCCGGTGTCGATCCGAATGCCCCGGTGCACCCCACCTTCCTTTACGAGTCGATCGCCAACCTCCTGATCTACTTCATCCTGATACGCATCCGCCGACAGTCGAAGGTCCGCTATGAGGTCTTTGCATGGTATCTCCTGCTCTATGGCGCCGTACGTTTCTTCACCGAATCTCTGCGCACCGATTCGCTCTATCTCGGCAATACGGGGCTGCGGGTTTCGATGCTCGTTTCGGCTGCCATGGTGCTGGCCGGTATCGTCTGGCTTTCAATCGTCTGGATTCAGGACAACCGCCGCATCCGGAGGGAGGACATGGCGGTTCTGCTGGGCCATACAGCCGACGGCGCCCAGCTGGATGAGAAGGTCAAGGCGCTTGACGCCGCCGATGAGGCGCTTTTCGAGCATCACGTCACAGCGCGCCAGCTTGGTGAGGTCAGTGATGCGGATACAAAGGTCCACGACTTCTCCGACTCCGAGGCCTTTGCCCAGGCTGCGGCCGACCATCAGGCCCGCGAGGAGGAGCTCGACCGCCTGGAGGCTCTGGGGGCCGCACCGTCTGTCGAGCGTGAGCTGACTCTGGATGAGCTGCGCGAGGAAGCGCGGCGGGCGGCGGAGCGGGCTTTGCATGCCGATAACAGCAGAGAGATGGAAGCTCCTGACGCTGCGGCGGACCAGGCCGGGGAGGCGGACGAGGTCCGCGACTAGACCTGTATGGAACGTCTGGGACTTGAGACCAGGCGCCGGGATGTGCTCTTTCAGGCGCTCGACTACTGGCTGCTGGTGCCGGTTCTGGCCATCGGTGCCATTGGTCTTTATGTGCTGAATTTTGTCCTGGAGACCCAGTTCGCCCGCTCCTATCCCCGCAACATCCTGGTGCAGCTGTTTGCCTTTGGCATGGGCATTATCGTTCTGGTGGTACTGACTCTCTTTGAGACGCAGCTGCTGCGCCCCTTTGGCTGGGGCCTTTACATTATGGCGCTCGGCCTTCAGGCTCTGCTGCCGGTCTTCGGCTCGGCAAGCATAGCGGCCGCTACCGGCTCCAACGCCTGGCTCGTGCTGCCCGGCATCGGCACCTTCCAGCCTTCCGAGCTCGCCAAGCTCGCCCTCTGTATCGTGATCGGCCACCTGCTGGCCGACATCCGTACCGGCCGCCGTGCCCTGCTGCCGGGAATCCTGCTCTTTGGCCTCATCGTTGCCCCCCATCTGGGTCTCATCATTGTCTACCAGCGTGACGCAGGCACCGGCCTGGTCATCCTCTTCATGCTGGCCGTCATGATTTTCGTCCAGGGCATCAGGCTGCGCTGGATCCTGCTTGCCTTCTCACTTGGCGTCATCTCCCTGCCCCTGATCTGGACGAAGCTGCTGCGCCCCTATCAGCAGGGCCGCATCCTGGCCTTCCTCTTTCCCCACTACGATGCCGCGTCCACCTATAACGTCGACCAGGCCAAGCTCGCCATTGCCTCCGGCGGCCTGACCGGCAATAAAACCGGTCCCTGGGTCCACGTCCCGGTGCAGGAATCGGACTTTATCTTTTCTGCCGTCGGCGAATACATGGGGCTCATCGGCACCGGCCTCCTCATCGTCCTCGCCTTCTTCTTCCTGCTGCGCTGTGTTGTCGTCTCCGCCCGCATGGAGACGCCGGCCGCCCGCTACATGGCGAGCGGCGTCACCGCCATTTTTGCCATCCACTATATCGAGAACATCGGCATGAACATCGGTCTGCTGCCCGTGACCGGCATCCCGCTGCCCTTTGTCAGTCAGGGAGGCTCGGCCATGGTGGTGAACTTCATGGCCCTGGGTGTGCTGATGAATTTTTCCTTCGGCTACCGCATGGAGCGCGTGTAGCCCGGGTGACCGGGGGCCTGGGTCGGATGACCGAGAGCCTGGGTGACCGGGGGTCGGGGGCCGGGGTCCAGGAATTTTGGGTGATGGCTCTTACAGCGAAGGTGTTTTAATTGACTCCGTCATTTGTCATGAGGATCTCCGGCATAAAAACTGTGAAAGCTTGAAAAACTGCACACCGCTGCATGCCATCTCGAGCAAAATTTTAACTTTCGCAAGAATGACCGTATGAAATGAATGAAAAACGGGTTAGATACTGCAGCCGCTCTCCGAATTAGAAAGTGACGATATTGCCCAGCAGTTTACAGATCGGACAATATCGAAAAAATAGTTTAGGGGTAGATAAAAAATGCGCTGGTGTCCCGGAGTGGGGAGGAACAGAAAAACTTGTTCCTCCCCATTAACTCCAACTGGGCGGTGCAGCACCGCCGCTTTCTTTAATTTTTCAAATCGGCGGCCAACAAATCGATAGGAATCAGTCGTGCGGCGACCCATGCTGTAGTGCCCGGAAAAGGGTGGACAATAATTGCGCTGATGCCCTGGAATCGGGGCAGGAACAGGAAAACTTGACCACAGCTGGCCAAAAAAGGCCGTTTGTGCCCGCGAAACCATGCACAAACCCCGATTTTTGGCCACGGTGGACAAAAATTGCGTTGGTGCCCC
>JASGUW010000124.1 GCA_030055235.1 Bacillota bacterium
GACGTCAGTTTCCTCGTTTCTTGGTAGCCTCCAGATAGTCCATCAGGTGGTTGAAGAACATGTTGGCGCTGACGCGGTTCAGGCCGCCTCTGGCCGCCGCCATCTCATCGAAGGTCGTATTGCCGTCCTTTCGGATGTTCCTGCCACTCATGAGTACGGGAACCGGATCGCCGCTGTGCTCCCGGCGTTCGCAGGGCGTACTGTGGTCGGCAGCCAGGGCGACGATGACGTTCTCCTCGATAGCACCCAGGCCCTCCATTACAAAGCCCATCAGCCGGTCAAAGGTCTCTACGGCTTTTACCTTGCCCATGGGGTTGTTGTCGTGGCCCATGAGGTCGGGAGCCTTGAAGTGCAGGACAACAAAGTTGTTCTCTTTTAAGGCGTCTACGGCCGTTTTCGCCTTCAGGGCGATATCCGTGTCGATATTTCCCGTAAAGCGGGGGTCAGTGATCGGCTTGATGCCGGCCAGTCTGGCCACGCCCAGAACCGTGCTCTCTGCCGCTATACAGGCCGCCTTGACTTTGAGATCCTCCGCTGTCTTCCTGAGATTCGGCATGATGCCGGCACCACGGGTCAGGATGAAGTTGGCGGACAGTTTCCCTGCCGCTTCTCGCTCTTTGTTGACCGGATGCTCAAGCAGAACCTCATTTGCCTGCAGCAGGAACTGATTCAGGATGCGTGCGGTCTTCTCAGCCTCAGGGGTTGGAACTTTGGCTTTCGCCTCCTTGTACCTGAGGGCTTCTACCTTGGGGTCGGTATCCGTCAGCTCCTGGCTCAGGCCGGGCCCTCTCAGAATCAGGACTGCCCTGTGCTCCGTCGCCTCTTTGAAGACAACCTTGATGTCCTCAATCTGCATGCCGTTCAGAGCAGCGGCCAGCTTGTCGGTGTCCTTCCGGATACGGCCCGCCCGCCTGTCCACGACGACCAGATCACGGTCCACCGTGGCGAAGTTGGCGCGGAAAGCCACGTCGCCCGCCTGCAGTTCTATGCCTTCCCCAAAGGCCTCGATCGGACCACGGCCGGGGTAGTCGGCATAGTCATAGCCGAAGAGAAGCATATGGCCCAGGTCGGTTCCCACCGGGGACCCCAGCTTATAGAGGTCCATGATGCCGGATGAGCCATTCGCGGCAAGGGCATCCAGAGTCGGCTTTTTCGCGTACTCCAGCGGGGTCTTGCCATCCAGGCATTCGACGGGCCTGTCGCCAACCCCGTCGGCGATGGCAAGCAGGATTTTATTCTTCGACATTCACAAGCTCTCCTATACTATCGCGCCTATCCAGGTAAAGTACCCCAAGCATATGGCAACGGAACCGATAAAGCAGGAGACAAGACCGAAGATAAGCTCGTCTTTTACGTTGAAGTAGCCTGTACCAAAGTAGAGGGTGTTGACCTTGGAGTGCGGTGGCAGCGTGATGGTGTATGCGATACCCAGGGAGCAGGCAATGGCGAGCTTGGCAGGATCCATGCCCAGACCGGTGGCGATGTTCAGGACAGCCGGTATCATGATGGTCGTTCGGACCGTCTTGGAGGTGAAGATCAGGTGGCTGAAGACGGAGATGAAGATCAGGACGATGGCGATCACGGTAGGACTCATCTGATTCAGGCCGATGGCGTCGATGAGCTTCTGGATCAGGAAGGTTGCCCCGCCCGAGTCATTTAGGGCATTACCGGCTGCATAGGCACCCGCCGAGAAGAGCATGAGATCCCATTTGATGTCGGCCTCTTTCCACTTGAGGACACCGATACCCGGCATGAAGCACAGCAGCATAGCGATCACCGCCGTCTGTTCTGTGGAGATCTTAAAGCCGAACATCTGCTTGTGATAGTTGCCGGTGGCCCAGAGGAAGAGCGTCAGAAGGAAGATAAAGGTCGCGCGCTTTTCTTCGCTGGTCATCTTGCCGAGCTTGGCAAGCTCAGCTTTCAGGATTTCTCTGACCTGGCTGGAGCCGTCGGTGGTGATCTCGCTGTCGAACTTGTAAAGCTTGGTGCCGACCAGGAAGGTCAGGACGATCGTGATCAGGGCCTGCGGAACCGAGCTCAGCATCCACTCCATGTAGCCCAGGTTGCCGCCGGTATGCTGGTTGATGAAGCCAATGGCCAGAACCTGAGCGGATGTGGCCGTCATGATCATGGAGGTGGCAAAGGCGTTGTTCTGAACACCCTGAAGCATCATCAGCCGGCCAAAATTGCTCTCACCGGGTACAGCCTTGTAGACCTCCAGGAGAACCATCGCAATGGGCATGATGAGCGAAGCCCGGGCCGTGGTGGAAGGAACGAAGAGGGCGAGCAGGATATTGACCAGAACCAGAACACCCAGTGTCTGCTTCGGCGTCCGGCCCAGCTTGGTGACCAGGGAAAGCGCGATGCGTTTGCCGAGGTTGGATTTTGACATGGCCGAGGTGAGCACGAAGGCCGCCACCATGAGCCAGATGATGTCATAGCCCAGTGTACCGAAGGCGATCTCCTGATCCTCCACCACCCCTAATAACGGCAGGAGCAGGACGACGATGATGGAGGTGAGGTAGATGGGAATCGGTCTGGATACCCACATGATCAGGGCGCCGATAAAGACGGCAATGGCCTTCTGCCCTATCGGGTCAAGGCCTGCAGGAGTGGGCATGAAATACAGAATCAGGAATACTACGATTGCCAGAATGGCTCCTATTGTGCTCCCCGACAGAGAGCCTTTTAACTTAGTCCCTAAACTGGCGTTAGCCTTTGCCTTTGTCATACAGAAAACCTCCTCATCACATTTAGCGAACCTTTAACAGGACGTTAACATAATCATAACAATGAAAATTTATGACACGATTCTATTAATTTCTCATTGTCATAACGCTTGGTTATAAGGGAAGAGCCGTTTCGTGTGAGAGAAAATCGTTGACTTGGCCGGGAAAGTCCGATGTTCATGGCAGTCTATGACAGCAAAAGCAATAAACCGTGACAGAAGACTGTTTTCCGGCCGCAGGATATCTGCGCCGCTGTATTGGCTGTCTTCGCGAGCATACAAATATGAGAATCATAGAACCATATATATAGATAGTAATAAGGGTGAGCTTGCCGGAGAAATGGCTGAGAAGCAGGCAGATAGAAAGTAGCGGATTCTTTCGGATGTCATTCACAGGCATTTAGCCCGTATTGATGAAGAGCATGAATAAAGTCAAGATTCTTGGAATGAGCAAACGCTCTCAGAAAAATCCTTACAGAAACAAATACAGCGGATATTTATCAGGAAGGTGCTAAGAAAGCCAAAGGAATAACAGTTCGCCAAAAAATTAATGAGACAGATAGTACTGCAAAATAAGCTTTTGCAATAAAACAAAAAAGTGCCTCTGACACGGCGCCGGCGAGGATTATGACAATATGGCAACAAGGATGAGTAAATGCATGTTTGATGCAAGAGATCTCTTCTCAGCAGTCAAATCGGACATATTTGGGCAACGTTCCACCTTTTAGTGAGTGCTTTGAGCCTTATATTCTCGTTGCCACCCGTTTTTTAGGCATAGTTTGCCCTACCCATAGACTCAGGCGCTTAAAAGTTCGGCCTCCAAAGCTTCCAGATCACAGGTCAACAATACCTCGATGAGGAAATCTACTCTCCTGTTGCACGACTCCATATTCGCTATTATGCTTCGACGCTTGTATTTCTTCTCTTCGGCAGCCTTCTTCTTTGCAAGA
>JASGUW010000125.1 GCA_030055235.1 Bacillota bacterium
TTGGGCGAAAGTCCGGTGAATTCCGGATCGGTCTGCCAGGCACCATCGTTCAAGCGGTATTCTGCACCCGTGATCTCTTCCAGCGTGATGCTGGTATCCGTCAACACGGCGACAACAGGTGCGGCTGGTGCGGTCTGGTCGCTCTTCAGCGTCGTTGCCGTCGTGACGGGACTCTCCGGCGAAGCCAGATGTGTGTCAGTCTCCGCCAGACGGGCATAGAGATTGTAAGTTGTGTTGGGCGAAAGTCCGGTGAATTCCGGATCGGTCTGCCAGGCGCCGTCGTTCAAGCGGTATTCTGCACCCGTGATTTCTTCCAGCGTGATGCTGGTATCCGTCAGCACGGCGACAACAGGTGCGGCTGGTGCGGTCTGGGCGCTCTTCAACGTCGTTGCCGTCGTGACGGGGCTCTCCGGGGAAGCCTGATGCGTGTCGGTCTCAGCCAGGCGGGCATACAAATTGTAGCTTGTGTTGGGCGAAAGTCCGGTGAATTCCGGATCCGTCTGCCAGGCGCCGTCGTTCAAGCGGTATTCTGCCCCCGTGATTTCTTCCAGCGTGATGCTGGTATCCGTCAGCACGGCGACAACAGGTGCGGCCGGTGCGGTCTGAAATGACCTCGCATCACCCAGCACGCGCAGGGGGATGCTGGCCTGAACACCTGCATCTGATACGATACCCCAGTACATGTTAGACCAATGTTGAATAGCCGTGCCGGCTGTATCAGGCGGGTCAAGAATATTGGGTATTCCCCAGGAACCGCCAATAAGCGAACCATTCAGGGAAAAAGCAAGCCAATAGGTGCCTGCAGCCAGTTCCAGTCCAGGGCTGATGTCGGCTACGATCTTCATAATCGGGCGATTATGACCTCTATCACCATGAAACACGCGATAGCAGCCGGTGAACTCAGCAGAATTAAAAACGTTGGTCACCCAGTCGCCCCAGATGACGTTGGCGCCTTCTGCAGGATTACCGTCATAGATCTTCAGGTAAGCGCCCGTAAACGTTGGTGTGGTGCCCGAGCCCGTCTGGTAGGCGAACAGCTCGACCGACTGGACGGTGGCTTCATGGTTCAGGATGAATATTTCGGCCAGTGCATCCCCCACTGCCTGTCGGCAGCTGAAGCCAGATATGCTTTGGTTTACGGCCATTTCACTGTAGGAAGGATCACCGGGGTTGGCGGCGAGTACATTACAGTAGCTTGCCGTATCGTACAACGTAACATCGGCCGCCCGAACAGATGAGTCAGGAATAAGAGCGAACGTAAGCAGGAAAACTGTGCAGAGCAGGACGAGAACAATGTTTCTTTTCATGCAGCAACCCTCCTAAATTATCTTTGACAATAACACACCATTTCGGTTTGGCCGTTTGTTGACAGTCTGGATTTGGAAGTGCTCGGATTCACACGTACACAGCCGGCTGTGACAGGACGTTCCTGCTCTCATCCGCGTGGTTTATGAAGCTCCATGTCGATTGATACGCGAATCAGATATCCAGAGCAGCGGTTCTTTTGAGTTCATTGTTTAACATGTCCGATTCCAAATGAGAAGAGGAGCTGAAACGTTTCAGCTCCTTCCCCTTTTAGAATCTCAGGTAGCGCAGGCAGGTCTTATTTAATTTCTCTGTTGCGACATTCTCTTCTTGCGAGTCAAGAGGATTAATCCGCTTACGGATATAAGCAGCAATGACAGCCAAGGATCATGTCCGCTGCTTTCGCCTGTTTTCGGTATCGCATCTTCAGGTTGAGTTGCTTCTGTTTCTGTCGGCTCCGTTTTTGTCGGCTCCGTCTTATCCGGTTCGGTCTGATCGCTCTTCAGTGTTGTTGCCGTCGTGACGGGGCTCTCCGGCGAAGCCAGATGTGTGTCGGTCTCCGCCAGGCGGACATAGAGCTTGTAAGTTGTATTGGGCGAAAGTCCGGTGAATTCCGGATCGGTCTGCCAGGCACCGTCGTTCAAGCGGTATTCTGCCCCCGCGATTTCTTCCAGAGTGATGCTGGTGTCTGTCAGCGTGGCGACAACAGGTGCGGTCGGTGCAGTCTGGGCGCTCTTCAGCGTCGTTGCCGTCGTGACGGGGCTCTCCGGCGAAGCCAGATGTGTGTCGGTCTCCGCGAGGCGGGCATAGAGATTGTAAGTTGTGTTGGGCGAAAGTCCGGTGAATTCCGGATCGGTCTGCCAGGCACCATCGTTCAAGCGGTATTCTGCACCCGTGATCTCTTCCAGAGTGATGCTGGTATCCGTCAGCACGGCGACAACAGGTGCAGCTGGTGCAGTCTGGGCGCTCTTCAGCGTCGTTGCCGTCGTAGCGGGGCTCTCCGGCGAAGCCAGATGTGTGTCGGTCTCCGCCAGGCGGGCATAGAGATTGTAGCTTGTGTTGGGCGAAAGTCCGGTGAATTCCGGATCCGTCTGCCAGGCGCCGTCGTTCAAGCGGTATTCTGCACCCGTGATTTCTTCCAGAGTGATGCTGGTATCCGTCAGCACGGCGACAACAGGTGCAGCTGGTGCGGTCTGAGGTAGTCTCGTATCACCCAGCACACGCAGGGGGATGCTGCCCTGAACGCCTGTACGACTATCTCTTGCGATATTCCAGTACCCATTAGCCCATTGAATAGCCGTGCCGGCTGTATCAGGCGTGTCTAGAATGTTGGGTGTTCCCCAGGGACCGTTACTGAGCGAACCATCCAGGGAAAAAGCAAGCCAATAGGTGCCTGCAGCCAGTCGCAGTCCAGGACTGATGTCGGCTACGATCTTCATAATCGGGCGATCATGATCTCTATAACCATACTGCACGCGATAGCAGCCGGTGAATCCGGCAGAATTAAAAACGTTGGTCCCCCAGTCGCCCCAGATGGCGTTGGCGCCTTCTGCAGGATTACCGTCATAGATCTTCAGGTAAACGCCCGTAATCGTTGGTGTGGTGCCTGAGCGCTGCTGGTAGGCGAACAGCTCGACCGACTGGATGGTGGCTTCATTGTTCAAAATAAACGTTTCGGCCAGCATACGCCCCCGTTCGTGTTCGCAGCCGAAGCCATATGTGCGTTGCCGTTCAGTCATTTCACTGTAGGAAGGATCGCCGGGATTGGCGGCGGGTACATTGCAGTAGCTTGCCGTATCGTACAACGTAACACCGGCTGCTTGAACAGATGTATCGGGAATAAGAACGAGCGTAAGCAGGAAAACTGTGCAGAGCAGGACGAGAACAGTGTTTCTTTTCATGCAGCAATCCTCCTAAATTGTCTTTGGTAATATTACACCATTTTGGGTGGGCTAAAGCACAGCTTCTCTCTTTTGCTTACAAAAAAAGTGTGCTGTCATGGCCTGTGTTCAGGGTGAAAATCGGCGCCAGACGTTTTTACTGCCTCCCTCTGAACATCCTTTCGGTACGGTTAAATGGCATCACGGTGCACACGATGCCCTGCTAAAAGGTCGCAGCAGGGTGGCGGGGGAATACGCCTTAAGCTTTCTCGCCTATAACATGCGTCGTGCCTTGAAGCTCACGGGCATGGAGAAGCTGCTTGACCTGTTCCGGGACAGGAA
>JASGUW010000126.1 GCA_030055235.1 Bacillota bacterium
AGTCGTTTGACGCCCTCCGGGTACAGGCACTCAAGGTCTGCCCGGGCATGGTGGATCTGTGGGAGAACCCCTTCTGCGCGGTGTACCATGCCAAGGATGGTCAGGTGTTGGTGCGCCTCCGGTGGGATGGGAACAAGAGCGAGATAGCGGTGGATACCGTACCTGAAAAGAAGAAGTAAAGCCCTCTTGATTCAAGAGCAGCCGAACGCTGGCTGCTCTTTCCCTTTCCTGGCGCACAAAGGCCTTCACGTGCGCCTGGAGCCAGAAGTGCGGGGAAACCTTCAACGAACCGCAACTCCCCCGGCAAACGCAAGAGCCGCCCCTTAAAGGCGGCTGTCTTGATTCCAGAGCGTTTACCGTCTGGCCAGGCGGTAGCTGCGCATCAGGGCAGGCTGCAAAATCTGTTCCACTTCAGAGCGAAAACCAAGCGACTCGTAAGCATCTCGAATCCCCTGGTAATATGTTTCGCCCGGAGGGTTGTGCTCAAACCGGTTCATCTGGTACACCATCCCCTCGATGGGTTCGCTTTCCAGCATGTCCACCTGGCAGGTCAGTTTGCAGTAGTAAAGCGGGAAGGCCTCATATTGGTCTAGCCGTTGCTCATGCTCAAGCGTGATCTCCCAGACCGCGACGGGCACAGCGGAGAAGGGATTGCTGCTCTCCACGATGGTGGCATGACGGTTGAATTCCAGTTGATAACCATTCAGGAGCCCGGTGCCGATGAGCTGTGCGCCCGGGCAACGGAGTTCCATCTGCTCCTGGTTCATGTTGGAGCCATATGCGATGTATTTCATAGGTGTTCCTTTCTCTATTCAGAAGCTGTCCCGGTAAGGAATCTCCTGACCGCCAGCCATCCAGCCCTGGTCGAAGTCATAGTAGATCTCATAGGCGTTGATGTACTCCCGCAACGCGATGTCCTCCTGGATGCCGGTCTGTGTGTCGTCGACGTACAGGACGATTTCACCGGTATCGAACTCCAGGACAGTAATGACGTGTCGGCCTCTCCTGACGGAGGACTCCTTGAGGATGTTGCTTGTCATGATAAAACCTTTCTCCCGGTCAATGGCCCGGCCGGGAGGGCTTGCTGATTCAGGAGCGGTTGCAGCGCAGGCAACTCACAATGACTGGGAGCATCCGGAGCGGATGCCTGAGGGTGAGCCGGATCGCGGCGCGGCGGGCATCGCTGTGTTTTCCTTGGCGCTGCAAATCCCAGAGTGGTTCCGGAGTGTCTGTGTGATCAAAAATGTTCCAGCAGGTGGTCTTATCAAAGATACGTTTCATGTGATGTACCTCCTTCTTGATTCCAGAGCGTGTGTTCTGTCGGTCAGTGTTTGTAATCCTCAGAAACCAAATTGCCGTTTTCATCGTATTCATCGATGCGCGTCCAGCCGTTTTCCTGATTCGTTCGGACTTCAAATCCCTTGCCCCTGGTGCGTCTGATGACCAGTACGTTGTAGCCTTGCCAGGTGGTTGCGGTGTAAGTTCCCGGAGCGGAGGCGAGAATGCGATTGGTGTTTTCCTGATTCATGGGTGTCCCTCCTTTTTGATTCGATAGTGTGTGCTTACCAGTGACTGCCTGGATTGTCTGTTTCCTCATCGGCGTCAGCTTCAACTTCCTCATCTTCGAAGCGTGACTCCTTGATGGCGCCGTATGTGTAGCCGCGGTCGTGTTTCAGGTAGACCGGTGTTTCTTCATCGAATTGCTCCAAGTAGGAAATGAGCTCTCCAACTGTCATGGTGTTCCGGATTTGGTCAATCGCGTACCCTTCGCGCTCCGCGTTGATGTAAAGCACCTGTTTCATGTTTTCCCCTTTAGCTCGGCGGCTTTTCCCGCCTGCAGCTTGATTCAGGAGCGTGTGCCCCTGCGGCTTCCCGCGACGCCTCACGGCGTTTCGGCCGGTAGCCAGCCGGCGCTCGTCAGGCGGGTTCAGTCCCCATCGGCCTCCATGATTTCCGCACCCAGTTGCTTTGCGAGTAGTTCGACCTGTGATTTCAAAGCTGGGGAAAGTTCCTTCCGGCCCGCGTAGCCGTATTTTAGAACCAGGATGTTCCAGGCCTCGCCCGGCAGGCTGGGTTCAAACACGTACACTTCGCTGTTGGAATCGGGGTCGGTCACCTTGATTTGGAAGTCTTGGCTGAGCGCTCCGGTTTCGTAGCCATCCCATTCGCTGAAGGCGAGGTGTGTGTAAAAGCGTCCCAGTTTCCGATTGACCATTGTGTTCCTCCTTGCCCGGCGGCTTTTCCCGCCCGCGGCTTGATTTCAAAGCGGCTTCCCGCGACCGCCCTCGGGCGGTTTCGGCCGGTGGCCAGCCGGCGCTCCTCAGGCGGGCAGGACCCTGATTTCGAAGGCGGGCTTCCTTCCGCGCTGGCCGGTCTTCCAGTCGTCGAACCGTGTGTTTACTTCGGTCATCCCGATCAGGCAGCAGCCGTTTTTCTCGAAGGCCCAGATGGTTTCGGCCATGCTGGACATCCCGCAGGAAATGGTGAACCGGTTGATTTCAAAGCG
>JASGUW010000127.1 GCA_030055235.1 Bacillota bacterium
ATATCGGCACCGAGCTGATCCGCTCCTCTGACTTCCTGCTTCCCCTGATCGCCGAGTGGGAGCGCCAGTCGCCACTGGGCCGCCTGGGTGAGCCGACCGAGCTCCAGGCCATCGCCGTCTATCTGGCCGGCGACGCCTCGCCCTTCACCACCGGCTCGGACTTCGTCATCGACGGCGCCTTCACGGCGGTTTAGCGGCAGCGGCCGGACGGTGGCGGCTGGGCGGTGTGCGAAAAGGCGGTGTGCAAAAAGGTGGTGTACTAAAAGGCGGTGTGCAATTTTTCAACCTTTCGCAGAATTTTGGGGTCTTTGGCGCATAAATATCCAAAATAGTGCATATATCAATTATATATGTAGTGATGTAAATATATATGCAACCAATGCTGCGAAACCTTGAAATTTTGCACACCCGACAAAACGCGAATGCCGATTTTTTCTCTGGGAGCGGGTGGTGCGTGGAAATGAGTGAAAACGCCATATTCTGCGGTGATTCGGCTGCTGCTCGGGTGCTTGCTGCGGTTAGATGGTGGCGACGCCTGTAAAAGACTTGTTGCATAAAGGACTTGTGAGCAGAAAATCGACTTGTACACAAAGAAACGTGTACAAGTCGATATTTTGAGCCAAAGGTGTCGAACAAGTGCAAAAAATGCAACTTAGACACACGAAATCTATTCGGTGCGTCAACTTCTGGAGTTGTGTCAGCTTTTCTCTGACACAACTCGATTTTTTGTCCATTTCCCCATTCAAATGGCCAAGTTTTGGAGTTGTGTCACTTTTTTCTGACACAACTCGATTTTTTGTCCATTTCCCCATCCAAATGGCCAAGTTTTGGAGTTGTGTCAGCTTTTCCTGACACAACAAGGTGTTTTTGTCATTTCCAGAAGCCTCGAGTGTCATTTTTTCGAGCACTGTCGATCCCCTCCTTTTTCACAGCCCCATGCTCCTCTTTAAGCAAGTCTACTGACATCTGCAAGACGGTAAGCTGCACGCAAGGGTCTCTTTATGATTGCAGAACTGCTAATCTGGGCACTCTTCTGCTGCCTCGAGCCGTCCGCCGTTTCTTTTCATTCTTATTGCAGGTTATGCATCGGAAGCTAAAGATTGCGCGAAATGGCAAAACCTCGAAACGTATGAACGTATGGTAGTAAGAAGGACCCTGCTCGTTATTGCTGGAGTCAAGAGGATAAGTCTTCACCTTACAGTGTGCTTTACATTGGACCACTTATGGACTTACCGGCTGAAGTTTTGAAGGTAGTAAAGGCGGGCGATGTCAGGTCGCTCGCCTTTGTAGTATCTGGACACTTTTACTTAGAAGCTCCTGTGTTGGTGATATTCCCACCGCAGAGGATCATGATGATATGCGCGGCAAAGGCTGCCAAAGGTACAAATTGAACTTTTGTTCAGGGGGTCTAAGTCAAGCTACTGCTATTCGGCTGTACACGAGTTACAGCATAAACGTTGTTTCTGCAACGATGCTGGCATTTCTCAACTGCCCCCCCGAACAGCAAGCTTTGGAGAAACTGGCGGTGCAGCACCGCCGCTTTTTCTCAAAGCGGCGGCAAACGAATTGATAAGAAGAAGTCAGGTTGTGCGGGCTACACCTGCTGTGCTGCTCGGGAAGGCTGTGTGCAAAAATGACGATATTGCCCCGGAATCGGGCAATATCGGAAAATTTGCACAGACCGTGTACAAAAAAGTCGATATTGCCCTGGAATCGGGCAATAAGCTGAATCATGAAATGAGTGAGATAACGTTGTTGTTCTCCGAGTTAATGGCAACAGAAAAAAAGCGATTGAAACGGCCAAAAGTGACGTTATGCAGAGTCTTTCTCTCCAATGATTCATATTGTTTTGTGCCTTGAGCGAAGCGAAAGGCATGGACTGAAAAAATGGCCGAAACGCGCTGATGTCAGACGTTTCGGCCATTCCTTATGATCTGAAACCTGTACTAACGTCCGCGAAACTCACCCGGGTGGCGGCGCCGCAGACGGGCTGCCGCCTCCGCACGCCCCGTCCGTTCAAGGCGCTCGACCCAGGCCGGCAGTTCTCCCTTGGCGTGGTGGGGGCCACCTTCGAAGAGCACACGGCTCATTGGATCTTCAGGGTGTCGCGCCGTGCGCCGCATTTCGGTCTCCCAGTCGAGCAGCCAGCGCGCTGCCCGGCCGCAGAGATCCGGCCGCTCATCGACCAGATTCTGCGTTTCATGCGGATCTGCCTCCAGATCGAAGAGCATCTCGTCCGGGAAGAGATGGTAGCCGTCGTGCAGGGTGCGGATGTAGATGTAGTGATCCCAGCGCACGGAACGCTGACAGACGTGGGCGTTCTGTGAGAGGACAAGGTATTCGCGTCCGGTGTCCGTGCCGTCCCGCAGCGTTGCCGCATAGGAGCGTCCGTCCCAGTGAGGAGCGGCTTCCTGTCCCCAAATCTCGGCCAGCGTAGGCAGCAGATCCAGGCTGTAATGCAGTCCTTTGTCCACTCCCTTTGCCATGCCGGGCCAGCGGATGATCATGGGGATGCGCGTCGTAATCTGATCCGCCGTTCCGTGCTCGGCATAGATCGCAAGCTCTCCCTGGTTCTCACCGTGGTCGCTGGTCATGATGATGATGGTGTCCTCTAGTACCCCGAGGGCCTCAAGTCGTTCCAGAATCCGCCCGACATGCCAGTCGGCATAGTGGATGCCGACATCGTAGCCGTCGATCAGGGTCTTGAGCTCTTCCATCGTCCGCGCCGAACCCGGCTGCCGCGGATAATGACGCGCCAGCTGATCGGAGTACATGGCCGTTTCGCGGATGCCGTGGGGGCTGGCGTGCTGCTGATGGCGGGCCAGCACTTCCTCAGTGAGCCAGGCGGGGATGGGGCAATCGGCAAAAGGATTACCATATTCTTCCGGCACACGGTAGGGTGTGTGCGGATCCCAGAGGTTGACGTGCAGGAACCAGTTGTCCGCTGCCGCATTGCGGTCGAGCCAGCCCTCGATGATGGGCCAGACCTCCTCGGCACTCTCGCCGCCGCCTTTGCCTATGTTATAGATCTCATTGAAGCCGGCATCGAACCAGTAGGAGGAATGCCGCTCGGAGAAGGTCGAGATGGAGGACATGTGAAAGCCCGCCTGCCGGATGCGGTGCCAGAGATTATTCAGCAGAATGGGGTCGCAGAAGCCGCGCTCCGGGCCGTAGTGGCGCAGATCGGCATTGGTCCCGCCGTGATTCACTGCCCCGTTGTGATAGCCGAACATGCCTGTCGTCAGTGCTGCCCGTGACGGCAGACAGGGCGCGTCCGAGCAGTGGTAGTTCTCAAAACGCAGTCCCTCCGCCGCGATGCGGTCGATGTTGGGAGAGGTGTTGCGGTGATAGCCGTAGCAGCCCAGATGATCCGGCCGCAGCGTATCGAGATCCAGAAACAGCATGCGCATGGATAGTACCTCCGAGATGTGAAATCTATTGAGACCATACCACGAATTGTGCTTGGCGCGCTTTGCCGGGGCGAGGAAATGAGCGAAAACGTCAAGCGCGGGGACGGCTGGCTGCGATTCGGGTGACAAATGGCGGTAGGAAAAATGATGATGTGCAATTTTTCAAGCTTTCGCAGAAATTAAGGGCTCTAAGCGCATAAATATCCAGAAGAGTGCATAAATCAATGACATATGCGAAAGTATGAATATACATGCAGCTGAACGTGCGAAACCTTGAAATTTTGCACAGCGGACAAACGCGAAGGGCGTTCTCGGTTCTGGAAGCGGGTGCCGTGTGAAGATCCTGCTCCTAAAGCCTCAGAATTTCGGCCCCGAAACAGCAAACAGGGACCCGACCCCTCAGGATCGGATCCCTGTTGTCAGTTTATCAGCCGCGACTCAGGCGGCGTCGCCCGGCGTCTCGTCCGCCACAGCGTCGAGCGGCTCCGAGCGGAAGACATAGGGCGAGCCCTCGGTGCCGGCGGGGGCGAGTTCGACCGTGATGCAGCTGCGGTCGCGGATCTCGCCCGCCAGCAGGGCGCGTCCGAGCGCCGTCTCAAGCGTCCGCTGCACGTAGCGGCGCACGGGCCGGGCGCCGTACTGCGGATCGTAGCTCTCCTCCAGGATGTGGGCGCGCACGGCGTCAGACAGGCGGATGCGGATGCGCCGTTCGGCGAGCCGGCCCTCGAGCTCGGCCAGGATCAGGTCGACGATGCGAGCGACGACTGCCTCGGAGAGCGGGCTGAACAGCACGATTTCGTCGATGCGGTTCAGGAACTCCGGCCGGAAGCTGCGGCGCAGCTGCCCCAGCACGTTCTCGCGCAGTGAGGCGGAAATCTGGCCCGAGCTTTGCATGCCATCGATCAGGGCATCCGAACCGATGTTCGAGGTCATGATAATGACCGTATTCCTGAAATCGACCGTCCGCCCCTGGCTGTCGGTCAGGCGCCCGGCGTCGAGCACCTGCAGCAGCAGGTTGAAGACATCGGGGTGGGCCTTCTCGATCTCGTCGAAGAGGATGACGGAGTAGGGCTGACGGCGCACGGCCTCGGTCAGCTGACCACCCTCCTCGTAGCCGATGTAGCCCGGCGCCGCCCCGATCAGGCGGGAGACGGAGTACTTCTCCATGTACTCGGACATGTCGATGCGAATCAGGTTCGCCTCGGAATCGAAAAGCGCGGCGCTGAGCGTGCGGGCGAGCTCGGTCTTGCCGACACCTGTCGGTCCCAGGAAGATGAAGGAGCCGATCGGGCGGCGCTCATCCTTGAGGCCGGAGTAGGCGCGGACGATGGCATCCGACACCAGACCGACCGCCTCATCCTGGCCGATGACGCGCTGGCTCAGTTCGTCCGGCAGGTGGAGGATGCGTTCGCGTTCGCTCTCGACGAGCTTGGCCACCGGAATCCCGGTCCAGCGCGAGACCACATCGGCGATATCGTCCTCGGTCACTTCCTCCTTCAGGCAGCCGGCCGCTGCGTTCGCCGCCTCCGCCTCACGCAGTTCGCGTTCGAGTGCGGTGAGCCGGCTGTAGCGCAGCTCGGAGAGCCGCTCGAAGTCATAGCGCCGCTCAGCCTCGGCCATCTCCGTCTGGACGGCCTCGATTTCGGCCTTGATCTCCTTGACACGGTCGATGCGCGCCTTTTCGGTCTGCCATCTGGCGAAGTGCTCGTCGAAGGCCGCCTGCCGCTCCGCCGCCTCGCGCTCGAGACGGTCACGCCGCTCGGCCGAGACCTCGTCGTCCTCCTTCTTCAGCGCCGCGATCTCGATCTGCAGCTGCAGAATCCGATGCCGCTGGCTGTCGAGCTCCGCCGGCAGCGTGTCGAGCTCGGTGCGCACCATGGCCGCCGCCTCGTCCATCAGGTCGATGGCCTTGTCCGGCAGGAAACGGTCGGTAATATAGCGGTCCGAGAGCCGCGCCGCGGCGATCACGGCCGCGTCCGAGATGCGGATGCCATGATGGATTTCGTATTTGTCCTTGATCCCGCGCAGGATCGAGACGGTATCGGTGACCGAAGGCGCCTGCACCAGCACCTTCTGGAAACGCCGCTCCAGCGCACCGTCGCGCTCGATGGACTCGCGGTATTCATTCAGCGTCGTGGCGCCGATGACCTTGATCTCACCGCGCGCCAGCATCGGCTTCATCATGTTGGAGGCATCGAGCGAACCCTCCGCCTGCCCCGCGCCCACAATCGTGTGCAGCTCATCGATGAACAGGATGATCTGCCCCTCGGAGGCGCGCACGGCTTCGAGCACCTTCTTCAGGCGCTCCTCGAATTCACCGCGGAACTTCGCCCCGGCGACCAGCGCGCCCATGTCGAGCGCCCAGATGCGCCGGTCCGCCAGCGGCTCGGGGACATCGCCGCGCACGATGCGCTGCGCCAGTCCCTCGACGACCGCCGTCTTCCCGACACCGGGCTCCCCGATCAGGACGGGGTTGTTCTTCTTCCGCCGCGAGAGAATGCGCTCGCAGTTGCGGATCTCCTCATCGCGCCCGATGACGGGGTCGATGCGTCCCGCCCTGGCCTCCGCCGTCAGGTCGCGCCCGAATTCCTCCAGCACGGCCTCATTCTCATCCTGTTCGCCGTTGGGTCCGCGCTGCTGTTCGTGGAAGCGCTCCATCGCCGACTGGAAGAGCCGGGCATTCAGCTGATAACCGGCCGCCAGTTCCGTGCTTCGCGTGCGTTTTTCTTCCAGCAAAGCCTGAAACAGCTGTCCGGGCTGCACCATGCCGCCCTTTTCGACACCGGCCGCATCCTCCGCCCGCAGCAGAATCTTCTGATACAGCCGGGACGGATAGAGCTTGCCGTCTCCGTCCTGGGTCGGCAGGCGGTCGAGTTCCTGGCGGATATCCGCCAGCAGTCCCGCTCCGTCAATTCCCTGGCTTGCGAGCACCTGGCGTACCACGCCGCGCTCATCCGCCAGCAGTCCGGCCGCGAGATGTAAATCCTGCAGCTCGGGATTGCCGCGGCGAATCGCCTCCTCCTGGGCACTGCGCAGTGCATTCAGGGTCGGTTCCGTATATCTGTCAAGTCTCATCTCCAGCCACCACCTTTCGTATTCTATTTGAT
>JASGUW010000128.1 GCA_030055235.1 Bacillota bacterium
GAATACTCGGAAGAATGGTCAGTGACCAGAGGATACCTGAGTGAGGATTCGCTCAAATCACTGGATAAACAGGCAGCGTGACATGGTAAACGGAGTCCAAAGTTGCGAACTTGATTTGACAGTACCAATCCTCCTGATCTGCAAAAAATTGATAGCAATTTCAAGACTTTTTATTGACATGGATGTGGGTATATGATATATTATGACCAAATTAACGTGTGCAACAAATCCGGAAGGGAGGGCAGGAAACTTTATTGTTGTCCACGGCCGCAGCGTAACTTAATAAAAAAAAGGAGTATTATCATGAGGAAATTAGTATCCATTCTGTTGGCTATGCTGATGCTCACATCGACCCTTGCCGCGTTGGGCGAGGAACTGGAGCTGACCACTGAACCGATGACCATCACCCTTTGGGACATCGGTACCGATGAACCGCAGAAATCCATTCAGGAAGGCGCTGTCGCGCGCTTTATGGCTGCCTATCCCAACATCACCGTCAACCAGGTTCATATCCAGAACGATAACTACAAGCAGCAGCTGGTTGTGGCGATGAGTTCTAAGCAGGCTCCTGATATGTACATCCACTGGGGCGGCGGCCCGATGGCTGAGTACTACAAGTCCGGTTTTGTCAACGACATCACCGATCTGTTCGCCAAGTACGACCATCCTGAGTTTATTGACGCGGCTGTGGCGCAGTCCACCTATGACGGCAAGATCCTGGCGATTCCCTATGGCGGCCTGTCCGGCTGCGACATCTTCTACAACAAAACCATCTTTGCCGAAGTCGGCGTAGAAGTTCCTACGACCATCGACGAGCTGGAAGCTGTTTGCGACAAGCTGATCGCGGCCGGCTACGTGCCGTTCTCCCTGGCCAACGGCTCCAAGTGGACCGGCTCCATGTATTATATGTATCTGGTGTCCCGCCATTCCGGCAATGCCGAGTTTGACGCCGCCTACACGCAGGAAGGCTCCTTCACCTCTGACGCCTTCATCTGGGCGGGCGAGAAGATCCAGGAGTGGGTCAACAAGGGCTACTTCAACGAGGGCTTCAACTCCATGGTCACCGATAACGGCGAAGACCGCGCGCTGCTGTACAACAACACCTGCGCGATGATGCTGCACGGCTCCTGGCAGATCCGCTCCATCAAGCAGGACAGCGAGGAGTGGTATAATGCCAACCTGGGCACCTTCCGCTTCCCCGAGGATGCCGAAGCGAAGGCCAAGGGTGTCCCGCAGAATGTCGAGATCGGCACCGCGATCGGCAACGCCTTCTCATTCAACTGCTGGAATGCAGACGGCTCCGTGGATCAGGATAAGCTGAATGCCTGCTACGTGCTCGCCACCAAGTTCTTCAACGATGATACATACAATGCCGAGCAGATGGCGTCCAACACCATGCCGTCCATCAAGGGCTTTGAGGTCGGTGTTGAGGATCCCAACCAGAAGGTCGTGATCGACGTCTTCTTCAATGCTTCCAACGTGCAGCTGTGGTACGATCAGTATCTGCCGGCTTCCGTGACCGAAGTGCACAAGAACTCCATGACCGAGCTGTTCGGCCTGAGCAAGACCCCGCTGGAAGTGGGCCAGGCTCATGATGCTGCCATGCAGGCGGCTCTGGCCCAGTAACAGTTCCTTTCACCAAAGAATGCCCGCAGAAGAGGCTTCTCCCTGCGGGTGTTCTTTGGATATGATACTGATGTAAAACGTTCATGCATTCAAAGCAGAGAGTTATTTTATCTCTATGTGCGGAGCAGACGATGGAAAGCGCAGCAGAGCTATGCTGACTGAGCAGCGACATTGCACTGGGGCAAAAGAACCGATGCGACGATGGATTTACGTTTAGAATCAGTATCGGGATAACCCCATCCGGCCCGGCACATGCCTGTCATGGCAGGCATGCCAGATGCGGCGGGTCGTTCGCGCATGAAGGGCTTTAACTTGGGATTTCGGGAGGGAGACAGCGGCTATGAAAAAAACGAACAGCCTGGCGAAAACCTTGTCCAGGAGCACCAACATCGCGGCGGCAGTATTTCTGTTTCCGGCTGTCGCTGCCATTTTATTCTACATGATTTACCCCATTATCGATACATTCTGGACGAGCCAGTACAACTGGAACGGTATCTCCCCCAATAAGATATTCGTCGGCGTGCAAAACTGGCAAACGCTCCTTGGCGATGCAAATTTCTGGTCAGCGTTTTGGCACAATGTGATCGTGATGGTGTTTTCCATTCTGCTCCAGATCCCGATTGGCTTGCTGCTGGCGACCTTTCTGGATGCCGGCGGAAAAAAATTCAACGCCTTCAAGACAGTCTGGTTTTTCCCTTACCTGATGAGCTCTGTGGCCATCGCGTTCCTGTTCAACTACATCTTGGCGACCAATGGCGGCTTGTTCTCCTCGCTGGCGCAGCTGATCACAGGCAAGCGCACGACCGTCGATCTGCTGGGCAAAAATCCGCAGGCGCTGTTCGCTGTGATCGGTGTCATGGCATGGCAGTATACGCCTTTCTATATGGTCTATTTCATCGCGGGCTATTCCACAATACCGACCACCACCTACGAGGCGGCGGTGATTGATGGCACGAACCGGCGGCAGTATCTGTTCCATGTCGCCATCCCGCTGCTCCGCCCCATTTTCAGGACGGCCTGCATCCTCTCCATGATCGGCTCGCTGAAATACTTCGACATGATCTGGAACATGACGCAGGGAGGACCCGCCGGCGGCACGGAGCTGATGGCGACTTATATGTACAAGCTGTCATTCCAGCAGTTCAAAATGGGCTACGGCTCCAGCGTCGCGGCGGGCATGTTTATCCTGATCACATTGATCGCGCTGTTCTTCCAGAAGATTTTTGTCGTAAAGGAGAATGACTGAGATGGCGAATGTTGCAGCGTATGGCCGTGAGAAAATCAAGAGCCGTGTCTCGTGGGCAATCGCGTCCTTCTTTGCGCTCCTTTGGTTCTTGATTACGCTGATACCGTTTGCGTTCATGGTCCTTAACTCCTTCCGCAAGCAGTTCGACATGCTGACGCAGGGTGTTTTCCGCCTGCCCGACCCATGGTATTTTGAGAATTACCCGCGCATCATTCAAAACGGTTTCTTCGGGTATTTCATGCGCTCGGTCACGATCGTCACGCTGGCGTTGATCCTGCTGCTGATTATTTCAGCGCTTGCTTCCTATCCGCTGGCACGCATGAGATTCAAGCTGCGCAGCTTCATCTACGGGGGCATTGTGGCCATGATGTCTATCCCCATGCACGTCACCCTCATCCCGATCTTCAAAATGACCAACTGGATGGGGCTGTATGACAATCTGTATTCCCTGCTGGGGCCTTATGTGGCCTTCGCGCTGCCCATGTCGATCTATATACTGACCGGTTTTATGATGACTATCCCCAAAGAGGTGGAGGAGGCGGCGGTGATCGATGGCTGCAACAAGGACTCCCTCTTCTATTACATCTTTATTCCACTATCGAAATCCGGCCTCTCCACGCTGGCCATCTACAACGGCGTGACCATGTGGAATGAATTTGCCTTTGCCAACACCCTGCTGCAGTCCGCCGCTCAAAAGACACTGCCGCTGGCGCTGGGACAGTTTAAGGGCGAGCACTCGATGGATATGCCTATCATCTTGTCGGTGCTGGTGCTTTCGGTGCTGCCGATGATCATACTGTTCATCGTTTTCCAGGATAAACTAGTCAAGGGCATGATGAGCGGCGCTGTAAAGGGATAATACGCTTTACTATGTGTGCGGGCGCGGATTGCGCGCACGAAATATATTGGAGGAATGAACCATGATTTACTATGTAGACATCAATGCGGCCGAGCATGGCAATGGAAGCAAAGATAAACCGTTCGCGCGCATCAATGACGCGGCGCAGGTCGCCGTGGCCGGTGACGAAGTCCTTGTGGCGCCCGGCATTTACCGCGAATATGTGAACCCGCAAAATGCCGGCACAGAGGATCAGCGGATCGTATACAAATCCATGCAGCCGCTGGGCGCTGTGATCACGGGCGCTGAGCCGCTGACAGGCTGGAAGCCCTACGAGGGCGATGTCTGGGTCACGCGGGTCAACAATGAACTGTTCGGCGCGTATAACCCCTATACCACTTACGTTTGCGGAGACTGGTACTTCGCGCCGACCGTGCGCCACACCGGCGCGGTATTTCTCGGTGATCAGATGCTGTATGAGACCGTCACGCTGGAAGAATGCGTTGCGGGACAGGTTGATCCCTGCTCGTGGACGCCTGAGGAATCCATCTATAAATGGTTTACGGAGCAGGACGGGAACGAGACCGTCATCTACGCTAACTTCCAGGGGAAAGACCCCAACCGTGAAGATGTGGAGTTCAGCGTCCGCCGCAACTGCTTCATGCCCGACCGGACAGGCGTCGGCTTCATCACGCTCAGCGGGTTCAATGTCCGCAAGGCTGCCACCACCTGGGCGCCGCCTGCCGCCTATCAGGACGGCATGGTCGGCCCGCACTGGAGCCGGGGATGGATCATTGAGGACTGCGAGATCTCAAACAGCAAGTGCTGCGGCATCTCTCTGGGCAAGTACCTCGACCCGGAGAATGACATGTACTTCTATACAAAGCACGTGAAGAGCCCCACCCAGATGGAACGCGACGCGGTGTGCCGCGGGCAGTATCACGGCTGGCTCAAGGAGAAAGTCGGCGGCCATATCGTCCGCCGCTGCAATATCCATCACTGCGAGCAGACAGGCATCGTGGGCCGCATGGGCGGCGTCTTCTCCCTCATTGAGGACTGTCACATCCATCACATCTGCAATTCCCAGCAGCTGGGCGGCGCGGAAACCGCGGGCATCAAGCTGCACGCGGCGATCGATGTGACCATCCGCCGCAATCACCTCCACCACTGCATCATCGGCGTATGGTGCGACTGGCAGGCGCAGGGCTCGCGCATCTCGGGCAACCTCATGCATGACAACCACCGCCCGGAGGGGGTGCAGCCCGCCAAAGGCGCGATGTTCAGCTGCGATGTGTTTATCGAGGTAAGCCACGGGCCTACGCTGATCGACAACAATATCCTTTTATCCAAGTCTTCCGTTTCCATGCCCAGCGAAGGGATCGCCTGCGTGCATAACCTGATGCTCGGCTCCTTTACCCTGATCAACGCCGGCGTGGACAGCATCGTCAACGGCCAGCGCGAACCGCGGTATACGCCTTACCATATCCGTCACCGCACGGAAGTGGCGGGCTTTATGACCATCCTGCACGGAGACGACAGGATCTATAACAATATCTTTATCCAGCACTATCCCGTCACCGATAAATCAAACACGGCTCAAAACAACGATTATGAGGTGGTCGGCACCGCGTCCCTGGATATCTTCCCCACCTATGACGAATGGATTTCCCATTTCATGATGGGACAGGAGCCCGATATGCGCGCGCTGGCGACCTATCACTTCGGCCATCTGCCCGTGTGGGTGAAGGGGAACGCGTACTTTGGCGGCGCCTCTGTCAGCAAGCATGAGGAACATGGCCTGATCCGCGCGGACGTGAAGGCCAGAGCGGAACTGACGGAGAAGGACGGCAAGTACTACTTGAACACCAATGTGTACTCGCTGCTGGAAGGTTTCCGTAATGAACTGATCAACACCGAAACGCTGGGCCTGGCGTTTGAGCCGGAGCAGCGCTTTGAAAACCCGGATGAGACGCCGATCGTGTTTGATGAGGATTACTTCGGTGAGCGCAGGGGCGATACGATCCTTCCCGGACCCTTTGCCGGATTGACGGGAGAGAAAGTCAAGGTCGCGGAATTCCGCATGGCCTGAGGGGATAACTTCGGACACTTCATGACGGGCTGAATAAGCCTTGAATGATCAATACGGCTGTCACCCTATCGTTCGGGTGACAGCCGTTAATCATCTTTTATACTACTTCAAAACTTTAACGCGTCTATAAGCCAAGACCTATGAGGATAGAGTACACTGAAGTTCGCAACTTTGCCCAGGGTGAGGAGGAATGGGCAAGCCACCGGGACTCCGCTACAATGGATGTTGCTAACACATTCACAAGGAGGAGAACCCCAATGGCTCAAAGCAAGAATACCACGAATTTTGAAGGTTTACTA
Organism: Bacillota bacterium; assembly: GCA_030055235.1. Taxonomy (GTDB): domain Bacteria; phylum Bacillota; class Clostridia; order Saccharofermentanales; family Fastidiosipilaceae; genus JAEZYR01. Next base: position 6,099 of record JASGUW010000128.1, read on the forward strand.
TTCCAGTTCATGGACAGCCCTGATCCGATGCTCAGCATGCTGGAGTGGCTGTGCTCCAGGA
>JASGUW010000129.1 GCA_030055235.1 Bacillota bacterium
CTTCGTTCCAAGCAAATCCACTCAACAAGAGGTATCATCCTTCTTCTTCACTCTATTCACGTTTGCTCTATTCACGCTCTCTTGAGTGGATCTGCCTATACCTACAATACAGGATGCTGTCCACTCCTGGACAATTTTTTCGTTCCTGCCCCGATTTCGGGGCACCAGCGCATTTTTTGTCCACTCCTGGACAATTTTTTCGTTCCTGCCCCGGTTTCGGGGCACCAGCGCATTTTTTGTCCACTCCTGGACAAATTCTTCGATATTGCCCCGAAGCCAGGGGAAGAACTTGAACATTAGCTGTGCTGGGAGCAAGGAATGATGCATCAAAATGCGAGGTAGAGTGAACACTTATTAGATTCGGTCTCGAACTGCATCAACAACCATGGTGTAGGTGTCACCTATCCGATTTTGAACCGTTTTCCTGCCTCCCCATCCTCTCAATTGTCGGCTCCCAGCCGCCAGCCGACCCGCCGACCCGCTGCCCAGCCGCCAGCCGCCAGCCGACCCAGCCGACCTGCCGACCCAGCCGACCCGCTGCCCAACCGCCAGCCGACCTGCCGCCCAGCCGCCCGCCGACCCAGCCGACCCGCTGCCCAGCCGCCAGCCGACCCGCCGACCTGCCGCCAGCCGCCAGCCGACCCGTCGCTCAGCCGCCAGCCGACCAGCCGACCCCGCCGCCCAGCCGACCCGTCGCCCAGCCGCCCAGCCGCCAGCCGACCTGCCGCCCAGCCGCCAGCCGACCTGCCGACCCGCTGCCCAGCCGCCAGCCGACATGCCGACCAGCCGACCCGCTGCCCAGCCGCCAGCCGACCAGCCGACCCGCTGCCCAGCCGCCCAGCCGACCCGCCGACCCGTCGCCCAGCCGCCCGCCGACCCAGCCGGCCCGCTGCCCAGCCGCCAGCCGACCTGCCGCCCAGCCGCCAGCCGACCCGCCGCTAGAGCAGGTCGTAGTCGCGGATGAGGTCGCCGATGCGCACGGGCAGGCCCGTCGCCATGGACTGGTTGCCGGCGATGCCGGTCAGGATCGACATCAGGCCGTCCTCGTAGCCGGCAGCACGACCGAAGGGATCGGGCGCCGGACGGGCCGCGAAGAGGTCGTCGAGCAGGACGGGATCGCCGCCGCCGTGACCGCCCTCCTGCTTCTCGACAGGAATCAGCCGCGGCTCGGCGCCGAGAGGATAGAGGATGATACGCTCGCCGCGCAGGACGCCCTCTTCGGCCTGGTGACCTGCGGCCGAGATATAGGCCTGATCGACGACTTCCATCTCCAGGCGGCCGCGATCGCCGTTGAAAGCCACCCGGAAACCCTCCCAGGGCAGATAGGCGTTGAGCGAATAACTCATCAGGGCGCCGCTGCGGTAGCGGACCTGGACGGCCATGACGTCCTCGATGCTGATGCCGTCACCGAAGACCGACTGGTCACGCAGGTAGCCGTCCTCCGCCTCGGCCTCCAGATAGAGACGGCGCAGAGTCTCGCTTGCCTCAAGATCAAGCGCGAAGGGGTCGTCTGCGGCGGCGGCAGAGCCGTGGGCGCGGTAGTAGAAGCGGTCGATGCCGCGGTTTTCAGCGTTTTCTTTGCCATAAAAACCAAGCCTGCCCTGTGCGAAGACAAGTTCGGGCACTGAAGCGATCCAGAAATTCACCAGATCGAAGTGATGCGTGGCCTTATGCACCAGCAGGCCGCCGCTGTTACGTTTGTCGCGGTGCCAGCGGCGGAAGTAGTCGGCGCCATGAGAGGTATCAAGCAGCCATTCAAAGTGCACTGAAAGTACATTCCCGATCGCGCCGTCGTGGATGAGCTCACGGACTTTCGTGTTGAAGGGGGCATAGCGGTAGTTGAATGTAACGCGAAGATCGCGGCCGGTGCGGCGCATGGCGTCGCGGATCAGGGCGGCCTTCGCGGCATCGGTGGTCAGCGGTTTTTCAGTAATGACATCGCAGCCCAGCTCCATGGCTCTGACGATGTAGCGGTGGTGGGTGCGGTCAATCGTGGTGACGATCACAACATCAGGGCGCGTTTCGGCGATCATGCGCTCGAATTCAGAGGCGGCATAGGTCGCCAGGGGCGGGTGGCCGAGCGCCCGGAGACGCTCATTGGCGTAGTCCATCCGTGTCCGGTTCGTGTCACAGAAGGCCACGAGCCGGGCCGTGTCCTGATAACGCGTCGCCAGAGCCTCATAGAAAAAACGGGCACGGCCACCGATTCCTACCTGAGCATAGCGTTTCATGCTTCACTCCTTTTATATTTAAGTACCTTATTTATTATGCGAAGCTTCAAGCCGCAGGCACTCCCCATCAGGACCGTGGAGCAGTCCGTCACGGACCTGTTCGCGGAGGACGGGCGGCAGGCTGTCCGGGCTCTTGAGATTGAGGACGAGGCCTGCGAAGGGGCGCTCGGGTGCCGTGGCTACCGTGCGGACGGCGATGCGGTCCGGGCCGAGCTGCCAGAGGCCGGGGCCGGCGGCGGGCAGGCCGAGCGTTTCGCCGAGGAGGCGGGCCAGGACGGGGGCCGCGGCGGGCGCGACCTCAATGCGGAACTCGGCGACGGCGTCGATGACGCGGTTGTCGAGCGCGGGGATGCGGATGTCCTCCTCCCGTTCGAGCAGCTCCCAGACCATGCCGCTGGCGTCACGGAAGAAGGCCAGGCTGCCGTGGCCGGTTCCGGAGCGGCGGGCGGGTGCGGTGATGCTGTGGCCGGCTTCGCGTACATCATCCACTATGGTGGCAATGGGGCGGGCACGGGTGGTGAGAAAGGCGATGTGCTGCCAGCCAAGCTGGGGGTCGTCGGCGCGGCTCTCGACAAGCTCGACCACGGAGTTGGCCAGCTGTACGTAGACGAAGCGGCCGGGACCTGTCAGGGGGCGGGCGTCGCGGATGACCCGGCCGTCGAGGAGATCGCGGTAGAAAACCAGCGAGGTCTCCATGTCGGCAACGCGCAGACCGGCATGGTTGATTTCGCGAACAAGAGCAGTTTCAGGGGTGGACATGAGGGGTACCTCATTTCTATAATTTGTTTAAGAATAGCGCGTATGCCACGGAATCTCCAGACTCCCCCGGCAAGTCGTTGGACATTTCAGCATCCTGAAAGTAATTTTATTGACATTTCATTGACTAAACTGACTTTCATTACTAAACTTCTTGTACTGATTGCCGTCCGTCGGTTTACTACGCTCTCGTTAAGAGAACCTTAAACTGACTGGACCCGGACCTGTATTGGAGGAGAATGAATGGCAGTTTCGAGGAAACGTTTAATCGGCATTGTGCTGGCTGCCCTGCTTGCACTGGCCGCCTGCGGTAAACCAGCCGTTTCGCCGACCACCGCTGCGCCAAAGAAAACAACCGAGGCAGCCAAGAAGACTGAGGCTCCGGAAAAGACCGAAGCGCCGGAGAAGACTGAGGCACCAGAAGAGTCTGAAGAAGAAGCCGTCTATCCGATCGAAGGCAACCACAAGCTGACCTACTGGGTAGAACTGGATGCTGTGACGCGTGAGACGATCAAGTCGCTGTCTGAGAACCTGGCCTATAAGGCGAAGGCGAAGGCGACCGGCGTTGAGGTCACATTTATTCATCCCCCGGCCGGTGAGGAGCGCCAGGCATTCAACCTGATGCTGAACTCCGACAGGCTGCCGGACATTGTTGAGCGCGTTGACGCCTACTATACCGGCGGTATCGACAGCGCCATCACTGAGGGCTACTTCATCCGCCTGAACGAGCTCGCCGAGATCTATGCGCCGAACTACATGCGCATCATCAACTCCGATCCCGACGTACGTAAAGAGGCCTATACCGACACTGGTAATCTGATGGGCTTCGGCATGCTCTGCTCGGATCAGGACGGCATGGACACCACGATCAACCGCGAAAACGCCTGGATCGGCCCGCAGGTAAACAAGGACTGGCTCGATGAGCTCGGCCTCAAAGTCCCTGAGACCATTGAGGACTGGGAAACCATGCTCGCCAAGTTCAAGGAGAAGGAACCCGAGGGCTGGCCGCTGCTGGTCTGGGGCGGCGCCTCCTATGGCAGCAACGGCCTGTTTGAGATCACCGGAGCTTTCATCAGCGCATTTGACATCGGCCCGCTCTTCTTCCTGAAGGACAACCAGATTCAGTACGGTCCCGCCACGCCCGAGTACAAGGACTACCTGCTGCTGATGGCCGACTGGTACAAAAAGGGCTACATCAACGACGACTTCCCCTCCATGGACGTTGCCCGTGCCCGTACCTTCTATCTCAACAACAAGGCCGGTGCGGTCGTGCAGGGCACCAGCACCGCGCTCGAGCTGAAGAACCAGGGCATCACCTTTGTCGGCGCCCAGACGCCGAAGTTCGCCGATGGACCTGATGTCCACTGGGCCTACCGCAACAACCTGATCCGCGGCTACTACGTGCTCGTCAGCGACAGCTGCGAAATTCCTGAGGTCGCCGTGCAGTGGCTTGACTGGAACTACACCGACGAGGGCTACATCGCCTGCAACTTCGGTATCGAGGGTGAATCCTTCCTTTCGATCGACGAGAAGACCGGCCGCCCCGACTACGTGCCGGATATCAAGGACAACAGCTACGCCAACTTCGACCGCAACCGCAGCGTCATCCGCCTGCACAACGGCGGCTACCTGAAGAGTGACCTGCGCTCGAACCCGCGCCGTTTCATCCCTGAGATGGAGCAGGATATCCGCGAAGTCTGGGAGCTGATGGATACCAGCTACGTTCTGCCGCCGATCACGCTGACGGCGCTGGAAGGTGATGAGTACTCCAAGATCATGACCAACCTGAACACCTATCGTGAGGAGAACACCATCAAGTTCATCACCGGCGCTCTGGATATCGAAGCCAACTTCGATGCTTACCTCCAGACGATGCAGGATCACGACGTCGCACGTGCCTGCGAACTGCAGTCGGATGCACTTGAGCGCTTCAACGCCCGCTAAACGCTGAACAGGTCGGCCGGTTTTCAAAGGAAAGCCGGCCGATTTTGTACCAAATTTATTAACTTTCTTTAAGAGTGTTTCGGGCTCTGCCGCTCATCCCGAGGCAAACAGCTCTGATCGGGCTGAGACGTGAGGAGGACAGCCATGGCCGATGGATCGCTGCAAACCACGAAGCGCCCGACCTTAGGGCGTTGGCAGCGCAAACGCAAGTTTACGCTGCACGCTATCCAAAACGACTTCCGCATGAACGGAACACTGCTGCTGATGTTTTTGCCGGTTCTGGCGTATTACATCATCTTCCACTATGGGCCCATGTACGGCCTGCAGATCGCCTTCCGCGACTTCAAGCCGCGGCGGGGCTTCTTCGGCAGTGAGTGGGTCGGCTTGAAGCACTTTATCGACTTCTTCTCCGGTCCCTATGCCTGGCGGCTGACGCGCAACACGCTGCTGTTGTCGCTCGGCCAGCTCATCTTTGGCTTCCCGCTGCCGATCCTCTTTGCCCTGCTGCTGAATGAAGTGCAAAACCGCGTCTTCAAGCGGGTCACGCAGACGGTCACCTATCTCCCCTACTTCATCTCTCTGGTTGTCGTTGCCGGTCTGCTGGTCAACTTCCTGGCCAAGGACGGCGTCATCAACGACATCATCGCGTTCTTCGGAGGCGAGCGAAAGGCCTGGCTGCAGGAGGAAACGGCCTTCCGCACCATATATGTGGCTTCGGGCATCTGGCAGCAGATGGGCTGGGGCTCGATCATCTATCTGGCGGCGATTGCCGGCATTGACCAGGAACTTTATGAGGCCGCCCGCATTGACGGCGCCGGCCGCTTCAAGCAGGCCCTGCACATCACGATCCCGGGCATCGCACCGACTATTATCATCCTGCTGATCCTGCGCATGGGTACGCTGATGAATATTGGCTTTGAAAAAGTCATCCTGCTCTACAACGCCTCAACCTATGAGACGGCGGACGTCATCTCTTCCTATGTCTATCGTATCGGCATCATTGAGAACGACTTCAGCTTCAGTGCGGCAGTCGGTCTCTTCAACTCCGTGATTAACTTCGGCCTGATTCTTATTTCAAACCGTCTCAGCCGGAAATTCTCCGGCACGAGCCTGTGGTGAGGAGGAACGGCGATGAACAAGATTAAGCGAACCCCTGCCGAATGGGTCTTCACGGTATTTAACTATTTCTTCCTGAGCTTCCTGTCGCTCATCTGTCTCTATCCGATCCTCTACGTCCTCTTCGCCTCTGTCAGTGACCCCATCGGGCTGCAGAAACAATCCGGCCTGCTCCTGGCACCGGTCTTCCCCATGACACTGGGCGGCTATCAGTTAGTTCTGCAAAATCCGAACGTGAGCACCGGCTACATGAACACGCTGATCTACGTGATCGGCGGCACGACTCTGAACCTGGCCTTTACGGCCCTGGGCGCCTATGTGCTGTCACGCCAGCAGTTCCTCTGGCGGAATGTGCTGATGGCGATTCTGACCTTCACCATGTTCTTCAGCGGCGGCATGATCCCGTCCTTCCTGCTGGTGCGCTCTCTTGGGATCTACGACACCCGCTGGGCGATCATCCTGCCGGGTCTGGTTTCGACCTACAATCTGATCATCATGCGGACGGCCTTCTCCGCGGTGCCCGAAAGTCTGGAAGAATCGGCCAAACTCGATGGTGCCGGTCACTTCCGAATCTTCGCCCAGATCATGCTCCCGCTGACGAAGGCGACCATCGCCGTTCTGGTCCTCTACTATGCGGTCGGACACTGGAATGCCTGGTTCAATGCAGCCATCTATCTGGAGGATCAGAACAAGTGGCCGCTGCAGCTGACACTCAGGCAGATCCTGCTGGCCAACAAGATGAGTGACATGAGCGGTGACATGACGCAGACCGGCGGCGAGGCCGACCTGGTCTACGCGGCGCGCGAGCTGGTGCAGTACTGCACGATCATCGTGGCGACGGTACCGATTCTCTGTGTCTACCCCTTCATTCAGAAGCACTTCGTGAAGGGCGTCATGATTGGTTCGGTAAAGGGCTAGGGCGCGTCCGCGTCCCGTACGCGACTGGAAAAACAGATAAAGAAGGGCTGTCTCCGGAGAGGCGGCCCCTCTTTTTTGTTATCATCTCAGGCAGCAAGTCAGAGGAGTGTGACGCATGCGCTGGGAACATCTTGTACCTTCCGATTTTGAACAGGCCGTCCGTCAGACCGGCCTGTGTATTGTGCCGACCGGTTCGCTCGAACGCCACGGTGAGCACCTGCCCTTCGGCTGCGATGCCATCATCGCCCATACCGTAGCCTGCCGGGCGGCCGAGATCGAGCCGGCCGTCGTCTTCCCCGCCTGGTACATGATGCAGGTGCACGAGGCCGCCGCCTTCTCCGGCACGGTGAACTTCCCGGCCGCTTTCGCTCTGGAAGCCTTCGACCACCTGCTGCTGTCGATCGCGGCGAATGGTTTCACGAAGATCCTGGTCGTCAACGCCCACGGCGGCAATTCGCACATGCTTGACTATTTCGCAATGGCCAACATGGATCGCGAACTGCCCTATACCTTCTATCAGACATCGACCCATGGCCAGCTGACCGAGGCCGAAGCGGCACGGATCGCGGCCCTCTGGGAGAGCGACTTCGGCGGACATGCCTGCGAGCGGGAAACCTCATTGTTCATGGCCTGCCGCCCCGGCACCGCGCGGCTCGAGCTCACGCCGGAAGAGCCGGTCAGGCCGCTGGGGCGCTTCCGCCACCTGCGCCAGGCCGGAGTCACCGGGCCGCTCTGGTGGTATGCCGACTACCCGGAGAACATCGTCGGCGATCCCCGGCTGGCCACGGAGGAGAAGGGCCGCGTGGTGCTGGACGTCTATGCCGGGGCGCTGGCGCGGGCCATCCGGGCGGTGAAGGCCGACGAAACCGCCCCGGGGCTGCGCCGCGAGTACCTGGACCGGGTCGCCGCGAAGGGACGGGTCGGCGAATGACGCGCGACGGGCGCGACGGACGCGACGGGTCTGCCGGATACGCCGGGCGCGCCGGATCCGCCGGGTGGCTCCGGGATCTGGCCGTCAGCGCCGTGGCACTGGCGGTGCTCGCCGCAGCATGGTTTGTCTGGGTACGGCCGGGCCAGGGACGCCACAGCAGCATGGTCGAAACAGTTGTCACGCGCGCCCGTGTCGAGGCGGTGACAGAGGACCTCCACGTGGATATCGCCGGGGATCCGCTGCCGGACGGGCGGCCGCTGGCGGAGGGCGAGGCCGGCCAGCGCCGGCTGCGCTTCACGGCCAGACTGACGTCGGGACCTGGGGCGGGAACGGTCGTCATGGCGGAGCAGCTGATCGACAACTTCCTGGATCGGGCGACGGACTACGCGGTGCGGCCGGGCAGCCGGGTTCTGCTGCAGCCGATGGCCGTGCCGACGGCCGATGAGGGCGGTGGCGGGGGCACCGAAGCTCAGGGTGCCGAAACCGGGGCGGTGAGCTGGCGCTTCGTCAACTACAACCGCCTGCCCTGGATTGTCGGTCTGGGGGTGGTCTTCGCATTGGCACTCATCCTCTATGGACGCCGCCAGGGTGTGCGCACGCTGGTCTCTCTGGTGCTGACGTTCGTTGCCGTCTTCGCCATTTTGATTCCCGCCATCCTGCAGGGTGAAAACATTTACGTTACCGCGCTCTTTGTCTGCATCTACACGATTGTGATGACCTACAGTCTGGTCAACGGGGTCAATCGGATGACAGCGGCGGCTTCGCTTTCCTGTACGGTGGGGCTTGTTGCGTCGGGTCTCATCAGCCTGATCATGAGCCGGGTGCTGCGGCTGAGCGGCTTTGTCAGCGAGGAGGCCACCTTCCTGCACATGACCGAGCACGGCCGTCAGATTGACATGCGGGCGCTGCTCTTCGCCGCGATCCTGATCGGTTCGCTGGGTGCGCTGATGGACGTGGCGATGTCGATTGCGTCGGCGCTGCGGGAGATGCAGGAGATTTCGCCCGGGATTACGCGGCGGCGCCTGCGTCAGGCGGGCATCGCTGTGGGGCGCGACGTCATGGGGACGATGACGAATACTCTGATTCTGGCCTATATCGGCAGCCAGCTGGTGGCGGTGCTGCTGATGATTTCGATTGAGGGTTCGCTTTATTATCTGCTCAATATTGAAGCCGTGGCGATCGATATCCTGCAGGCCCTGATCGGGAGCATCGGGCTGCTGCTGACGCTGCCGGCCGCAGCGTGGATCGCGGCGTGGCTGTACGCGGCCGGGCGGGGGCGCGGGGGCGGCGGGCTCGACGGGAACGACGGGTACGGTGGGCGTGGCGACGGCGACTTCGGTCGGCAGTCCGCGAGGCGGGAGCGGCGCCAGACGCCCGGGATCCGGCGGCTGTAGCTGCGGCGGTGGCCGGGCGACAGGTGGCGGGTGGCGGAGTGGCTGCCCCAGGAACCGATTGAAGCCAGCCGGGAGCCGGGAGCCGGAAAGCGGTCGTTTTCTGAGTGCGTGACACATGCGCGGTACAGAAGCCAGCTGTTTATGCAACCTGTGCTGCGAAAGGATGGAATACTCCGCAAACTCACTTCCCTGCTGTGCAATTTTTACGCTCTGGACATGCGGGACCGGTCCATGAGCCTCCGAATCCGTCCAGAGCGTAAATTTTGCTCACTTCGAGAGCTTTTCTGTGCAATTTTTACGCTCTGGGCAAGCGGGGCTACCTGAGGGAAAAGCCCCGCTACCTGAGGGGACTGGCAAACTGCCCAAGGGAACGGACTGCCTGGCTGCCCGCAGGGGCTGCCGCAGCCTTCATTTCATTTCATTCGTCTTCCAGATCAAAGTCCAGGACGCAGACCAGGATCTTATCGACGCGGTGTTCTTCCATGGTCAGAACTTTCACGTAGATGTTCTCGATCCTGAACGCATCTCCCACTTTCGGAAGCCCCTTGAATCTGTCGATCAGCCAGCCGCTGACGGTGTTGTATTCGCTGTCGAGCAGCCGGCGATCGATGTCCAGCTCCATGGAGAATTCCCGCAGGCTCAGATCGCCGTCCACTTCATACAGGCCTTCACCGGTTTGGCGGATATGGTTGCGGACCGTGTCGTATTCGTCCCAGATTTCTCCAACCAGCTCTTCAACGATATCTTCAACAGTCAGAAGACCGGCGGTGCCGCCATATTCATCCACGACGATGGCCATGGGCATCTTGTGCGCATTGAGCATGTTGAATGTTTCTGGCAGCTTCTTGGTTTCAAAAATGAAGATGGGTTTTTCCAGCAGCTCGGTGATCACATCCTTCATGCCGGAGCTGTCATTAACATCCTTGTCGATCAATCTTTCGAGCAGACGCCCGACATGCAGAATTCCTATGATGCTGTCAATACTCTCCTCATATACGGGCAGTCTGGTAAACGGCGTATTGAGAACCGTTTCCATAATCTCTTCCTTGTCGTCATCAATATCGATGGCCACCAGATCACGCCTGGGAGTAATAATCTCAGATACGCTTATGTCAGAGAATTCCAGGGTCAACTGCAGGAGATCTGACTTCTCTTTATCAATGATCCCGTCATCCTCGATATGCTCGATGATGGTGGTCAATTCTTCCACCGTCATTTTCCCGTCATCCTCTTTCGTCCATTTTTTGGAAAAGAGACCCACGATGGCCACAACCACTTTGATCACGGGAGAAAGCAGGATCATGAGAACCCGAACCGGCAGGGATGCGAAGAGGGCAAACTGGAACGGAATATTCCTGGCAATGATTTTAGGCGCTATCTCCCCAAAGATGAGGATGATCACGGTGATGACCAGCGTACCCATCAGGGTCCCCTGCTCGCCTACCAGACTGAGCACGATCACGGTGGAAATGGAGGTTGCCGCGATATTGACCAGATTGTTCCCTATCAATATGGTCGACAGGGTATTGTCAAAATTCTCCACAATGTGGACCGCCAGGCGCGCAGCCACATTACCTGCCGCAGCCTTGCTCTTTAAACGCATAAGGTTTACGGAAGAGAAGGCGATTTCCGAAGCAGAGAAAAAGGCAGAGAAAAGGATGCAGACGATGATGCCGATATAATGCAGGACACTGACCTCAGGCATCTTTACACCCCCTCCCCGCTGCGTTTTCTGGTCGGCTTATCCTTTATCTCACCGATAAGCTCTTCCAGAATATCCGTAAGCGTTACGATACCCAGGTACTTCCCGCGGCGGTCGCCCACCATGGCGAAATGTATTTTATTCATGCTGAGCTCGTTCATGAGGTCATCAATCAGCATGTCCGGTTTGGCGAAATAGGGTTTAAGCAGAATCTCCTTCAAATCGAAGTCTCTATTTTGAAAACAGCTTTTGTAGAAGCCCTTGGTCTGGAGCACCCCTATGATATTTCCCGGATCGCCCTCATAAACGGGATAGCGTGAAAACCCGGTAGCCTTGAAAACGCTGACAATCTCCTTTTTATCTCTGTCGACATCAAGCGACACGACTTGTTCTATCGGGGTGTAGATGTCACGTACTTTCTTCCTGTCAAAGTTCAGCGCGGAAGAGATCAGCTGGTGATCTCTTTCACTGATGAGGCCTTCCTCACCGACATTTTTGACAATCTGGAAAAACTCCTCCTCATTGATCTCCGGCTCATCTTCTCCGGGGAAGAGCTTTGTCACAACCGCTGAAATGCCCATGAAGAACAGGCTGAACGGCTTCAGTATTTTTATAAAGAACTTTAAGACGAACGATACGTTCAGGGCATAGTTGAAATTGGACCTGCCGAAGCTTTTAGGGATCATCTCACTGAACAAAAAGACGATGAGTGTGGTTAACAGCGTTGTCCAGGTCAGATACTCAGTGCCGAAATAGCGCGTGGCCAGGAGGGTTGCGATGGCCGCAAAGCCGTTATGAGTCAGGTTGTTGCCAATCAGCAGGGTGACAAGTGCACTGTCGAAATTGTCCAGAATGGACCTGGCCATCAGGGCTCTTTTACTGCCGCTATCCGCCTTATGTTTGAGCCTGATCTTATTCAGGGAGGAATAGCTGATCTCAGTCGCTGCGCAAAACGAGGCCCCTATCAGCAACAGGAACAAAATGAGAATAAGCGCCCAGGTGTCCATGTAAAAGGTTTCCTCTAATTCCGTGTTCGACCGCTGGATCAGCACTGAACGCTTTTCGCAGACTCTTCTTTCATAGACTATACAACATAATCATACTCTAACACTTTGAAAGGAATTTCATGATTTCATCCGCCATCCAGTGATCGGGATGCGCCTCGATGGCGCCATCAAAAAAGCCTGCAAACACGAAGTTGCAGGCTTTTCCGGAGGCAAAAAATCTGCCGGTTATTCAGCGCATTCCCCGCTGGCGATCTTTCCACGGATTTCGGTCACCAGCTCGCGGTTGGCAGTCTTCGCATGGATGAGCAGGCGGTCGAGCCAGGCCACCGCGCGCTCACGGTCGAGTGGCTTGGGTTTCGCGCCTAAAAAACGCTCCGCATTCAATTTGGTGATGGCCCGCAGCGTCTCAGTGTCGAGCCCCAGCCCCTCCAGTACATCCCCGTCGTAGTGCACCGGACCCGTCCGCGACAGCATCTCCCGCTGCATGCGGTTGATCGCGTCGCCGGGCAGGCTGTCACTGCGCGCTGCCGGCACCGAGTCGGTGCCGTAGATGATGCGGCTGCGGTGTTCACGCATGAAGCCGCGCCAGAACGCCGGGTCGCGGGAAAAGTCGTAGTACATTTCGCTGCCGGAGGTGACATCGACATTCATGTTTGGGAAGCGCTGCAGCCAGTCGGCGAGCCGCTCGGGGCTGGGCGACATGAAGAAGAAGTGCGCGAAGAGCACCCGCAGACCGGGATGCCGCCCGAGCATTTCCTCATGCTCGGTATAGAGATCCTCCAGGTCGACAAAATCGCCCTCGGCATAGAACCAGCCGTTTGCGCGCGCCCAGTCGGGCACGCGTTCGGGATCCCAGAAGGTCGGCGGGTCGCCCACATGCATCAGCACCGGGATGTCGCGGGCCTCCAGCGCCGTGAGCGCCTGGTCAAAGGCCGGATCGAGCGGTGACAGTCCCAGGCGGATGCGCGTGGTCGGCTTTTGTTCGATGCACTTGACGCCGTCGCAGCCGATCGCAATGAGCTCAAGGATCTCTGAGGCCGGTGTCGAGCCCGGTCCGTAGTCCGTCTGGTAGTCAAAACCCGCCAGCGCATAGGCGTTGGGGAAGCGCCACTTCAGGTAAAGGGCGATGGCGTTCTGAGTTGGATCGCGCGAGGCCGCCAGCGACGCAAAGGCCCAGCTGGCATAGCCGTTTCGCCGCTCCATCGCATCGATGCTGTCAAGCACCGTAAGCGGCATGCCCGACTCCGCATGGAGGTGGGCATCAATCCAGTCCCAGTTCTGTGTTTTTGCTGTCATCCCGTAATTCCTCCCTGTTCTGCGAGGAAGCTTAGAACCTCCTCACGCTGCGGCAGGGACGGTTGCGCCCCATGCCGTGACACACAAATGCTCCCGGCTGCGTTGCCGAAAAGCACCGCCTCTTCCCAGTCGCCCGTCTCCACGAAGCGCAGTGCCAGCGCGGCCGTGAACGCGTCCCCGGCCGCCGTCGAGTCAACCGCGCGCACCGCCTCAAAGGTCGGGAAGCGCCGTCCCGCTGCACCAAGCGGCTGCAGCCAGGCCCCGCGCCGCCCCAGTTTCAGCACCGCCATCCGGGCGCCGCTTTTCTGGAGCAGCAGCTCCGCCGCTGCCTGACATGCGGCGTCATCGACCGGGTCGATTCCGGTCCAGGCCAATGTCTCGGACTCATTGGGGCTGATGACATCAATCCCTGCGAAGTCCGCCACCTCCACCGCCCCTGCCGGCCCCGCATCCAGCACCGTCAGGATCCCCTGCTCCCGGGCCAGCCTGACAGTCTCCCGGATCGCGGCCGGGCTGATCTCCAGCTGCAGCAGGACGACATCCGCTGTGGGGCCGGCTGATGTGGGGCCGGACGTAAACGCCGCCCGCACCTGCTCCACGTCGAGTGCCAGATTCGCCCCCGGAAAGACCATGATCTGATTGTTGCCGTCCGCATCGACGGGAATGACAGCGAGGCCGGTCGCCGCCGTCTCAAGTTCGGCTATGCTGTCTGTGGCAATGCCCTCAGCTGCCAGGCCCGCGACGAGCTTGCGTCCGTTTGCATCAGCGCCGACCGCCGCGACCATGCGCGTCTCGGCACCCAGACGGCACGCCGCCACAGCCTGATTGCCGCCTTTCCCCCCTGGAACCTCACGTGTTGTCGTCCCGAACACCGTCTCATTCGGCTGCGGAAAGCGCTCCACCGTCAGCACCAGATCCATGTTCATGCTGCCGACTACGAGTACCCGCACGGGCTGTCCCTGTGTTCGCTTCATTTCTCAATGTCCTGGTTCTGAGTGTCCGGACTTGCAGCATCTGGATTTGCAGCATCTGGACTTGCGGTGTCCGGACTCTTAGCGTCTGGACTTGCGGTGTTTGGGCGCAGGGCGTCGAGCGCGTGCGGGTCACGGGCAAGTTCCTCCAGCTGATCGACGCGACGCTGATGGCGGCCGCCCTCGAACTCTGCTTCCAGGAAGACCCGCATGATTCTCCTGGCTACCTCCACACCCACCACGCGTGCGCCCATGGCCAGCACGTTGGCGTTGTTATGCTGGCGGCCCAGCACAGCCGAGTAGGGCTCACTGACTGTCGCAACGCGCACACCCGGTATGCGGCTGGCCGCGATGCCAATGCCAATCCCAGTACCGCAGACCACGACACCGAGGTCCGCGCGGCCCAGCGCCACCGCCTGCCCGACCGCCGCGCCCCAGATCGGGTAGTCGGTACTGCCCGGCTGATAGCAGCCACAGTCGATTGCTGAGTGCCCCAGCGCCTCTAAATCCGCGATGAGCGTCTTCTTCAGATCCAGCCCCACATGATCCGATCCAATTGCGATCCGCATATTCACCTCCCAATCCGTCTGTACGGCCGCACAGCCCATAGGCTAGTTTAGAATAGCCGGAACACAGGCGAAAGTACATGATCTGCCTGCGTCTTGGACTCCCTCCTTTCAGTATCCATAAGTTTCTGATTCCTGCCAGTTGCAGGTGGATGTTTGCTGCTGCAACTGTGGTAGCCGGCTGGTGTATTCGCTGGAGAAGCGCTCTCTGGCTGATGTGCTCACTCTGTGGCCGGTGTATTTGGCAGCAGAGATGTTCGCCGCAGATGTGCTCGCTGGCTGGTGTGCTCGCTATAAAACAAATGAAAAAGAAGAGAAGGCGAAGCGGGCGGCAATGGCGGAGCCGAGGATGTAGTATTGTCGGGCGGCGCATGTTTCCGTTGCGTCAAATGAACATGATCCAAACCCCTCTGGTGTAAAAATCGCGTTCTGGACTGCGAAGCTTGTCTCGGAAACAACCGCAGCCCGTTCGGGGACGCCGATTTCCGTCCAGAGCGTAAAAATTGCACACTCAAAGCCATTTTCTGAGCAAAATTTACGCTCTGGACAAGCCCAGCGGCTTCAGGAACACCGAATTCCGTCCAGAGCGTAAAAATTGCACACTCAAAGCCACTTTCTGAGCAAAATTTACTCTCTGGACAAACCCAGCTGCTTCAGAGACACCGATTTCCGTCCAGAGCGTAAAAATTGCACACTCAAAGCCATTCGCCGCAGAGAAAATCTCAACCTTCCACACCCGAAGCATTAAAAGCCTGAATCTTACACGCCTAACCAGGCTCAAAGTGAGCAAACACACCTGCGCGGCACGGTTAAGATGCAGCATTCGATGAATCATTAAGCGAATTCGCAGCAAATCATGCGGAGTTGCCGCGAATCATGCGGAATGCATTACCACACACCAAATCCGCTGCCACAGCCATCAACGATCACAATTTGCGCTACACTACCTCCATCAAATCGAGAAGGAAGTCCAACATGAACGACGCACATCCATCCACTACTGCCGACCGCTGGTCACTCGATGCCCTCTATAACGGCCTCGAAGATCCCGCCTTCCTCGCCGACCTTGAGCGCTTCGACGAACTGCGCGCCAACCTGCCCGCCTACGATGCCCTCGACGGCCTGCCGCTCATCGTTGCCGGCATCCGCCTGAACGAAGAGCTCGAAAGCCTCGGCACCCGCCTCTTCTCCTTCCTCTCCCTGCAGCAGGCGACCGACGTGATGAATGCTGATCTCGCCGGACGGCTGAACGTCCTCGCAATGAAGCTCACCGACTTCCAGGAACTCAACGTACGCCTCAACAACGCGATCGCTGCCGCCAAGCCAGAAGACCTTGAGCGCCAGCCCTCCCTCGCCCCCTACACCTACACACTCTCCCGCCGCCGCCTCGCCGCCAGCTACCAGATGAGTCCGGCCTTGGAGTCCCTCGCCGCCCGCCTTGACATCAGCGGCGGCAGCGCCTGGGGCGAGCTTTTCGAACGCCTGACATCAACGCTCACCATCCCCTGGCCCAACACAGAAGCAGAAGCCAACACAGAAGCCAACGCCGAAGCCGACGGCACGCCCGAGTCCGGCCACCTCACCCTGACCGAAGTACGCAATCTGGCCTACGACCCCGACCCCGCCGTCCGGGAACGCGCCTACCAGGCCGAGCTCGCCGCCTACCCCCAAATTGCGACCCCGCTCGCCTTCGCCCTCAACAACATCAAGCGCCAGGTCAACCTGCTCGACCACGAACGCGGCCACGCCTCCCCCCTCGACGCCTCCCTCCAGCAGGCTGCGATGAGCCGCCCGACCCTCGACGCCATGATCGCCGCCATGCGCCAGCGCCTCCCCGACTTCGCGCGCTACTTCCAGGCCCGCTCCCGCCGCCTCGACCTCGGCGAGCGCCTGCCCTTCCATGGCCTCTTCGCCCCCCTTGGCAGCAGCCCCAAGCGCTACACCATCACCGAAGCCCGCGACCTCATCGTCGCCGTCTTCGGCTCCCTCGACCCCGCGATGGGCGCCCTCTACGCACGCGCCTTCGACGAATCCTGGATCGACGTCCACCCCCGCCACGGCAAGCTCGGCGGCGCCTTCTGCGCCAACCTCCCCGTCATCAAACAGAGCCGCATCCTCACCAACTTCGACGGCAGCTTCGGCGCCATCTCCACCCTGGCCCACGAGCTCGGCCACGCCTGGCACGGCTTCTGCATAGAGGACAACGAAGCGCTCAACCGCGACTACACCATGCCCGTCGCTGAGACAGCCTCAACCTTCAACGAAATCCACCTGGCCGGTTACATGCTCGAGCAGGCCACGACCGACGACGAGCGCCTCGCCCTCCTGGACCATGGCCTGCTGGAACTCGGCCAGACGGTGGTCGACATCCTCTCGCGCTTCCTCTTTGAGTCCCGCGTCTTCGAGCGCTGCCAGACAGAATTCCTCGACGTCGACACTCTCTGCGACATGATGCGCCAGGCTCAGCTCGAAGCATACGGCGACGGCCTTGACCCGGATGTCCTCCATCCCTACATGTGGGCCTGCAAATCCCACTACTACTCATCGCATATGAGCTTCTACAACTATCCCTATGCCTTCGGCTCCCTCTTCGCCACCGGCCTCTATGCCCGCTACCTCGACGAAGGCCCCGACTTCATCCGCCAGTACAACGCCCTCCTCACTGCCACCCCGACCCACACGGTTGAAGACGCCGCCGCCCTGGTCGGCATCGACATCACGACCCGCGACTTCTGGGATCGCAGTCTGGACCTCATCGTGGAACGCATCGACCGCTTCACGGCCCTCTGCGACGCCTGAGCAACAGACAGACAAGAGGCCGCCCCACTCCGGAGGCGGCCTTTTTTATTTTTGCGAAGTTCCACTCAGCCTTCCGACACTATTTCTTCCCATCGCCCCCCAGATTCAGCGGCTGCCGACCGAAACGCCCGGGCAGCCAGCCGCGCTCCTCCAGCAGCTCGAGCCAGGGCAGCATGAAGACTGCCACGACACCGGCCGCGAAGCCGTTGTTGTACAGCATCACACCCGCATGCAGGACGCCCACCGCCCGCCCCAGGGTCGCATGCAGCGCCCCCGCCAGCAGGCCGGCAAAGAGCCCGAACTGCCCGGCAATCGGCGCCAGCGAAGTCCCGAACAGCGCCGCCAGCACGGCCCCCGTCGTCCCGGGGTTGTGGCCGGTCACAAGATTCATCAACAGCACGCCCAGCATGACCGGCGTGACATTTCGCGGATGCTTCCCGTAGCTGCCATAGCCCGTCATTTTCATGATGCAGGAGAAGATCGCCCCGTTCAGCTGTCCCCCCAGCAGCAGAGCATAGCCCATGCCCATGAAGCCGCAGACCCCCATGTTGAAGAGGCTGAGCCCGGGACCATACTGCACTGTGAAGTCGGTGACGGCGCGTCCCGAACTTCGCATAAGTCGACCATAGGCAGCACGCAGCGATCCGCCCTGCAGTTTGAGTCCGATCAGCATCTGCGACCCAAAGAGCAGCGACAGCAGCACCGCCAGACCGACCGAACTGCCACGGTAATCCAGTGCCATTGGCGGGATGGTAAAGCCGATATGGGCCAGGACAGCGATAAACACCGTCCCGACAATTCCGTTCACGAAGCCGGCATTATAGAGACAGTAGCCCTGATGGAAGCGCATAAATGCCGTCATCAACGGCGGCAGTATGAAGCCGACCAGCAGGCCGACAGCGAAACTGAGTGCCAGCGCCAGTGCGGGTGGCAGTCCCGTGCTAAAGGCCAGTGCCGATACCAGCGGGCCCAGTCCTGTGGCATAGAGTGAGGCGGTCGCCTTTTCGCGAAAGGGTATGCGCATAAACCGCGTGAACAGGAAGACTCCCAGGACAATGGGGGTGGCATTAAAGGGGTTTTTCCCAAAACAGGAAAAGCCCATTACCGTGAACAGCACTGCGAACGAAATGGCGTTGGCAGGTGTGCGGCTGACCATGAGCAGCAGTGCTCCCAGAACGGTCATCAGGCCGGAATTGAAGAGCGTCGCTCCGACATTGGTCAGCGCCATATAGTCCGTACTGAGCTGTGATGGCGAAATCAGAATGCTATGAAATCCCGTCAATACCTCCTGCGGAGTGTTGAAGAAGAATGCTGCCACCATGAACAAAAGGCCATAGGCGGCCATCAGAACATGTCCGGCCATTGCTTTTCCCAAAGGAGCAGGGGGCGCGGTATGCGAATCTGTCATATGTACTCTCCACTTAATTCAGTTTTGTGCCACCCGTCGGGAGAAACTGCATGATCGCCACAGCCATCCGGACCATACGCGGCTATTAAATTCATGCGAAATTCCATCAGCTCGCCGGGCAGCCCGTCATGCAGCGCCAGACGGCCGTTCACCTGGATTGCCATCGCCCTTCAGAGCAAGCGGCTGCCGGCCACCCCGTCCGGCCAGTCGGCGGGAGACGTTACGTCCGAGAAGCCAGCCATGATCTTCCAGCAGCTCGAGCCATGGCACCAGAAAAGCCGCGATAAAACCGCACGAGAAACCGTTGTTGTAAAGCACCACACCAGCATGCAGATTACCCACCACTCCCACCAGCGTCATGTGCAGCGCTCCGGCCACCATGCCGGCCAGCGTCCCGTATTCGCCGGCAATAGGTGCCAGCGACGTCCCGAAAAGCCCGGCAATCACAGCCGATGTCCAGGTTGGGTCGTGTCCGGTCAGGACATTAATCAGTGCCAGACCCAGCAGCACCGGCGTTATGTTGCGCAGATGTTTCCCGTTGGCACCGAAACCGGCCATCATCATGATTCCGGCGATGATCGGCCCGTTCAGCTGCCCTCCCATCAGCAGCGCATAGGCCATTCCCACGAAGCCACAGACGCCCATGTTAAAGAGGCTGATGCCATGGCCGTACTGAGTCATAAAGTCAGAGCCGGCGCGTCCCGAACTCTGCAGGAGCTGACTGTATCTGCGCAGCGATCTGCCCTCGAAAAAGAAGCCGATCAGCATCAATGATGCAAAGACCAGCCCCAGCAGTACCGCCAGACCGATCGAAGGGCCACGGTATACCAGCGAAATCTTATCGATTTTGCAGCCGATGTAGCTCATGAACGAGATGAAAATCATCCCGGCAATTCCGTTTGTAAAGCCGGCATTATAGAGACTGTAACCCCGATGGAAACGCGAAAAGGATGTCAGCAGGGGCGACTGGACGAAACCGATCAGCAGGCCAACGGCAAAAGCAAGTGGCAGCGCCAGGAAGGGCGGCAGCTCCAGAACAAAGGCCACGGCCGACACCAGCGGTCCGAGTCCCGTACCATAGAGTGCGACGGTCGCCTTCTCACGGAAGGGGATGCCCAGCAGGCGCGTAAAAAAGTAGACACCACAGAAAATGGGCAACGCGTTGAAGGGATTTTTACCAAAGCTGGAGAAGCCCATCACAGTAAACAGCGCCGCAAACACGCCGCCATTTAGCGGTGTATGGCTGACGACGAGCAGCAGCACCCCCAGACACATCATCAAACCGGTATTAAAGAGCGCCGCTCCGACACTGGTCAGAACCATATAGTCGGTCATCAGCTGCGAAGGCGAGGTAATGATCTTGATAAAGCCCGTCAGTATTTCCACCGGTGAATTGTAGAAAAAGGCCGCCACAATAAGGAGAAGGCCATAACTGAACGGCAGAACATAACCAATCTTCGCTTTTTCAGGCGACTCTTTTTCAGCTGACTCAGAGAGTGCCGCATGTGCATCTGTCATATTCTCGATCCCCAACTAATACCCTGCCTGTTAATACCCTGCCTGTCCTGTCTCCCCGTTCCAGACCGTTTGCAGGTCTTCTGGACGTAACGGCGATAAAAGTGCAGGCCAGATTCAAAGTTTTTCCAAGGCAGCTGCGAAGGCCCGGATGTCTCGGCTTCTCCTTCAGCGGATACACACATATCGTCTGTCTCCCCCCTGCATGAAGCGCTCCTGCCCATAGAGCGACTCGACATCCGACAGATCTATGACCGTGCTGCCAAGGACAGTCATCACATCGTTTCCGCCAGGACCATACGCTGCCATGGAGGTCATCATGAGATCGTTATAGAACATGTAGATTTCCTGTAGCGGCGCTGTTCTGACACCCGGCAGCCCGGTCCAGACCAGCTGCAGGCGATACTTCTGTGCCTGCAGAGGCTGCCTCCTCGGCACCGGCCTGAAGCTGTCAACATCCAGAATCTCAAGTCTCCAGCCCCCGGGCAGTGTCAGCTCCCGGGGCTCAACACAGTCCAGTCCATCCCGGATCAGGGATGGCTGCTGTCCGGGTGCAAGCGGCGGTCCCGAAAACACAATTTGGCGCACAAGTTCATCCGTCTCCCCGTCGTCAGGCTCGGGCTCGGGTGTGGGCTCCGGTGTTGGTTCAGGTGTAGGCTCGGGCACCGGCGTTGGGGCAGGCGTTGGAACCGGGGTCGGAACGGGTGTCGGGGCCGGGGTCGGTACGGGTGTCGGTACGGGCGTTGGCACCGGTGTCGGTACTGGGGTAGGGACTGGGGTTGGTGTCGGAGTCGGTCTGAAATCAAGCACTATGGTACCTTCGATCACGGCGTACTGCTCCGAGCCGCCTGTAGTGAAATACGTATACGAAGTGAGAACATACTCGTTACCTGCAAAATCCTGATACGTGAACTGGGGATTCGGGGTGAAGGCATATCCATAGGGCGCCATCCAGGAATATGTGAACTGATAGCGCTGCTCCCCCAGCATCTCGAGCGGTCCCAGCATGATGCCGGAATCATAATCGGTCACCGCAGTGCCGACGTTGGCATAGGATCCGCCCAGATCACCCGGGATCAACTTATAGGTGTTATCCAGCAAACTCTGATAGGTGATGTATGGCTCGAGAACCGGCCCGCGAAATGTAACAAGATCAATATACCCATAGGCCCCCGCTCCTGCAGGCGTACTCGGTATAACGCAGAGCATTCCGACGATGATCACAGTGAGAAGAAGCTGGTAACCGACTTTTGTCGTTCTTCTGGTCATGTGTCCCTCCTGAACAGGAGCAGCAGGCGGCTGCTGATAGACGCACGGAACTACGTCTGGCGGGGCAGTCAGATCTATATATTTGTAACACAACAGACAGCTTTTGACATTCCTTTTTGGGCAGAATGGGCAGAAAGTGCATGCTATATTTTCCGGGACTTGGTAAAACCTTTTTCCGAGTCTTCCTCAAACACCTGCAACACCGCAGTCTCAGCGCAGCTTGCATTCAAATTTAGCGGATTACTCCTCCATTTACTTGAGCAGCGTTCAGCCTTACAAAACGCTGGACTGTGAATAGCATGCGATAGGATGTTGAGCAACCAGGATGACAAGAACGCCCAGGGTGACAGGAACGACCTGACACTTCCAAGAAGCTTGTAAAGCGGCGTGCTGCTTGGCGGCGTGCATGGCTCTTCGTGGTCAAAATGAGGAGAAATACAAAATCTCTTTTGTAAAACTCTCGTTCTTGACCAGAAACCGGGCTCCCGTGGTCAAAGTAGCCTCGTATCCAAATCGTTTTTTGGATTACACGCTGTTTTGACCAGAAACAGGCCTCCTGTGGTCAAAGTAGCCTCGTATCCAAATCGTTTTTTGGATTACACGTTATTTTGACCAAAAACAGGGTCTTCGTGGTCAAAGTAGCCTCGTATCCAAATCGTTTTTTGGATTGCACGCTGTTTTGACCAGAAACAGGCCTCCTGTGGTCAAAGTAGCCTCTTATCCAAATCGTTTTTTGGATTTCACGCTGTTTTGACCAGAAACAGGCCTCCTGTGGTCAAAGTAGCCTCGTATCCAAATCGTTTTTTGGATTGCACGCTATTTTGACCAGAAACAGGCCCTTTGTGGTCAAA
>JASGUW010000130.1 GCA_030055235.1 Bacillota bacterium
CTTCGTTCCAAGCAAATCCACTCAACAAGAGGTATCATCCTTCTTCTTCACTCTATTCACGTTTGCTCTATTCACGCTCTCTTGAGTGGATCTGCCTATACCTACAATACAGGATGCTGTCCACCCCCTGAACGAATATTTCGATATTGCCCCGAGGCGAGTATCTGAACCTGGAAAACCCGCCGTGCTGGGAGTTGGGGAAGATGCCCAACACGAGGTTTGCAACGCATATAGACAGGGACTCTAATTGCAATCGATCATCATGGCGCTGCTCGAACAGATGAACAACTGGATGTCCTACGATCCTGGCACCAGAGCCAAGGCATGTGCGACCTTTTGCGTAATAGTTGAGACGGCCAGGGCAATGACAGGAATGCCCGTGTTTGTGGATTGGCTGCTTAACAAATTCGTTGGAGAGCACAACCCGAAAGAGATCAACTACTCGCGCTACATCCCTTGATCCAGGCATGTTCCATAAAATTGCAGTCCCCCCAGTGTTGATGCGCTGGGGTTGCTGCCTCTGCTTTTACGGATACAATCTGCTGAACTTAATGAAATCTTATATACATTTTAAGTGGCGAAGGAGCCACTCGTCCGATTATGAACCGTTTGCTGAGAATGGGTAGAGTATGCAATGAGCAAAATCTCGATTTGGGTCACTCTTCGTGTACAAGTTGAATTGTTGCTCACGACAACCTTTATGTATCAGGCAGCAGAAGCAACGGACCTCCGATTCCGGTACCCTGCCAGACAGAAGCGACGCATATTACCTATTTGCAAAAGCGTATAAACTCCTCTGATTACAAACACAGGAGGTAGCGCCTGAAGGTACACCACCAGGGGATTCGCGCCAGAAATAAGTTCCGGTCAAGATCGAAGGGATCATCGCTTCATTAGAACCAAAAGGATCCACGGCATACCAGTCGGCCTGCTCGCCAGTCGGCCGCCACATCAGGAAGCCGCCACCCAGCTGGCCAGGCGGCTGGCGCTGCGGTCATCGGTGATGGGCGGTCGTGGGGGGGTCTTCGCATAAAGCCACAACAAGAACACCCAACCTGCAACGGACAAACCGGCGGCATGACGAATTCAACACCTCAAGCAGCGCTACCGCGCAAATCCGACACGACAATAAACTCAGCAGCGCAATTCAGCGTTTCCTCCGCATTCTTAAAGAAAGTTTTAATGCTATGATTGAAGATGGTGGGCGGCCACTACAGAACCGCCGCCAGAGCATGGCAGGAGGAAGACTAGCAACATGGCACAAAATCAGAAGATTGATCCGTCAACACTCAGGATCACGGACATCCGGGTAGCCGACATCGTTGGGGCACCGATGCACTGCACGCTGGTGAAGGTCTACACCAATCAGGGTCTCGTCGGATTCGGCGAAGTGCGCGACGGCGCCAGCCGCAACTACATCCTGCAGCTGAAGAGCCGCGTCCTGGGGCAGAATCCCTGCAACGTCGACCGCATCTTCCGCCGCATCAAGCAGTTCGGCCACCACGCCCGGCAGGGTGGCGGCGTCTCGGGCCTGGAGATCGCCCTGCTCGACATCGCCGGGAAGGCCTGGGGCGTACCGGTCTACCAGCTCCTGGGCGGCAAGTTCCGCGACCGCATCCGCGTCTACTGCGACACTGACGTAGAGGGCAAGCACACCGGCAAACAGATGGGCGAAGCGCTCAAGAAGCGCATGGAGCGCGGCTACACTTTCCTGAAGATGGACGTCGGCATCGGCCTGCTGCAGGGTGTCGAAGGCGCCCTCTCCGCCCCGCTCGGCTTCCTCGAAGAGATGCGCCAGTCCGGCAGGGGCTGGAGCCGCAGCCACACCGCGACGCTCGAAGAGCGTGAAAAGGGCCACCGGGCCTATGAGATGATCAACATCCCGCATGAGATGACCGCCATCCAGATCACGGAGAAGGGCCTTGACTACCTAGAGCAGTATGTCCGCGAAGTCCGCGAAGTGATCGGTTATGACATCCCGCTTGCGGTCGACCACATGGGCCACATCGGCCTGGGCACGACCATCCGCCTGGCCCGCCGGCTGGAGAAGTTCAACCTGGCCTGGCTTGAAGACCCGATGCCCTGGTACTCCACGGAAGAATATGTCCGCCTGAGCCGCGCCACCACCATCCCGATCTGCACCGGCGAGGATATCTATCTGAAGGAAAACTTCAGACCCCTCATCGAGCAGAACGCCGTCAGCGTCATCCACCCCGACGTGCTCACGACCGGCGGCCTGCTGGAGACGAAGAAGATCGGCGACATGGCCGATGAGCACGGCGTCGCTGTCGCCATCCACATGGCTGAGAGTCCCATCGCCTGCCTGGCCGCCGCCCATGTCGCGGCCGCGCTGCCGAACTTCCTGGCGCTTGAGTTCCACTCGAACGACGTCGACTGGTGGGATGACATCGCTATCGGCACCGACAAGCCGATCGTGAAGAACGGCTTCATCGAGCTCAGCGACGCACCGGGTCTGGGCATCACCGATCTCAACGACGAGGTCATCCGTGAGCACCTGCATCCCGCCTACCCCGATCTCTGGGCTGACACCAGCGCCTGGGACTTCGATCCCGCCCACGACCGCCTCTGGAGCTAGGCGCTCTCAAAACGACACCCGGCTGAAAACGACAGCATACGCCAGACAGCAACCGCCAGGCAGAAGGAGAACAGCACATGTATTTCAACAACCCCGAGGATCTCATCCGCATCACCCCGCAGTGGCAGGGCGAGCGCTTCCCCGACGGCCGTCCGAAGGTACCGCAGAGCGTACTTGACCGCATCCGCCGTCTGAACTTCGAAGAGGCCTGGGCCTCGCTGGCCCGCGCCGGCTACAACCACAACACGGAGTCAAACTTCCGCATCCTCCACCCGGAGCGGAAGATGGTCGGCCGCGCCGTCACCGCCGTCATGGTTCCGCACCGTCCCGACCTCGACGCCGCCCTGCGGACCATCGGCGACGAAGAGGGCCACACGGGCTTCTACAACCAGTGGATCATTGACTCACTGGTCGAAGACGATGTCGTCATCGTCGACCTCTATGACAAGATCTACCGCGGCACCTATGTCGGCGGCAACCTCTCCACTGCCATCGCCACCCGCACCAAGCGCGGCGGCGCCGTCATCTGGGGCGG
Organism: Bacillota bacterium; assembly: GCA_030055235.1. Lineage (GTDB taxonomy): Bacteria > Bacillota > Clostridia > Saccharofermentanales > Fastidiosipilaceae > JAEZYR01. Next base: position 3,132 of record JASGUW010000130.1, read on the forward strand.
CATCCGCGATCTGGAGCAGATTGTCGAGATCGAGAACGACTACCTCAACGTCTACTACCGCGGCGTCCATCCGACCGGCATCGGCGAGTGCGTCATGACCGGCTTCAATGCCCCCTGCCGCGTCGGCGAAGCCATCTGCATGCCCGGCGACGTCGTCCTGGGCACCCTCTCCGGCGTGGTCTTCATCCCGCCGCATATGGCCGAGGATGTCGCCACCAACGCCGAGAAGCTCAAAATCCGCGACGTCTTCGGCTTCCAGCGCCTGAAGGAAGGCGTCTACACCACCGCCCAGGTTGACCGCAAGTGGACCCCTGAGATGAATGTCGACTTCCTCGAGTGGTTCCGTACGGATCCGCGCGCCGCCGACTTCCAGCATCTCAACTGGGATGAGGAGATGGCTGACCACGAGGGCAATTAAGATTTAGTTTTTGCGAAGCGGGCCACCCACGCCCGTCCCCCCCCGAGTAGTCAGGGCGGCCCTCGGGTCGCCCTGCCGCCTGTTTTGTGTTTGATCCTGGATGGAGGTTAACTGTTTCCGTGCCGAGAGTTTTTATCAGCGAGCCCACCGGACCCCTGGGCAGCGCCCTGGCCCGGCTCTACTGCGAGCGGGGCTGGGACGTGGTCGCTGCCGACCCGACCGTCCCCACGGACGATGCGGCCTTCGCATCCTCCCTGGCGGATCTCCCAGCCATCGACGCCCTCGTCATCTGCCCCCGCCATGTCATGCACCTCGACGTCATGACGGCCACGCGCGACGAGGTGCTGAAGTCGCTTGATCTCAATGTCCGCCGCTCCTTCCTCTATGTCCGCCACATTGCCGCCCGTATGCGCCGCGACTACCAGGCCGACCTGGACGCCGGCCGCACGCCGACGCCGCGCGCCCTGCTCTTCATCGGCTCCATTCACGATGAGAAGCCGACCGCGGCCGACTTCATGTTCTCCGCCTCCATGGGCGCCCTGCAGATGTTCCACGAGGAGGCCGGTCTCTTCTACGGCACCGACGGCATCCACTCGGTCATGATCGAGCTCGGTCCCATGGACGGTGACGAGGAGAACTTCGCAAGTACACAAAGCCGCATTTACCAGAGCCCCCTGACCCGCATCCCGCGTGATCGTTTCCTGGAGGTGGAGGAACTCTGGCCCATCCTGGACGCCGCCTGGCGCAGCCCGGCCCTGAATGGCGCCGAAATCCGCGCCGATGCCGGCTTCACCCAGACCTACTCGGTCATTCCCCGCCATAGAAAAGAGGTCAAGTGATGGATCTCCAGCTCCGCGGAGCCCGCGTGCTCATCACCGGCTCCGGCAAAGGCATCGGCCGTGGCCTGGCCCTGGCGTTTGCGCGCGAGGGCGCCTCTGTCGTCGTCCACTACAACTACAACCGCGAAACGGCCCTGGAAACCATGGCCAAGCTTGCCGCGATCGATGGCGGCGGTACGCACCATCTGCTGCAGGCTGATGTTTCGACCGGCGAAGGCTGCACCGAGCTGGTCCGTGAAAGTGCCCGTCTGCTTGGCGGCCTCGACGTTCTGGTCAACAACGCCGCCCTGCAGCTCAACCGCGACATCGACGACTATGAGCTGCGCTATGTCGACCAGGTGCTTTACACCAATTTCGTCGGCTACTGGCACTGCATCCGGGAGGCTATCCCCCACCTGCGCCGCTCCGAGAACGGCCGCATCATCTGCATGTCGTCGGTGCATGGGCGGCGGCCTTCCGAGTTTGACGCCGTCTACAGCATGTCGAAGGGCGCCATCCGCATGCTCGTCCGCGAGACCGCCCTGCGCCTCTACGGTACCGGCATCACCTGCAATGCCCTGCTGCCGGGCGGCATCCGTATCGAGTTCAAGACCGAAGTGGAGGGGACGCAGACCTTCTTCGACCGCATGCGGAAGCAGATGAGCCCGGCGGAGTTCGAGGCCGCGATGGCCGAGCGCCGTGAGCGGATCCGGCAGTACCAGGCCACCGTCGCACCGCCGCCCGTGCCTGTCGCCCCCGAGGACCGCGAGCCGCGTATGATGGCGGGCGTCCTGGGCGAGCCCTCCGACATCGCCTACGCCACGCTGATGCTGGCGAGCCCGCTCGCCGGGCACATCAACGGGGCTTCGCTGCGGATCGACGGCGGCTCGATGCTCGCCTAGCCGGCGGCCGGCGACTGCCGGGCGGGCGGCGACTGCCGGGCCGCTGGGCGGCTGGGCGGCTGGGCGGGCGGCGGCTTCCGGGCCGCTGACCTGTCCGCAGGGGGCCGCCTGGCGGCAGCGTTTTCACGACCAGATCCCGGTTTTGCGCTTTCGGCTGCGCGAATCCGGGATTTTATTCATTCTTTTCATCTTTGATGGTCATCGGTTCGAGTTGCGCCATGATTGTTAACCAGCAGTGCGAACCCATGTCAAAGAAGCGTTCGCAAACCTCGTATTGAGGCATCATCCCTTACTCCCCAGACAGCTGATTTTTGTCCGAAATCGGGGCAGGAACGAAAAAATTGACCACGGCTGGCCAAAAATTGCGCTGGTGCCCGGAATCGGGGCAGGAGCGAAAAAATTGTCCACAGATGGACAGCATCCTGTATTGTAGGTATAGGCAGATCCACTCAAGAGAGCGTGAATAGAGTGAAGAAGAAGGATGATACCTCTTGTTGAGTGGATTTGCTTGGAACGAAGACACACATCTCGAAGAGGTATCACCTTAACCCCCATAGAAAGGAAAGGGTCAAATGAAGAATATC
>JASGUW010000131.1 GCA_030055235.1 Bacillota bacterium
GTGAAATCAGAGATGAGACGTTGGCTTTCGTGAGCCTGAATTTCTCAGAAATGCCATCTGGAGTGCTGCTTTGTCCGTAACCTCCGGCTTGTTCCATTGGAATCACTCAAACCCCGTTCCCGCAAAGCACTGATACACAGGGCTTTCGGGCTTGACACAATAGGGAAAAATCACGATATTGCCCCCGGAATCGGGCAATATCGAAGTTTTTGACCAGGGAGTGGACAAAAATCACGGTATTGCCCCTGGAATCGGGCAATATCGAAGTTTTTGACCAGGGAGTGGACAAAAATCACGATATTGCCCCCGGAATCGGGCAATATCGAAGTTGTTGACCAGGGAGTGGACAAAAATCGCGGTATTGCCCCGCAAGCGGGGTGGGAGCAGAAAAACTTCACCAAGGGTGGACTAAAACAAAAATCAAAAACGGGTCAGATACCGCTAACACTCAGCACCAACGATTTATGCCGTTTTGTGCCTCGAGCGAAGCGAGAGGCATGGGGTATAAAGGTGAAGAGATTTCAACTGCCCCTGAACAGCCATTTTCAGCATGGTTTATTCCAGAAATGAATGCTCGTGTGTGAATCCTATGAACTTGAAGAGCTGCTCGGCTAATGGGGAACCTGTACTTTATTTTCATTTGAACTGTTCTCCGGACAGCGAAGCTGTCCAAAGGAAAGTGTACATTCGACCGCACAAGCTGAAAATCCTTTGCTCCAGACTTCCTGAATACATCTTTCATCAGCGATATTCGGCATTCGTCACCCCGCATTCCGATTCCCTCGCATAAAATGTTTTGCATGCTTATGAAAGGATGTTTAGAATAGTAAAAGTACGGGCGAAATATGTGACGTCCGAAAGCATGAAAGAAATTGAGGAGAGTGGAAATGGCTGAGCAGAAAAGCAGTATTCTGGATGCATTTAAATTCGATCAGACGAAACGTACGATTGTGGATCCGGACAAGAAGGTGAAAGTCGCCATCATTGGTACCGGCTGGATTGCCGAAGCCCATGTGGCCGCCTACAAGGCCTTCCCCGACGTCGAGATCGTAGCCGCCGCCGACCTGATCCCCGGGAAGGCAGAACAGTTCTGCCGTGACAACGGCCTTGAGAATGTTCGCCTCTACGGCCACCATAGTGAGCTGGTTGAAGCCGAGAAGGGCGTCGTCGAAGCTGTCAGCGTCTGTGTCTACAACACCCAGCACGCCCCCGTCACCATCGACTGCCTGAACGCGGGCTTCAATGTCCTGCTTGAGAAGCCGTTTACGGTCACTCTTGATGAGGCTGTTGACATCATGCGTGCCGAGAAGGCGTCCGGAAAGATTCTGAGCATCGGCTTCCAGCCGCGCTTTGACGTCAACATGCAGATGATCAAAAAGATCGTGCAGTCCGGCGAACTTGGAAAGATCTACTACGTCCAGACCGGCGGCGGCCGTCGTCGCGGCATTCCGACCCCCTTCGGCACCACCTTCATTGAGGCGGAGACCGGTGGTATCGGCGCCCTTGCCGATATCGGCTGCTACTCCCTCGACCTCGTCCTGAACGCGCTCGGCAACCCCAAACCTCTGACCGTATCGGGCTATGTATCAAACTTCTTTGGGAAGAACCCCGACTACTTTACAGCTGAGGGCAAGCCGGCCGAATACGCCGAGATCTTCGGTGTGGACGACTTCGGTGCGGCCTTTGTCCGCCTTGAAGGTGACATCATCCTCGACTTCCGCATTGCCTGGGCCATGCACCTCGACACACCTGGCGACACCATTTTCATGGGCACGAAGGGCTCTCTGCGCGTCCCGTCAACCGAGTGCTGGAACGGCACCTTTGACGCGCCGCTGACCGTCTACAGGGAAGTCGCCGGCGAAGCCGTCGACATCAAGATTCCGCTCAAGACGCAGTACGGCGACCTCTTCGAGCTCAAGTGCCGCTCCTTCCTGGATGCGATCAAGAGCGGTGGGAAGGCTCCCATTCCCTCGCACGAGATCCTCTACAACCAGGCCATTATCGACGGCATCAACCGCTCCGCCGAGCTTGGCCGTGAGATCGTTGTCGATATTCCTGAAATCTAACGCGACCATCTGAGTCGGACAAAATAAGACAGCCGAAGCGACAGCGTTTCGGCTGTCTTTCTCTGTAAGTCCCGCTGGCGGAAGCTATCATCCCGGCCGCTTGCAGAGACGACAAAAGGGCGTGGCGCTGCGGGTGTCGAATCCGTTCGTTCGCCTTTGGCGTTTCCGCAGCGCCGCTGAATCGGCTATGATACCCCCATGAGCAGCAAAATAGATGCACATGAAAAGCGCCTGGATGAAATCGCCCGCTGGAGCGCCGCTTTCCGCTCCGAAGACTGGGAGCGGCGCCTGCCGCTTGAAACCGAGCGCTGGCGCCGGCGCCTGGCCTATCGCCTGGCCAAGCGTAGTATGGATATCGCCGCCTCCGCACTCGCCCTGCTCCTTCTGGCCCCGCTTTTTCTTGCCCTCGCTCTCCTCATCCGCCGTGACAGCCCCGGTCCCGTCCTCTTCCGTCAGGAACGCGTCGGCCGTGATCTTCGTACCTTTGCCATCCTCAAGTTCCGCACCATGTATCACAAAACCGGGCCAAACACAAAGGAGCTGACCGTAGGGGCCGACAGCCGCATTACGCCAAGCGGCCACTGGCTGCGCCGTAGCAAGCTCGACGAGCTGCCGCAGCTCTGGAATGTTCTGGTCGGCGATATGAGTCTGGTTGGCAGCCGGCCTGAAGTGCCCCGCTATGTCGCCTGCTACCCGGAGGCCTATCGCGTCCTCCTGCTGGCCCGCCCCGGCATTACCGACCGCGCGTCGCTGGTCCTGCGCGACGAGTCCGCCCTGCTCGGAGGGATCGGCCCGGACCCCGCCGCGGGCGAGCGCTACTACCGTGACGAACTCCTGCCCGCCAAGATCTGGCTGTCGCTTGAGGACCGCACGGAACATGCGAGTTTCGCCCACGATCTGCGGTTGATTCTGGAAACGGTTGGCGTGCTTCGCATAAGTCATAACGCCTGACAGGACAGTGAGCTCTGCTTCTGTCATACTTTATAAAAACCTCCGCCGCCAGGGAGCCGGCGGAACTGCCAATGTCAGAGGGGGATGGAAACGTGAACAATCAGGTAGAGCAGCCTGCATCTGTCCGCAAACAAGGATACCGCTGGGATCCCAGTAACCCTGGCAGGAGGTACAACTACGGCGCGCCGCTTGGTGCAGGGCAGTCTGGCAGAAAACTGCGTGGTGCCATGCTGCTGGGTATTGCAGGCAAGCTGGAATACCTTTCCGCCGGTTTCCTGGCTTTCCTGGCGATTGGTTCCTTTGCCAGTGGCGGCACGCTCACCACTGTCATGGGCAGGAAATTTACGGAGGAAGGTACCCACAGCAGCCTTTACATCTTTGTTGGCCTTTTTTCTCTGCTGCTGGCTGCCGGCCATTTTGTGCTCGGCCGCCTGGCCACCAAATGGCGCAACGAGCCGGACCGTGCTTTTAAACTGCTTCTTTACGGCGCGATCCTGCTTGGGCTTTCCCTGCTCTTTGGTCTTAGCACCAGGGATCTTGGCGCCATCGCTTTGCTTAGTTTCGGACCTGGCCTCTACTTTGCCGGTGGTCTGCTCAACCACCTTCAGGTGTCACAGGGGGACGGCGTAGACTGAAGCAGCGCTGACCATATAAGTGAAAACGCCGGCCACTCAGTGGGAGTGACCGGCGTCTTTACGTGCGGCAAACCTTGAATGTCAGGCTTTGTCGTCGATGGCCTCCCGTACGGCAGTCAGCAGCTCACCTTCGTTGTCGCCGTTATACTCCCAGTACATCAGGCCGCCGAGGCCGCGCTCACGCACATAGTTGCCCTTTGCCCGCAGTGCCTCCGGATCCTCATAGGAGAAGAAGGTGGAGCCGTCAAAGAGCCACGCCGCCTTCGCCGTATCATCCCAGTAGCGCGTGAAGCCGTTCAGGCCGATCTTTTCGCGCACCATATCCTTATAGTCGCCGCCCGGCACTTCGAACTTCGATGACGGTGCATGAAGACCATTCGCGCCGTCGCCTGCAGCCGTTGGCTTGACGCCTGTCCAGCCGCGTCCGTAGAACGCCGCGCCCAGTACGATCTTCTCCAGCGGAACGCCGCAGCCATGGATCAGCTCAACAGCCATGTGACCACTGGCATCCGACTCGTCAGCGGGGTTGGGATAGAGGTTCGCATGATGCCCGGTCATATAGCGGGTGCCGTGTCTCATGTCGTAGCTCATCAGGTTGATTTCGTCCAGGAAGGTGCCGAGCTCCTCCATCTCCATGATCTGAGCATACCTGGGATGTCCGCAGCCGATGGCCATGCTCAGGCGATAGTAGCGTCCGGTCACCAGCGAAAGCGCGTCGAACTTCGCCCGCAGCAGGCGCATCATTTTGGTGAAGGTGAACTTGTCTTCCGGTCTGGCGTCGATGTTCGCAGAGTCAATTGTCGGATATTCCCAGTCCAGGTCGATGCCGTCAAAGTCATATTTGAGCATCAGTTCAACGGCGCTCTGGGCGAAGCGTTCGCGACCTTCGGCCGTAAAACAGGCGTCGGAGAAACCTCCCGCGCCCCAGCCGCCGAGCGAAAGGATCGTCAGCAGCTCCGGCTTTTTCCGCTTGAGTTCCGCCAGCTGATCGACGGAAGTCCAGTGATCTCCAGAGACGCGGCCGTCCACTACCAGCCCGAAAGCGTAGTTGATGCGGTCGAGCATCGCGAGATCGCGATCCGAGACGCGTTCATCCGGGCGATCGACGAGATAGGCGGCGATGAAGGGGCGAACGGCATCCTGGCGCTCAAGTTTGGGTTTCGACATTCGTATAAATCCTCATTTCTATCTGCTCAGGCAGTTTTGAGCTGCCTTTGGCGCTGTGGTTCAGGGTAGCACATGAATTGCAGTCTGGTGAGTAACGGTGTCCGGCGCGTAACGCTTATTCCCTATCCTTATCTATGTCGAGGGGCTGTCTCAGCCGTGGTGATGCTGGGGAGCGGGAGCAGGGGTGGAGGGAGCAGGGGTGGGCATTGACATCCGGAGTCGGCAAGGCGTGCCGGAAGGGAGTCCTTCGCATTCTGCTTTGGCTGGTGTGCAGCTTTGGAAAGAATGAAAGAAGGAAAGCGGCTGGCGGCGGGTGGCGAGCGGCTGGCGAGCGGCTGGCGGCACATCCGAGTTCTTTTAGTGGATGCCTGCCGCTGTATCTGAAACAAACACACTGTCCTATGGATGAGTTACGCATGTCAAAGGCTTAGTCTCTTTTTTTGTGGCAGCCAGTGCTGAATATTAATGGTTTGCTGGAGATCGAGTGCGAAAGCTTGAAAAACTGCACATTTTGGGTACCGTTCTGTGCAAAATTTCAACCTTTCGACAGGCTTGCCGCATAAACATACATTCGAGTGAATTATTTAATGGGCTTATGCGAAATAATGAATATTTATGCGCGATAAAGCTCCGAAAACTGCGAAAGGTTGAAAAATTGCACAAGTCTGTCTGCCGCCTGTGCAAAATTTCTGCCTTTTGACATGCCGTAAACTACGCTACCGTTCAGAGAAGCGTAAGCGGTTCATAATCGGACGGGTAGCATCTATCTCTATACCGATATGGGGTGTCATCATCAAGAACTGAAAGGAGCAATAGAGGGGTACGGATAGATCGGCTTGGACATTGGCGCAGTGCTCTCGACAGGCAGGTAGAAAGAAAGCAAACTCGCCGTAACCCGGTGGTGCGCGGAAAATGCTGTGTGTCGGAATACCTTCTATTGCTGGCACCGCATGCTCAATAAACCGGGCAAGCCCGTCGCATTGGGGGCGTCCGTACCTATAGTTCCAGGGCCAGCGACATGTTCCCTCAGTGAGGCGGAGTCTCAGGATCAAGTTGGGAAACAGAAGTGTGCCTACATCATCCGTTGACTTCTTCAGCGGGTATTCTTCTCCAGAAGTGACAGACACCTCCGGCTTCATTCACATTGACAACGCTTTCTGGCACATGGAACCCCAAGAGTAGCAGATCATGGATTCTTCGACTTCATACCCCTTCATCTTTCGAATGATATCTGCGTAGACGCTCCTTCTTCATCCAATGAGAACGATCTTCAGCGGCTGCTTTGTGTCCTGAAAGGAGCTGTGTCATGAGAATTACGAATCCCAGACATCTGGTCAATTCGGCTGTCTGTGCGAAGATCTGCGGGGCTCGATGCTATGACGTCGAAGCCCCCTCTTTATAGGATGAAGAATCTCTGTTTCCTTTGCCCGCGCTCCGGTACCGGAGCACGGTGCACCACAAACGGAACTATTGAGCCAGCCACGGACAAAAATCTGAGCCCCTGCTCAGGTTTCTGGGTACAAATGTGTTTTTGAGCTCCATAAGTCGGTTTTTACGTTCCCATTTCAGGGTTGCACAGCAAGTGTCGCCCGCACGACTGATTCCTATCAATTCGTTTGCCGCCGCTTCGTGATATTGAATAAAAAAAGAGAAAGCGGCGGTGCTGTACCGCCAGTTGGAGCTAATGGGTGTGGACAAGCTTTTCTGCTCCTGCCCCGATTTCGGGGCACCAGCGCAATTTTTGTCCACCCCTGGCCAATTTTTCCGCTCCTGCCCCGGTTTTGGGGCACCAGCGCAATTTTTGTCCACCCTTGGACAATTTTTTCGCTCCTGCCCCGATTCCGTCCACCCTTGGACAATTTTTTCGCTCCTGCCCCGATTCCGG
>JASGUW010000132.1 GCA_030055235.1 Bacillota bacterium
GTAACTAGTGGCCTATCGGGGCCAAACAGTGGGCTGGTCCCCCCAAACCGGGGCAGCAGCGAAAACATTGGCCACTGGTGGCCAAAAAAGGGCGTTTGTGCCCCGGAATCGGGGCATGAGCGAAAAAATTGTCCAGCGGTGGACAAAAATTGCGCTGGTGCCCCGAAACCCGGGCAGGAACGAAAAAATTGTCCACAGCTGGCCAAAAAAGGGCGTTTGTGCCCCGGAATCGGGGCAGGAACGAAAAAATTGGCCACACTCATTTGCTCCAACTGGCGGTGCAGCACCGCCGCTTTCTCTTTTTCTTCTTTCATCACAAAGTGGCGGGTATGATTGGGATTCGTGGCTCTCATGACACGGCTCCGTTCAGGACATAAGCAGCCGTCGAAGATCTTTCTCTTTGAATGAAAAGCAAAAGACATCTACGCGGATGCTATTCAAGAGATGAACAGTAGGGATAGTGTCTAGAACCCTCCTTACATCAACGGGAAGAAAAAGGTTACCCATTCGATTCTGATCCACTTACACTCATTTGTTTCGGCAGGGAGATAGATGCTGTACGTCGAATTGTGAACCGCTTACACTCCAACATCCACGCCAAATAACACAATTATTGTGATTTTTACGACTGGCGCCTGCCGCCGTCCGGTGCTACCATGCTTTGGATGCACGCCTGAGGGTTTCGACCAACCGTCGACCTGCGGGCGTTTTATGAGGAAATGATATGAGGCTATGAGGAGTGGATCCATGTCGAGTGAGCGAAAGCCACGCTATCTCGTTCTTTCAAGCGGACAGGTCTTCCGCGGCCGGGCAGCCGGCAGCAGGGCACAGGTGCGCGGCGAAATCGTCTTCACCACCGCGATGGGCGGTTACCTGGAAGCGCTGAGCGATCCCGGCCTGGCCGGACAGATCCTCGTCTTCTCCTTCCCGGAAATTGGCAGCTATGGTCTGATCCCCGAAGATCTGGAATCCGAACAGGCCCGGCTCGCCGGCTGTGTCGTGCGCAGTCTCTGCGACACACCCTCCAACATGCGCTCTGCAGGTCCCCTTGAAGACTGGCTGATCGCCCAGGGTATCCCGGTCATCACAGACATTGACACTCGCGCCCTGATCCGCGTCCTCCGTCGCAACAACGCACTGGAGGCGGCCCTCTGCGACTTCGATCCGACGAATCACAGCTGGGAGGAACTCACCAACATGATCCAACCAGCGCCCGTCAAACCCCCGCAGGCGCCCGCAGCAGCCCGGCACACCGCCGGCCCTTGGCGGCAGACGGCCGCGGACTTCGCCCAAAACCCACCCTCCTGGATCGCCACCCTCCCCGCCCCGCTCTGGACCCCGGAGCGCACGGCGGCCGAACGCCTGACCCATGTCGTCCTGCTCGACTACGGCAGCAAACACAGCCTGGCAATAGAGTTCCTGCGCCGCGGCGTCGATGTCAGCAGCCTGCCGGCAGCAGCCACGTTCGCACAGATCCAGGAAACAAAACCCGACGGCATCATCGTCTCCGGCGGCCCCGGCGACCCGGCCGACTACGACCTGACGATCCTGAAACAGCTGATCGCGGCGGGCTACCCCCTCTTCGGCGTCGATCTGGGCCACCTCCTCATCGCACGCGCCATGGGGCTCGAAACCGGGCGCATGCGCTTCGGCCACCGCGGCCAGAACCACCCCGTCCGCGACACCGCCAGCGGCCTGGTCTACATCACCAGCCAGGGTCACCAGCACGTGGTGCGCGCCGACTCCATTTCCTCCGACATCGCCCGGCTGGAGCAGATCCACAGCGGCGACGGCAGCTGCGAAGCCCTGCGCTACCGCCATGTCCCGATCCTGACGCTGGCCTACCACCCCGAAGGCGGGGCCGGGCCGCGCGACGCCAACGGCCAGATCGACCGCTTCTTCAACCTGATGCTGGCCCATACCAGGGAGGCCCGCCATGCCTCGTGATCCAGACATCCGCCGCGTCCTCGTCATCGGCTCGGGCCCCATTGTCATCGGCCAGGCGGCCGAGTTCGACTACGCCGGCACCCAGTGCTGCCGCACCCTCCGCGAAGAGGGTGTGGAAATCATTCTGGTGAACTCCAATCCGGCCACCATCATGACCGATCAGACGATGGCCGACGAAATCTACATCGAACCGCTCAACATCCCGACACTCGAGCGCATCATCCGCCAGACCCGCCCTGACGGCGTGCTCTCGACGCTCGGCGGCCAGACCGCGCTGACGCTGTCCATGCAGCTCGCGCATTCCGGCTTCCTGGCCGAACACGGCGTCCGCCTTCTGGGCGCCCGCCCCGACACCATCTATAAGGCAGAGGACCGCCGCGGCTTCAAGGACGCCATGGCCGCCATCGGCCAGCCCACCATCGCCAGCGCCATCGTCGAGTCCGTCGCTGATGCCCTCGAAGCCGCCGCAGCGGTGCGCTATCCCGTCATCGTGCGCCCGGCCTTTACCCTGGGCGGCTCGGGCGGCGGCATTGCCCACGATCCCGACGAGCTCCACGAAATCGCCCGCAACGGCCTGATGCAGTCGCCCATCCACCAGATCCTGATCGAGCACTGCATTGCCGGCTGGAAGGAGATCGAGTTTGAGGTCGTCCGCGACCGCGAAGACAACGCCATCACCGTCTGCTCCATGGAGAACATCGACCCCGTCGGCATCCACACCGGCGACTCGATCGTCATCGCCCCCAGCGTCACCCTGGCCGACAAGGAATACCAGCTCCTGCGCTCCGCTGCCCTGGATATCGTCCGCTATCTGGGCGTCGAAGGCGGCTGCAACGTCCAGTTCGCCCTGGATCCGGAGAGCTTCGACTATGCCGTGATTGAGGTCAATCCCCGTGTCTCGCGCTCCTCCGCCCTGGCGTCGAAGGCAACGGGCTACCCCATCGCCAAGATCTCGACGCGCATCGCCCTGGGCTACACCCTCGACGAGATTCCCAATGCGGTCACCGGAGAGACCTTCGCATCATTCGAACCAACGATTGACTATGTCGCCGTCAAGATGCCCAAGTGGCCCTTCGACAAGCTCGTCTATGCCAGGAAGGAACTCGGCACCCAGATGAAGGCCACGGGAGAGGTCATGGCCATCGCCGATTCCTTTGAGGCGGCCCTGATCAAGGCCGTCCAGGGCGCCGAAATCGGTCTGGACACGCTCAGCCTGCCCGAGCTCGCCGCCCGCTCCGACGCAGAACTCGCCCGCCTCATCGCCACACCCACTCACGAGCGCCTCTTCTGCCTCTACGAAGCCCTGAACCGCGGCTGGTCCGTCGAGCGCCTCCATGAACTCTGCCGCGTCGACCGCTACTTCCTCCATGCGATCAAACGACTGCGGGACTTCGATCAAATGCTTATTTCTGCGAAGTCCACCACCCCCGACCGCAGCCCACTGGACAGCGGGCTCTACCTCCGCGGCAAGCGCTACGGCTATCTTGACGCTACTCTGGCCCGCCTCTCGGGCCGTCCCCTGCCCCCGCCTGTCCCCGCTGTCTACAAGATGGTCGACACCTGCGCCGCCGAATTCGAGGCCACGACGCCCTACTTCTACCGCCTCCACCTGGACCCCGCCTCCGGCGCCGAGAACGAGGCCCTGATCCACATCGCCCGCAGCCGCCGCCCCCGCGTCGTCGTCCTGGGCTCGGGCCCCATCCGCATCGGCCAGGGCATCGAATTCGACTACTCCTCTGTCCACGCCGTCCACGCCCTGCAGGTCCTGGGCTATGAGGTCGTCATCATCAACAACAATCCCGAGACGGTCTCCACCGACTTCGACACTGCCGACCGCCTCTACTTCGAGCCGGTAACCTGGGAGGTTGTGGAAGACATCGTCCGCATGGAAGAGGCCATCGGTGTCGTCGTCGCCTGCGGCGGCCAGACCGCCATCCGCCTGACCGGACGCCTGGCCGCGGCCGGCATCCCCATTCTGGGCTCGACCGCCGACAGCATTGACATGGCCGAAGACCGCGGCCGCTTCGACGCCCTGCTCGAACACCTCCAGATCCCCCGCCCCAGCGGCGACACCGTGCGTGCCGACGACAGGGTCGGCGCCCTGGAGATCGCCCGGCGCATCGGCTACCCGGTCCTGCTGCGCCCCTCCTACGTCCTGGGCGGCCAGAACATGATCATCGCCCGTGACGACGACGACATCCTGGAATATCTCGGCGTCATCCAGCATTATGCCCGCGGCGGCGATGTCCTGATCGACCAGTACATCCGCGGCATTGAGCTGGAGGTCGACGCCATCTGCGACGGCGAAGACATCCTGATCCCCGGCTTCATGGAGCACATCGAGCGCACCGGCGTTCACTCCGGCGACTCCATCGCCATCTGTCCGGCGCCCCATGTCGACCGCCAGATCGGACAGCTGATTGTCGAGACGACGCGCCGCCTGGCCCTGGGCCTGGGATCCGTCGGCCTGATCAACATCCAGTACATCCTCCACGACGGCCGCCTCTGGGTCATAGAGGTCAACCCCCGTGCCTCGCGCACGGTGCCCTTCCTGTCCAAGATCACCGGCATCCCCATGATCGACCTGGCCATGCGCGTGTCGACCGGATCCAAGCTCCGCGACCTGGGTTTCGGCGTTGGCCTGGCCGAGCGTCCGAGCTTCGTCGCGGTGAAGGTGCCGGTCTTCTCCTACGAGAAGCTCTCCGACGTCGACACTCAGCTCGGCCCTGAGATGAAGTCGACGGGAGAGGTGATGGGCATTGGGCGGGATCTGGATGAAGCTTTACGCAAAGCCCTCATCGCAGCCAGCTACCCCCTCGACCGCAGCGGCCGTGTACTCCTCAGCGTCACCCGTGCCGACCATGAGGAGGCGGCGCTCGTCGCCCGGCGCTTCCACAGCCTGGGCTTCCGGCTTGTCGCCACGCCCGGCACCGCCGCGGCCATCCGCGACCTGGGCCTGCCCGTCACGGAGATCGCCAAACGCGACCACGGCCACGACCACGATCATGACGGTGGCCATGACAGCGACCACGACCGTACCCCCGACATTCTGACGGAGCTCGAGCGTGGCGACGTAGCCTGGCTGATCTCCACTTCCGCCCATGGCCGCGATCCCCAGCGTGACAGCGTACGGCTGCGGCGCCGCGCCGTCGCCCTCGGCATTCCCTGCCTGACCTCGATCGACACCGCGAATGCCGTCGCCGACTCTCTCGGCAGCCACTACCGTGACGAAACCACCGTTCTGGTCGACATCGCGAGCCTGAAACAGGGTATCAGCGCCCAGATTGAGCGGGGCATCTGGCGCGAGACGCATTGACCTGCCAAGAATTCGCGGCCGGACCGTTGACAGCCGGCCCGCGGTGACGTAACATACTCAGGCGTCTCATTTGGGTTGTTAGCTCAGCTTGGTTAGAGTACCTGCCCGACACGCAGGGGGTCGGTGGTTCGAGTCCACTACAACCCACCACATGGCACAACGTTTGAAACCTCGTAACCCCAGCGGTTACGGGGTTTCAGCGTTTTTAGGACCTGGAACCTGGCCCCCGATAACGCCATGAAAACGTTCGCTGTTTTCGTTCTTATGCACAACAGAAGGCGGTCTGAGGCAGACGTATCAGGGTCTCAGCCATTTATCTGAGGCTGTTCAAAGGGAATAACTGTGAGATTTCAACACATCTCATCTACTCGCTTTGTCAACTTTTCGAGTTGTGTCGCTTTTGTACCCCATGCCTCTCGCCTCGCTCGATGCACAAAAACGGCATGAATCGTTGGTGCTGAGTGTTAGCGCTATCTGACCCGTTTTTGATTTTTGTTTTAGTCTATCCTTGGCGAAGTTTTTCTGCTCCCACCCCGGTTGCGGGGCAATACCGTGATTTTTGTCCACCCCCTGGTCAAAAACTTCGATATTGCCCGATTCCAGGGGCAATACCGTGATTTTTGTCCACTCCCTGGTCAAAATCTTCGATATTGCCCGATCCGCGGAGCAATATCGACTTTTATAGCCCATACCTCTCACTTCGCTCAGGGCACAAAACAGCATGAATCGTCGGCGCTGAATGTTAGCGAGGTCTCATCAATTTGCAACCCGTTTTTATTCTGTTTTCCGAATTGGACAAAAAAGCGAGTTGTATCAGCAAAACCTGACACAACTCCAAAAGTTGACCATTTCGCCCTCGATGTGGACAAAAAAGCGAGTTGTGTCAACAAAACCTGACACAACTCCAAAAGTTGACAAATCCACCCTCGATTTTGACAAAAAAACGAGTTGTGTCAGCAAAAGGTGACACAACTCCAAAAGTTGACAAATCCGTCCTCGATTTTGACAAAAAAGCGAGTTGTGTCAGCAAAACCTGACACAACTCCAAAAGTTGGCACAGCGAGCAGATTGAAAGTACTGCAATCTCACAGATCTTCCCTCTGAGCAACGAATTTGGCACTTTCGATTCGCGGGGCCGCCAGAGCGAACCATTAACAGTCAGAGTACTTACACACGCCGCAGCATACATTCCGTCGATTTATGTGGAGGTTCTGGAATTGTTCAACTATCCCCCCTCTGAAACGAAAACGGAATATGTATGCGCGCAATCTTCGAAAGTCTGCATGTTCGTACAAGCAAGGAATACGAGAATTCTCCTTACAGGATGCCGCATGCCCTACGCGCCCGGATGTCAAACGAACAACACGAAACGCAAGAGAACATCCTCTCCCGCCCGCTACTTCCGTCCGCCTCTCCCCCGCCAGTTCCCCAGACCGATCAGCCGCCCGGGCCGCCCCAGCCGCTCAGCCGACCGAGCCGCTCATGTCGAGCTTCATCAGCTGATTCAGCTCAATGGCGTATTCCATCGGCAGTTCACGTGTGAAAGGTTCGATGAAGCCCAGGACAATCATCTCCACAGCACGCTCTTCAGGGATGCCGCGGCTCATCAGGTAGAACAGCTGCTCCTCAGAGATGCGGCTGACCGTAGCTTCGTGCTCCAGATAGGAGGAACCGTTCAGGATGCGGTTGGTCGGCAGCGTGTCCGAACGACTCTCGGCATCCAGAATCAGGGTGTCACACTCGACGTGACTGTGGGCATTCACTGCCCGCGGCCCGTGCTCGATCGTGCCCCGATAGGTGGCGTTGCCCCCGCGGCGGGCAATCGACTTCGAAATAACAGTCGAGCTCGTGTCCGGCCCGATATGGAGCATGCGCGACCCGGCGTCCTGCGTCTGATTGCGGTCAGCCACCGCGATCGAAATCGTCGTCCCGCGGCTGCGGGCACCGCGCAGATAGACGGCTGGATACTTCATGGTCAGCCTGGAACCGATATTGCCGTCGATCCACTCGACCTGGGCGTCTTCGGCACAGATGGCACGCTTCGTCACCAGGTTGTAGACGTTGTCAGACCAGTTCTGGATGGTGGTGTAGCGGCAGCGCCCACCCTTTTCAACGAAGATCTCCACCACCGCCGCATGCAGCGACTGCGACGAGTAGTTCGGAGCGGTACAGCCCTCGACATAGTGCAGGTCTGCACCCTCATCGACGATGATCAGGGTGCGCTCGAACTGGCCCATCTTCTCCGCGTTGATGCGGAAATAGGACTGCAGCGGCTGCGGCACCTTCACCCCCGGCGGTACATAGATGAACGAACCACCGGACCAGACGGCGGAGTTCAGCGCCGCGAACTTGTTGTCCGACGCCGGCACCAGTTTGCCAAAATATTTGCGGAAGAGCTCAGGATGCTCGCGCAGGGCCGAATCGGTATCCAGGAAGATGACGCCCAGAGCCGCGATCTCCTCCTGCATGCGGTGGTAGACGACCTCGGACTCGTACTGGGTGGCGACACCCGCCAGATAGTCGCGCTCGGCCTGCGGGATACCGAGCTTTTCAAAGGTGTCCTTGATGGCCTCGGGCACCTCATCCCAACTTGTCTCCGAACGCTCGGACGCACGAATGTAGTAGGTCATATCCTGGAAGTCGATTGTATCGGTCAGGCCAAACTCCGGCAGCGGCAGACGCTCAAAAAGTTCATAGGAACGCAGGCGAAAATCGCGCATCCACTCGCCCTCGCCCTTGAGCGCGGAAATCTGGCGCACGATATCGGCATTGATGCCCTTGGGCAGGCGCGTCACCGGGCGCACCTCGTCACGGAAGCCGTACTGATAGCCCTGATCGAGCTGCTGGGCGATCGTCTCGGCACTCACACGGTCCTTCCCGGCCGGCGCCGCCAGGTCCTCTCTCAGACCCTCTCTCATCTCATCGTTCATCACTTGGCTTCCTCGATTCCGTCAGCCAGCTCTCCTGCAGGTACATCCGCTGTCCCATCTGCTGCCTCTGCCTGCAAAATCCCACGCTCGGCCGCCTGCCAGGCCAGGGTCGCGCAGTTGACACGCGGCGGCAGTTTGGAGACACCGGCCAGACTCTGGGCCTCCTCCAGCATGTCCTGGTCACAGGGCTCGCCTGTCACCATTTTCCGGAAGCAGGCGATCAGCTCAAGAGCCTCCTCCGCCGACTTCTCCTGCAGCAGCTCCGACATCATCGACGCGCTCGAGCAGCAGATGGAGCAGCCCGTGCCGTTCTGGCGGCAGTCGGCGACACGACCTTCGCATAAACGAACCTGAACGGTGATGTCATCACCGCAGCTGGGGTTTTTCAGCCGCACGGTATGGTAGTCCGGATCCTCCGACAGGCGGTGGTTCCGCGGATTCTGGTAATGGTCCATGATGATTTGGCGGTAAAGATCAGAAGAGTACATCTAGGAAGTCACCTGCTTTTTTGCTCGCTTCGATAAGGCGGTCCACTTCGGACTCGTCGTTGTAGATGGCGAAGGAGGCCCTGAGTGTCGCCCCCACCCCCAGCCAGCGCATTGTCGGCTGCGAACAGTGATGGCCGGCACGCAGGGCGATCCCCTCACGGTCGTAGACGGAGGACGCATCGTGCGGATGCACGCCGCGGATATTGAAGGAAACCACGCCGGAAAAGGCGTTTTCGGGGTTGTAGACATGGACATTTTCGAGCGCCAGCAGGCCACGGACGGCACGTTCGGTCAGTCCCAGGACCTTCTTTTGCATGCCGCAATAGCCAAGTTCCAGCACGTAGTCGATCGCCGCCCCCAGTCCGATCACCTCCGCGACAGGCAGCGTGCCCGCCTCAAAACGCCAGGGCGGCTCACGGAACGTTGTGTCGTAGACGTCGACCAGGTCGATCATCTCGCCGCCCATGACCACCGGCGGCATCTTCTCCAGCAGCTCCGGCCGGCCGTAGAGGACGCCGACGCCGGTCGGGCCGTAGAGCTTGTGGCCGCTGAAGGCATAGAAATCGATGTCCCAGCTGACCACCTCAGGCCGCTCGTGGACCACCCCCTGCGCGCCGTCGACAACAATCACCGCACCGTGGCGGTGGGCGACGGCGGCCAGCGCCTTCAGATCCATCGCCGCCCCCATGACGTTCGTAATGTGGCTGCAGGCGACGATCCTGGTACGCTCGGTCATCACCGACTCCAGCGCATCAGGAGTCAAACAGCCGTTCGCGTCGAGCGGGGCCAGGATGAGCTTCGCATTCTTACGCTTACAGAGCTGCTGCCAGGGCACGTAGTTGGCATGGTGCTCGTTCGGCGTCACCACGACCTCGTCACCCTCTCCCACGACCAGCTCGCCGTAACTGAGACAGACCAGGTTCAGGCCCATCGTCGCACCGCCGGTAATGACCACCGCCTCCGGGTGCGGCGTGCCCAGGAAGCGCGCCAGCGTCTGGCGCACGGATTCAAAGGCGGTCGTGGCCTTATGCGCAATACGGTCCGCGCCGCGGTGGATGGGGCTGCCGTACTCACGGTAATAGCGGTCCATCGCATTGAGCACGCAGGTCGGCTTCAGAGTCGTGGCGGCGTTGTTGAGATATGCGAAAGGCCTGCCGTGGCTCAGTATCCCCGTCATCGGGAAGTCGTCCCGGACGGCAGGGTCCAGAGCGGGACAGATGCGGATTTCGTGCAGAAAATCAGGGTTCATGATTTGTCCGTCCTATATGCGTTCAGCCAGACTGTTCAGGAGGCAGTCGGCGACCAGAGCACCGCCCTCCGAGCCCGCCCGGATCTGATGGATCGCCGGACTCAGGAAACCGGTCGTCACCAGGCGCTGGGCGTCCTGTTCGCCCAGGCCGCGGCTCTGGAGATAGTAAAGGGTCTCCGGATCGATGCCGCCGACACTGGCGGCATGGCCGGCCGCGACATCAAACTGGTCGATCTCAAGCACTGGGTAGCAGTGCGCCTCCGCCCGGGGCGAAAGCATCAGAAAGCGGCTCTCCTGGCGGCAGTCACCGGCCTGGGCCGCCTGCGGCATGCGCCCGCGCACCGCGAAGAAGCCATGCCCGCGGTCCTGGACAACACCGTGGTTTTCCACCAGCGAGCGGCTGTGGGCGGCACTGTGGCTGACGGTGACGTCGATGCGCTGCTCCTCAAAACTCTCGACCAGCGCGGCGCTGCGGCTGGTCAGTTCGGCGCCCTCCCCGGCCAGAACGGCCTGTCCCACCTGATAGGCGGAGGAGTCAAGATGTACGGAATTATGTATGAGTGATGCGAAGCGCCCCACCGTCGCCCGCCACGACAGCAGCTGCCAGCTGTCATGGCCGGGGCACTTGACGATGTCGAGCTGCAGGTGGGCGTTTTCGCCGACCGTGACATCAACGTAGACCGGGGCCTCCGACGCCAGCGTCAGCAGGACGACATGGGCCGAGGCGCCGGGCGCAACATCCAGGTACAACAGTGTGCCGTCTTCGCGGTCGCCGGTGATGAAGACGGGCAGGAAGCGGCGCGTGGCTTCGGCGGCCAGACGGAGGCGGCTCGAGCGGACGCGGCCGCAGCAGGGCAGCGGGCGGGCGGGGGCGCGGTGCTTGGCCTCCGTCTCCAGGGCGCGGAAGCGGGCGAGCTCCGCCGGCTCAGGGCTGGCCGCGGCGACGAGCTGCGGGCGGCGACAGGGCGGCTTGGCGGGCGGGTCCAGAGGCTCGAGCCAGCTGCGCTCTTTGCCCGTCAGAGCCACCGCCGGCCAGGACGCTATGCCGAGCTTCAGCCTGGTTTCCGTTATCAGGCTCACTGGTGGGCCTCTTGGTGCGAATCGCTGATGTGCTCCAGGCCAAGCTCCTCACGCAGCCACTCATAGCCCTCACGCTCCAGGCGATCGGCGAGTTCCATGTCACCGCTGCGGACGATGCGGCCGTCCATCAGGATGTGGACATAGTCGGGACGAATGTGATCGAGCAGGCGGCGATAGTGGGTGATGAGCAGAAGCCCCATCTCTTCGCCGCGCTCCGCAACCATGCGGGTCAGGTTGGCACCGACGACGCGCAGGGCGTCGATGTCGAGCCCGGAGTCGATCTCGTCCAGGATGGCGATGCGCGGCTCGAGCAGGAGCATCTGGAGGATTTCGTTACGCTTGCGTTCACCGCCCGAAAAACCCTGGTTCAGGTAGCGGTCGGGGAGGTTTTCGTTCATCTCAAGGGCTGCAACGGCCTCCGCCAGGCGGCGGCGGAAGGGGAAGAGGCCCATCGGTCGGTCTTCCGGTCGCCGGGCATTGACGGCGGTGCGCAGGAAATCGGAGTTGGTCACGCCGCTGACCTCGCTCGGATACTGCATGGCCAGGAACAGACCGGCGCGGGCCCGTTCGTCGACCGTGCGGGCGAGCAGGTCTTCGCCGTCCAGGGTGACCCTGCCGGCCGTGACCGTGTAGCGCGGATTGCCCATGAGGGCGGCGGCCAGCGTGGATTTTCCGGTGCCGTTCGGCCCCATGATCGCGTGCACTTCGCCGCCGCGTACGGTCAGATCGAGATCCCGCAGGATGACCGTCTCATCGATCTGACAGGTCAGCCTCTCTATGATCAGCTCAGGTTTCATATGGATCTTGGTGATTCCTTTCACATGTCCATCCAAATCATGGAAACAGCGCCCTGCCGTCCGGGCCTTTCCGGTGCCGGGCGCTGACGTTCGCCAGCAATTATAGAGTTCTCAATCGATCCGGTTCGGTCATTTGTTACGAGCACATGTAAACAGCGTGCTCATGTTACACTTTTTGTGCAGCTGTACGCCCGAAGCCGTCACGGATCCGGGGGTCGGACGGCTTCCTGTGACAGGAGGTAACGACCCATGCTCACGATCCTTTCATCCCGCATCCTGACCATTCCCAACAAAGACGACATACAAGGCATTGATGTCGGTCAGCAGACTATCCGTGTGATCATTCTCTTCACGCTGCTTGCCTGTCTCATTTATCTGCTCTTCAGTCTCATCACCTATTGGCGCATATTCCGGAAAGCCGGCGAGCCCGGCTGGGCCGTGCTCATCCCGATCTATAACGCCTATGTACTCTTCAAGATCACCTGGGGCAAAGGCTGGTACTTCCTGCTCATGCTCATTCCGCTGGTCAATTTGGTCATTGCAATCGTGACTCTGCTCAAACTGGCGCAGGCCTTCGGTTATGGTGGCGGCTTCGTGGTCGGTCTGATCCTCCTCTATCCTATCTTTATGCTGATCCTGGCCTTTGGGCGCAGCTACTACTACGGCGTGCCCGGCCGGGACTTCGATCCCGGGCGCCGGGGCCAGGCGTGAACCCCGGGCGTCGGGCGTCGGGAGTCGGGCGCCGGGACCAGGCGTGAAGCTCGGGCGTCAGGGCTAGATGGTAAGTTCGGGCGGCGGGCGCCGGGGCCAAACGTGAATCTCAGATAAGTTTTGGATGTCCGCCCCTCGATTTACGAAGCATTCTTCTGGGTGCACTTCAGGAATGCTGGCGATCAGATGAGCATGCCGGGTGGGCGGCTGACAGGGCTGAAACGGATAGAAAAGCGGCTTGCGGATTTCTGGTAGCCAAAACTGCGTGTAATCTCAAAAACCATTTGGCCTTCACTTAGAATCACCGGAAGTATTCGGTTTCACCCACCTCACTGGGGCACCAGCGCATTTTTTGTCCACCTTTGGACAATTTTTTCGTTCCTGCCCCGGTTTCGGGGCCCCTGCGCAATTTTTGTCCACCCCTGGCCAGAAATCGGGGTTTGTGCCCGAGTTCGGGGCCCAAACGGGCTTTTTTGGCCAGCTGGGGGCAATTTTTGCGTTCCTGCCCCGATTCCGGGGCACCAGCGCAATTTTTGTCCACCCCTGGCCAGAAATCGGGGTTTGTGCCCGATTTCTGGGCACAAACGGCCTTTTTTGTCCACCCCTGGACAATTTTTTCGTTCCTGCCCCGATTCCGGGGCACCAGCGCAATTTTTGTCCACCCCTGGTCAATTTTTTCTGCTCCTGCCCCAGTTTCGGGGCACCTGCGCAATTTTTGACCACTCTTTACAGGGCACTACAGCAAGTGCCGCCCGCACGACTGCTTCCTATTGATTTGTTTGCCGCCGCTTTGCGATAAAGAATAAAAGAAAGCGGCGGTGCAGACCGCCCAGTTGGAGTTAATGGGCGCGGACAAGTTTTTCTGCTCCTACCGCGATTTCGGGGCACCAACGCAATTTTTCCACCACTTGAAACTCTCCGATATTGCCTCCAGGCCAAGACGGGACGTTGAAAATCAGCTGTACTGGGATTAAGGGAGGATGCCTCAACAAGGGGTCTGCAAACGCATGTTAGACACGGTTTCGAACTGCTGTCATCATCTTGGCGCAACTCAAAAAGATGACTGTCAAAATAACAAAAACTTATATTGTGTCAGGAAAAGCTGACACAACACCAAAAGCTGGCACTCAAGGCTTCGACAAAATGGAGTGATTCTTTTCTGGATCGGAAAGTCCGTCTATACCCAAAGCGATCCACCCTCGTATGATCCACACAGATAACGACTCATCCAAATCGTTTTACCTCTCTCTTCATTTTGACCACCGGAATTCCGCAAGCTGTTTTTCCCCTTGCCAGCTCTCCCCTTGCCAGCTCTCCCCTTGCCAGCTGTCCCCCGGGCTTGCTGTCCTTCCGGTTTGCTCACCCGCTTCCCGATATTCCCGGTGTGCACCAGCTAACACTCAGGCACTTGAATCAGCGTCAGACCATGATTAAAATTCAATGTGAACTGAAGATACACCATAGAACACAAAGAAGAAGGAGATCACCATGAACACACTGTCTCTCTTGGCTCAAATGTTCCTCTCATACCGCTATGATTTTGGCAGAAGATACTTAGAGGAGATTTTTCCCGTCCTGCTCATTCCCTCTCTGGTCTTTACCGTACTGGGCATCATCGCGATCTGGCGCATCTTTACCAAGGCCGGCCAACCCGGCTGGGCCGCGATCATCCCGCTCTATAATTTATATACGTTCTTTAAAATCACTTGGGGCAATGGCTGGTTCTTCCTGCTCATGCTGATCCCGCTGGTCAACATCGTCATCATGATTCTGACCATGGTGAAACTGGCTCAGGCTTTCGGCCGCGGCGGCGGCTTCGCAGCCGGGCTGATCTTCTTCAGCTTCATCTTCATGCTGATCCTCGCCTTTGGGCAAACCTATTACTACTACGGCGTACCGGGACGCGATTTCCAGGTCTAAAGCTGAGGCCGCCAGACAAAAGACCGTCCCTTCCCTTCCGCCCGGCTCATGATCAGCTGTAGCGGGACAGGAATTCAAAGACAGCTCCACTGTTGGTGCCCCAAAAGGGCGCCAACAGCTTTTTTGGGGCGGAGCACAACGGACGGCTGAGTCCCGCAGAACGCCGCAGAACGCCGCAGACCACTGAACGCCGCAGATCGCAGACCACAGAACACTGCTACACCTCATGAAAACCCCAAAACCGCACACTGGACACAAGTCCCACCACACATCTACGTTCCTGAAGGAGTGTTGTAAGTGACCACAAAACGCATCATCCCCTGCCTTGATGTCAGAGACGGCCGCGTCGTCAAGGGCATCCGCTTTACTTCCCTGCGTGATGCCGGCGATCCGGCCGAAGCCGCCGCCCGCTACGACCAGGCCGGCGCCGACGAGCTCGTCCTGCTCGACATCACCGCCACGCTCGAAAACCGCGACACCATCCTCTCCGTCGTGCGCCGCGTGGCTCAGGAGATCAAGATCCCCTTCACTGTCGGCGGTGGTATCCGTGAACTCGCCGACATCCGCCGTCTGCTCGCGGCCGGTGCCGACAAAGTTTCGCTCGGCTCCGCAGCCGTCGCCCGCCCGGAGCTGATCCGCGAAGCCGCCACGGAGTTTGGCAGCGACCGCATCGTCCTGGCCATCGACGCCATCCCCCGCCCTGAAGGCGGCTACGAAGTCGTCACAGCCGGCGGGACGAAGAAAAGCGGCCTTGACGTCGTCGAATGGGCCCGCCGCGGCGCCGAACTCGGTGCCGGCGAGCTGCTGGTGACGGCCTTTGACCGCGACGGCACGAAAGCCGGCTACGACAACATCCTGAACCGCAGCATCACCCAGGCCGTCGACGTGCCCCTCATCGCCTCGGGCGGTGCCGGCACCCTCGCCCACTTCCGCGACGCCATCATTGAAGGCGGCGCCGATGCCGTGCTTGCCGCCAGCCTCTTCCACTTCGGCGAGATCACGATCGGGGAACTCAAGCGCTACCTGGCAAGCGCAGGGATCCCCGTCCGCGAAGCCTAGCCTCATGGCGGGGCACTCTCACCAGCTGACGATCGGCCAGATGGCCGCCCTCAACCAGGTCTCCACAGAGACACTGCGCCATTACGACCGTGCCGGCCTGCTGACACCGGCCACCGTCGACCCCGACAGCGGCTATCGCTACTACTCCATCCGCCAGTGCGCCCGCCTGGACATGATCCGCCACCTGCAGCTGCTCGGTCTGACACTGGCGGAGATCCGGATCCACATAGAAAACGGCGACACCGCCCAGGTCATCACCCAGCTGGAGCGCCGCCTGAGCGAAATCGACAACGAATACAAGGACCTGGCCGAACAGCAGCGCGCCATCCGCCGCATGATTGAGAGCATCCGCCGCTACGAAAGCGCGCCTCCAGACGGCCGCGTCGTGCTCGAATACATCCCGGAGCGGCCGATCCATGTGCTGGAGACCGACTTCGACTTCTATCGCGGCGGCATTGAGGCCTATGAGCACATGCTGCGCCAGCTGCGCGACCACCTCCGCGGCATGGGGCTGAGTGAAGCCGGCCTGGCCAACCCCGGCACCCTGCTGCGCCTGGCCGAGCTCAAGGAACGCCACTTCCGCTCGAATGAGATCTTTGTCTTTCTCGACGCCGAGGAGGCCAGAGCCGCGGCAACGGAACGCCTGCCGGCCGGCATCTGGTCTTCCATCTACTGCAATCGCTTCGACGATGAGATCCCCTATGCCAACATGCTGCTCGACACCATCGCTGCGGACGGACTTCGCATCACCGGTGACTACATCTGTGAGGTCCTCTTTGAACCGCCGGTGGCCAGTACGGCGACACGAGAGATGCTGATGCGCCTGCAGGTGCCGGTGGTGTTTACGGAGGGCGGTGGGGATTTTGCACAGAATTAATTGGGTATATTTATAGCAATTAACAAGTAGACCTTTGTCTTAGGCAAAGCTTTAAACTGTTCTCCGAGGAACGAATTCGGGCCCGGCCCGAACCGCAAAGGAGGTCAGTTATGCGGAACATTCGTGTCGTACAGTATGGTTGCGGAAAGATGGCCAAGGTGATCCTGCGCTATCTGCATGAAAAGGGCGCACAGATCGTGGGCGCCATCGACATCAATCCCGATGTCGTCGGCATGGATGTCGGCGACTATGCCGAGCTCGGCATGAAGCTCGGCGTGACCATTCAGGCGGATGCCGAAGCGGTACTGGACAGCTCGGCAGCCGATATCGCGGTAGTGACGACCTTCAGCTTTGTCGCCGACTGCGAGGAGATCTTTGAAAACTGCCTCAGCCGTGGCATCAATGTGATTACGACCTGCGAGGAAGCGATCTATCCGTGGACCACGGCGGCGCCCATCACCAATCGTCTGGACCGCCTGGCCATCGACAATGGCTGCACCATCACCGGCAGCGGCATGCAGGACATCTTCTGGGTCAACATGGTGGCTCAGGTGGCCGGTGGCGTGCATTCCATCCAGCGCATTGAGGGCGCGGTCAGCTACAACGTCGAGGACTACGGACTCGCGCTGGCCAAGGCCCATGGCGCCGGCTTCACCCCCGAGGAGTTCGAGAAGCAGCTGGCTCACCCCGAAATCGTCGAACCGTCCTATGTCTGGAATTCGAACGAGGCCCTGTGCGCGCGCATGGGCTGGACGATCAAGAGCCAGACTCAGAAGTCTGTGCCCTTCTTCTACGACACGGATCTCTATTCCGAGACGCTTGGCGAGACAATTCCGAAGGGCAACTGCATCGGCATGAGCGCGGTGGTGACAACCGAAACCTACCAGGGACCCGTGATTGAGACGCAGTGTATCGGGAAGGTCTACGGACCCGACGACGGTGACATGTGCGACTGGAAGATCATCGGCGAACCGGATACGACCTTCTTCGTGCAGAAGCCGGCAACCGTCGAGCACACCTGTGCCACGATCGTGCAGCGCATCCCGCAGGTCATCGCGGCTGAGCCGGGCTATGTGACCGTGGATCAGCTGCCGGTCATCGAGCACGCCAGCTATCCCCTGCACCGTTACCTGGACTAAGGGCAGCAGGCGACCGCTTTGACTGCCGGGTGACGGCTGATCTAAGCACCGGGTGACGGCCGGCCAACAAAAAAACATGACTTAAATGCAGGGCTGTGTCACGAAATGTGGCACAGCCTCTTTTGTGCAGGATAAAAGAGTGCTGCAGGCAGTCGGGCGGCGGATGGGCCAGCCAGATATCCCGGCAGGCTCAGGAATCGGCTAGAATCAGAACATCAAGTGGTCGCCGCCACCACCCACTCTGGCCGATACAACATGAAAGGACGAAGACCATGAATCTGACAAGCCGCAGAGCAGGAGAAGGCAATCGCTACGCCTGGGTTTGGCGCATCCGCCAGGAAGATCTGGAAGAGTATATCCGCATGCACCTGGATCCCTGGCCCGAAATCATCGAAGCACACCGGAAGGCCGGCATCCGCAACTATTCCATCTTCTGTCAGGGCAATCTCTGTTTTTATGTCTACGATTGCGACGATCCGGAGGCGGCGAATGCCTACATCAATGCTGATCCCGACTGCCAGCGCTGGAACGCGATCACCTCAAAGATGGTCGAAGGCTCCTTTGACTTTAGCCGCTCAAACGCCATTGATTTCATGGATGAAATCTTCTTCATGGACTAAATAGAAAGGAGCTCGACAAGATGAAGCGCTCACAGGTCAATCAGCTGCTGCGGGAAGCGGAGGCAAGATTCACGGGAATGGGGTACCTTCTGCCGCCCTTTGCCTACTGGAGCCTGGCGGACTGGCGACGTCAGGATGCAGGATCGCGGGAAATCGTGGACAACCAGCTGGGCTGGGATGTCACGGACTTTGGTTCCGGCCATTTCGAGCGTGAAGGTCTGCTGCTGTTCACTCTGCGCAACGGCAACCTCAAGCTGCCCGGCTACCCCAAGCCCTACGCAGAAAAATACATGCTGGTCCAGCCGGGTCAGGTCACGCCCTTCCACTTCCACTGGCACAAGATGGAGGACATCATCAATCGCGGCGGCGGCCGTCTGCTCATTGAGATCTACCAGGCCAACCACGAAGAAGAGCGGACGGACGATCCGGTGCAGGTTCACATCGACGGCACCGTAGCGGAGGTCGCCGCGGGAACGCAGATTGTCCTCCAGCCCGGCCAGAGCATCACGCTGCTGCCCTATCAGTACCATTCGTTCTGGGCGGAGGGCGGGGCGGTCCTGGCTGGTGAGGTCTCACAGGTGAACGACGACACCAGCGATAACCGCTTCCTCCTGCCACAACAGCGCTTCAGCCCGATCGAGGAAGACGAGGAGCCCGTCTGGCTGCTCTGCAGTGACTATGCGGCCTGGCTCGCCGACTGTCCTGTCATGAAATAGACACCGAACTACCCTGGATCCCAAATCCCTGCAGCGGAGAGCGCTGGATCCCCTGCAAGCCGCCCGCCTATCGCTCCATGTTCGCACAATGCTCTCCCGCGGGCATGCTGCAATCTTGTCAAAAGCAAGATCCCACAGACATTGTCTGGAAAGGCAAGGATTGATATGGAAGAAGAAACGAATGTAGCCTTTATCTGCGTACATAATTCTTGTCGCAGTCAGATAGCAGAGGCTCTGGGCAAAAAATATGGATCGCAGAAATACAGGTTCTATTCTGCAGGGACTGAAACAAAACCGCAGATCAACCAGGATGCGGTACGTCTGATAAAAGAATTGTATGGGATTGATATGGAGGAATCCCAGCATTCAAAACGAATTGATGATATCCCTGCAGCAGACATAGTAGTCACCATGGGTTGTAATGTTCAGTGTCCTATCACTTCCTGCCAATACACAGAAGACTGGGGTCTGGAAGATCCTACCGGGAAGAGTGATGAAGAATTCCTTAAAGTCATTCAAGCTATAGATATGAAGATCAGGAGCAGGTTTTCATAGAAGCAAAGCGGCTATGCTTTATTGGTCTTCTATCTCAATCGCCGCTTATGGAAACACACGTTCCTCACGCAGGAAATAGGAAAGGCTGTACTCGGGCACTGCAACGCCTCGGGCACGGCACCGCTTCAGACAAGGCAATCGGTAGCCCTGAAAGATGAGTGTTTTCAAGAAAAAAGACCGGCCCGGACTCAAAGCCCGGGCCGGCGTCTCATGCTGCGGTAAGAGTCAGGCTACCAGGTAATCGTGTCAGGATCCCGCGCCACTCCGATCACACCGTCCAGCGCGTTGATCTGCTCCATCTCCTCCGCCGTGAGCCTGACATCAAATATGTCGGCATTCTCACGAATGCGCGAAGGCGTGACCGACTTCGGCAGCGGCAGGAAACCACGCTGCAGCGACCAGATCAGGGCAATCTGCGCCGCCGACTTCCCGTACTTCTTCCCGATCGTGTCAAGCAGCTCGATCTCCCCGATCTTGCCGGTACCCAGAGGGCTGTAGGCCTCGAGCAGGATGTTCTGGCGGCGGCAGAACTCGTGCGTCTCAACATGAATATCACCGGGGCAGATGCGGATCTGGTTGACCTGCGGCACAACCCGCGCCGTCTTGAGCAGCGCCTCAATATGGTGCGGGCGGAAGTTCGAGATGCCCAGCGCACGCAGGCGACCGGCCTCATAAAACTCCTCGAAGGCCCGCCAGGACTCGGCATTCGCCTCCGCCCAGTTCGCGCGCGAGGTAATCGGATTCGGCCAGTGGATCAGCCAGAGATCGAGATAATCAAGTCCCAGCTTCCCCATCGACTCCTCAAAGGCTGCCTTCGTAACCTCATAGCCGCGGTCGCTGTTGCGCAGCTTGGTCGTGACGAAGAGTTCTTCCCGCGCGATCCCGGAATCCGCGATCGCCCTTCCGACACTCTCCTCGTTCCCGTAGCCGGCAGCCGTGTCAATATGGCGATAGCCGGTTTCGAGCGCCACACGGACCGAGTTGTAGGCATCGTCGCCTTCAGCAATCTGCCAGGTTCCAAAACCAACGGCGGGAATTTCCACACCATTGTTCAGCACATAGGTATCCGTCAGCTTTTTGAATCCGGCTGCCACCCGCTCATCGTTGATGCTCGTCGCAGCAACAGCTTCACGTTTGTCTCTTACTTTCATTTTGCGAAATCCTCCAGCTTCCCGATTGACTTATTAACCCGCATTATTCATCCCACGGCTAAGCGATCGCTGTAGTGCCTGATACTGCAGGCGTTCAGAAAATTCTCTCTATCACCCAATGGGTGAAAAATTTCGAGAAATTTCAGTTTCAAACAAATCCTCTAACAGCGAGTATTTCCATGTTATACCCCGCTCAATTATTCCTTACCACGATATTTACCGCATTGACCAAGAGGATTTGCGGCATATTGACTTTGCGTTTTTTACCGCGAAAGAAATTGTAAAGAATATAATTTATAATCGGATTTCAAAACATTTATACTTCTTTTTCAGTATAATTATTTGATTTATTTCATTAAATGTGTTATAATATAAGCGGATTATTTCCATTGTTGTTTTCTATGAGGTTTATTATGTCGATTGATGAAACGCGAATGGATTTGGAGTTTGACAAGAATGCTTCCGTTGATTTTGGAGGAGGAAATCTCTCCTCCGACGCTGGCCTGCTGACGGTCGGGGAGTTCTTTCATAAGATCGCTATGTTCGCACTCATACTGAAGCGCTTCCCTCACGCAAATGGGAGAATCCATCAGGCCGCCGATATTCTGCTGCAGCAGATCTATTCGCAAATTGCGGGATATCATGTGGATTACGCGGCAAATTCCCTTAAATCGGACGACCTCTTAAAAAAACTGCTCGGAAAAGATGCGCTCGCATCTCAACCCACCATGTCGCGTTTCTTCAACAGCTTGAATGACGAAGAGATTACGAAACTTCAGGATCTGCTTCAGGAACTGTTCTTAATGGCAAATCCGCCAAGTTCGGACCTTTCATTCATTCTGGATATCGATACAACATTATTAGAAACCTATGGAGCACAGAAAGAAAGCAATTTTAACGGTCATTATCGTGCGACCGGCTACCACCCCCTCCTTCTCTTCAGCGCTGAGACCGGATATTTGCTTAACCTGCAGCTTCGTCCAGGAAGCATGAGCGGTGTAAAGGGAATCAGAGAGTTCCTTGAGCCGACCTTCAAATGGATGCGAAAAGTATATGGAGATATTCCTATCATGCTGCGCGGCGACAGCGGATTTGCTTCTAACGAACTGTATCTTGTCTGCGAGGAGAACAAGATCGGCTATAACATACGACTTAAGTCGAATAGCAAGCTTCGGGAACAGCTTGAAAGCGTTCAAAGCGAAGTGCGGAACAAGGCTGAAGAGAAGCTGGCCGCCGAGATTGACGATTTTGAAAAAATGGAAGCGGAATTGCGGGCTGAGGCGATACAGTTCTTTCTCAAGAAGCACGGATATTACAACGAGGAGAACAAAACGATCGAGGAACACTACGAGATGATGTACCAGGCAAAGAGCTGGTCAAAGGCACGCCGGGTTGTATGCTGCCTCACTCGTAAGGCTGGAACGTTCGAGTATCCCGAATGCATGTTTATTGTGACCTCGTTAGAGAGTTCGCCTGACGAGGCTTCAGAGAGTTTGTCTGACGAGACTA
Source organism: Bacillota bacterium (assembly GCA_030055235.1). Classification (GTDB taxonomy): domain Bacteria; phylum Bacillota; class Clostridia; order Saccharofermentanales; family Fastidiosipilaceae; genus JAEZYR01. Next base: position 22,065 of record JASGUW010000132.1, read on the forward strand.
CACCGAAAAAGACGTCACCCAAAAGGCTGTTTCCTGAGAAAGCTTCCCGCAAACAGGTCATAAAGATCTATAGAGAGCGCGGGAATATGGAGAATTTCATCAAAGAGCTCAAGCTCGATTTTGGCTTGACCAAGGTTTCCCACTCTTCATTTTTCGCAAACTTCGCTAAATGCCTTGTTAAGGGTATCGCCTATAACTTGATCTGTTGGATGAAAAGAGCGGTTTTTCCAGCACATATGGCGACGGTACGGCACATTAGCTTCCGTTCAGACATTATCAAGACTGCCTGCCGGATCACACGCTCAGGACGAAGGACCCTGTTCAGGCTCAATAGCAATACCCCGTTTAAGAAGGTCATTCTGGATATCATGCAGAGGATCAGAGACTTCGAGCCTCCGCTGGTATACACCGCAGCGTAAGAGATAGATTCTCCCTTATGACCACAAGAGTGCTTCGTGCGCTCTTTTTTTTGAATGTAGCGCAGCAGTCTTGAGAGTTTCTGACCTTTTTCCTGACCGGCTCATCGAGAAGCTCGTTCAAAGCCGGTTTCAGATCGAATTTCACCCGATTTCAAGCTCGCAGAACGCTCTGAACAACGAAGATTTTTCGCAAAAGGGAATTAGCAGACGGCTTTGGTGACGGATGAATAATCCGGG
>JASGUW010000133.1 GCA_030055235.1 Bacillota bacterium
CATCTAGAGCAAAAGCTCAAGCTTTCTCAGGGTCGATCGCATATAACTGAGTCAAAAACGGTTTAGATGCCACTATATGTGGCTCAGCACCAATGCTTCATGTCGTTTTGTGCCTTGAGTTAAGCGAAGGCATGGATTTATAAAATGACAATACTACCCCACGACCGGGCTAGATCGGAAAATTTGCACAGGGAGTGTCCACTGTAGATCTTCGCGAAAAAAACACGCAGGTTAGCGCGCATGGGTATTCCGTTTTCGTTCCATCACACAACATAGCGAGTTGTGGAAATATCGCGCAAGTCAGTTCTTCCCTGCACTTAAGTCTCTACCCAGTTCTGAGAATGCCGCTTCACCTGCCCCGGGCAGGCCAGCAGCGTCCCAGAGAAACTGACTCGACGCCGGACAGACAGCATGCGTCACCCCTGGTCGCCGTCCGGGCCGCGGCGGCTGCGGGAGCGGCGGCGGGCACGCTCGCCGGACGCCAGGATGGCTTTGCGTAAACGTATATTGTGGGGCGTTACCTCAATGAGTTCATCGTCGTCGATCAGCTCCAGACACTGTTCCAGGGAGAGCTCGAGCGGTGGCGAAAGGCGCAGAGCCTCGTCGGAGCCGGCGGCACGGATGTTGGTGACGTGCTTTTTCCGGCAGACGTTGACCACGACGTCCTCGGTCTGCTGGGTGGTGCCGACGATCATGCCCTCGTAGACAGGAGTGGCCGGACCGATGAGGAGGACGCCGCGGTTCTGCGCCTGATAGAGACCGTAGGTGGTGGCCTCGCCCTGTTCGTGGGCGACCAGGACGCCGTGGCCGCGCATCGCGATGGCACCGGCCCAGGGCTCGAAGCCGACGACGGTGCTGTTCATGACGCCGTTGCCACGGGTGTCGGTCAGGAACTCCGAGCGGTAGCCGATCAGGCCGCGGGTGGGTATGTGAAAGATGAGGCGGCTCATGGCGCGTTCCGGTAGCCGCATGTCGACCAGCGTGGCACGGCGGCGGCCGAGCTTTTCGATGACAACGCCGACATAGTCCTCAGGGACGTCGATGACGAGTTCTTCGACGGGCTCCAGGCGCACACCGTCGCGCTCGCGGACGATGACCTCCGGTTTGGAAACCTGAAACTCGTAGCCTTCGCGGCGCATGGCTTCCATCAGGATGGAGAAGTGGAGCTCGCCTCTGCCCTTCACCACAAAGCGGTCGGGACTGTCCGTCTCCTCCAGGCGCATGGCGACGTTCGTCTCCATCTCGCGCAGCAGGCGGGCACGCAGATGGCGGCTGGTGACATAGTCGCCGTCACGGCCGGCGAAGGGAGAATCATTGACCAGGAAGGTCAGCGACAGGGTCGGCTCGTCAATGGCGACGAAGGGCAGGGCGACCGGCGCTTCAGGGGCGGTCAGGGTATCGCCGATGCTGATGTCGTCGATCCCGGAGACGGCGACGATTTCGCCGGCCTCAGCCATGTCGCAGTTCACGCGCTCGAGTCCTTCGAAGCGCATCAGCTGGCCGATGCGCACACTGCGGACGCCCGCCCTGCCGTCGGTCACCAGCGCCAGCGTCTGGCCGTGCTGAATACAGCCGTGCTCGATGCGGCCGACGGCGATGCGGCCGACATAGTTGTCATAGATCAGATTGGAGACCAAAAGCTGCAGGGGCCTGTCGGGATCTCCGGTCGGGGGCGGTACATGGGCGATGATGGCGTCAAGCAAAGGGCGGATCGAGCCCGTGCTGTCAGCGGCGGCCGCCGGCTCTTGGGCGACGAAACTCCGGGCCTCCTCCAGATCGGCCGAGACCAGGCCGCTGCGTGCCGAAGCATAGAGCACCGGGTAGTCAAGGGTCTCGTCGTCGGCGCCGAGCTCCATGAAAAGTTCGAAGATTTCATCGTTAACTTCCTGAGGCCGGGCGTCGGAGCGGTCGATCTTGTTCAGGACGACGACCGGGACCAGGTGGCGCTCAAGGGCTTTGCGCAGGACAAAGCGCGTCTGCGGCATCGGCCCGTCCGCGGCATCGACGACAAGCAGGACCCCGTCGACCATGCGCAGGACGCGTTCGACCTCGCCGCCAAAATCCGCATGGCCCGGCGTATCGACAATGTTGATGCGCCAGTCGCCGTAGCTGACGGCCGTGTTCTTGGCCAGAATGGTGATGCCGCGCTCACGCTCCAGGTCGTTGCTGTCCATGACCCGGGCCGCCACGGCCTCGTTGGCGCGGAAGATGCCGCTCTGACGCAGCATGGCGTCGACCAGCGTTGTCTTCCCGTGATCGACATGGGCGATGATGGCGATGTTGCGCAGTCGGTCGGCCGCGCGCTCCTCATACTCCTTCATTCTGGGCCTCCCCCCGCGAGCGCAGACTCAGGTGGATCGGCGTGCCCCGGAAGCCAAACTGTTTGCGCAATTCATTTTCGATATGCCGCTCATAGCCAAAGTGCATCAGCTCCTTGTCGTTCACGAAAAGGACAAAGAGCGGCGGCCGGACCGCCACCTGGGTGGCGTAGGAGATCTTGAGACGCCGGCCCTTATAGGAAGGGGCGGGATTCATGGTCTGAATGTCACCGATCACACTGTTGAGGACTCCGGTCGGGATGCGCTTCGAGGCCTCCTCATAGACCTCGCTGATCAGGCGCGGCAGGCGCTCGACACGCTGGCCGGTCTTCGCAGAAATAAAGATCAGGGGTGCATAGAGCATGTAGGCCAGGCGGCTGCGGATCTCGTTCTCAAATTCACGTACGGTCTGGTTTGTCTTCTCGATCAGGTCCCACTTGTTGACCACGATGATGGTCGCCTTCCCCTCATTATGGGCCAGACCGGCGATGCGCGCGTCCTGCTCGCTCGAGCCCTCCTCGGCGTCGATCAAAAGCAGGCAGACATCGGCCCGCTTGATGGCGGCCAGGGCCCGCAGCACCGAATAGTGCTCCAGGGGATCGTCGATGCGGCTTTTGCGCCGGATGCCGGCGGTGTCGACGAAGATGTAGCGCTGGCCGTCGCGCTCAATCACGGAGTCAAGCGTGTCGCGCGTCGTGCCCGGCATGTCGGAGACGATCGCGCGCTCCTCCCCGACCAGACGGTTGACCAGAGAGGACTTGCCACTGTTGGGCTTGCCGATGATGGCGACGCGGATCGCATCATCCTGGGCCTCTTCCGTATCCGGCGGCGGCAGCAGGTCGATCACGGCATCCAGGAGGTCGCCGATGCCCAGGCCATGGGCGGCAGAGATCGGCAGCACCGTCTCAAAGCCCAGGCGGTAGAACTCGTAGGCCTCAAGCGGCATGTCGCCGGGGCGGTCGACCTTGTTCACCGCGACGATAATGGGCTTGCCGGAGCGGCGCAGCAGTGTGGCGATATCCAGGTCGGCGGGGACCAGGCCCATCTGCAGGTCGACCATAAAGATGATGACATCGCCGGTTTCTATGGCGATTTCGGCCTGCCGTCGCATGCTTTGCAGAAGTGAATCCGTACTGTGAGGCTCAATGCCGCCCGTATCGATCAGGGTGAAGCTGCGGTCCAGCCACTCGCCGTCGGCGTAGAGGCGGTCGCGGGTGACACCGGGTTTGTCGTCGACAATCGCCAGACGCGTCCCGATGACATAGTTGAAGAGGGTCGACTTCCCGACATTGGGCCGGCCGACGACTGCGACGAGAGGTTTGTTCATGGTTTATGGCCTTTCTGCCGCGAGGGCTTGGATCGTGGCGACAAGGTCGGCCGCCCGGCTCCCGGCAATCCGGGTGCCAAGCCCGCTGCGGCGGGCGATGTCGGCGACACTGAGGTCGTCGAGGAAGAGGCTCTCCCCCGCCCGCAGCATCACATCGGGGATGAGGAGGACGGCATCGGGCGGAATTTCGCTCTCCGCCACTGCGGCCAGGAGGTCGCCGCCCGTAACCAGGCCCGTCACCGTAATCTGCGGGCCGAAGAAGCGGTTCTCTACCGCCAGCGTCTGCAGTTTGAGTCCGGGGAAACAGGCTGCGATCTGCCGGCTCCACCCGGCCAGGAAGGAGGCCGCATCGACTCCCACCGGCAGCACGAGCGTGCGGGGGTTCCGGGCGGGGCGGGGCTCGAGCTCTGAGAGTGTTTCTTCAAGGTCGGCTGCGAAGGAGGTCAGCAGACCGACGCCATTTTCGAGCTGGGGATAGTCCTCGTAGTCTTCGGGCGGCGGCAGGGGTCGGCCCGCGCGCAGGTAGAATTCGTCGCCCAGGTAGAAGAGGCGGCTTTGGTGGCTGTCGAGGAAGCGCGCCTGCCAGCGTTCGCAGACGTCGACGACGGCCGCCGCAAGGGCGGGCGTGTAGGGCTCGAGATGCGGGAGGCCGAGGCTTTCGCGGTAGCGCGTCAGATCGACCGGCACGGCGGCGATGCTCTGGAGATGGGGCCCGAGTGTGGCCAGATCGCCGAGTGTCCGCTCGAGCGCCGGCCCGTCGTTCAGGCCCGGGCAGAGGACGAGCTGAACATTGAGCTGGATCCCGCCGGCGACGATGCGCCGAAGCTGCTCCATGATGCGGGCGGCCCTGGGATTTCGCATCAAACGGACGCGCAGCTCGGGATCGGTCGTGTGCACCGAAACGTTCATGGGTGAGAGCCGGGCCCGGATCAGGCGGTCGAGCTCGGCGTCACTGACATTGGTCAAGGTCACGTAGTTGCCGGTCAGAAAGGACAGGCGCAGGTCGTCATCCTTGAAGTAGAGCGTGTCGCGGAGATGGGGAGGCAGCTGGTCGATGAAGCAGAAGACGCAGCGGTTCTGACAGCGACGGCAGTGGTCCATCAGCGCTTCAGCAAATACCAGGCCGATCTCTTCGTCCTCATCCGCCTCTATCTCATATTCGATCAGGCTGCCGTCGGGCTCTTCGATCGTCAGCACGTAGACCGGAGCGAGCAGGGCCAGGCGCCACGCAAAGACATCCGGCACCGGCTCACCGTCGACCGCCAGCAGGCGGCTGCCGGGCCGGATGCCGAGGGCGGCGGCGATACTGCCGGGCTCAACGGCAATGATGCGTTTCGGGTCATCCATGGGTTTTGGACTCGGGGGCACGGAAAAAGACGGCCGACGCCCGTCGACCGCCCGTAGTCCCGCGTTTGCCTGGCGTCAGGCGCGTGCCGCGCGCGGGCGCTTACTCCGCGGCGACAACCCCTTCTACCAGACGGCCTTTGTAGTAGCCGCAGCTTTTGCAGACGACATGCGGCGCCTTCAGCGTATGACACTGCGGGCAGGCACCCAGATTCGGCGCACTGATTTTGTACTGAGCCCGCTGGCGGCGCGAGCGTGCCTTTGACCATCTACTCTTCGGAACTGCCATATTATTACCTTCCTTGTGCGCCTTACACGCATTCTTCTGTGTTGCTCTCAGGACACCTGCGGTGCAGGATGAACCTGAGACTCCTTGAGGGCTCCTCGAAAGACCCGGGACGCCCGCTTATTCTTTTTTCGTTTTCTCCAGCAGCCGCCCGAGCTCCGCCAGTGCGGAGAAGGGGCCCGTCGGCTCCGGCTGGCAGCCACAGCTGCTTTCGTTCAGGTTGTGGCCACAGATGGGGCAGAGCCCTCTGCAGTCCTCATTACAGAGCAAAACCATCGGCAGGGCGAGCCAGAGCGCCGCTTCCAGTCCCGGATCTGTGTCGAGGTACTGTCCGTCATGCGGCAGGGCTCTCTCCGCCTCCGGCTCGAGCTCCCGCTCCACACCGACTTCATCGCCGAAATCCGTGCGGTTTAGCTCGTCAACTCTGCGCTGCGGGAGGTAGATCTCCTCCACCCTGAGGTCGAAGGGCAGCCGCGCCGCCTTCAGACAGCGGGCACAGTCCGTCTCCGCCGTTCCGCTAAGGCGGCCGCTGAGCAGATAGCGACCTTCGCCTGTGTGTTCGAGTCTCCCCTCAAAATGCGGTGCTTCCGGAAAGCGCCAAGTCGCATCACGTTTGGCGAGCTGGGCGCCGTCCATCACGAGCCGAAGCTCGCGGCGACTTCCCGCCTGGCGACGGAGTCGGGACAGATCCACAATCATAGGGACACCTCTGCAGACACGCCCGCCATTATCCGTAAAAAGCGGCTTGCTTGTCAAGCGCTCCGCGAGTCGATGTCGGGTGTCGGGTACACATCAGGATGCACGACAGGAATGTCGGGAAACGGGTGAATTGGTCAGGAATGTCGTGGCGAACATAAGGGATGTCGTGGAGAGGGACAGCATGTCTGGAGGGTGACAGCCGAAAACGGCAGGGAAAGATAAGCAGAAGGCGGATTCCGGATGGTCAAAATCTGGTGAAATGGCAAAAGCGATCGTCATTTGAACCCTTGGGAAAAGAAGTCTCCTTGAGGGTTCTTTCTATGTGTGGTGATTGACTATAACGCCTCCTCCTAATATAAAAACGTACACTCAATCTTCTATATAAATAGAATTTACACCTATGGAACAGCGTAGCTGTACAAGGGACAGCGCAGCTCCCTCAAGGGCTCCGAATTCCGTCCAGAGCGTAAAAATTGCTCACTCGGAGCCGTTTTCTGTGCAAAATTTACGCGCTGGACAAGCGTAGCTCGCTCAGGGACCTCGAAATCCATCCAGAGCGTAAAAATTGCTCACCCGTAGCTGTTTTCTGTGCAAAATTTACGCGCTGGACAACCGTAGCTCCCTCAGGGACCTCGAAATCCGTCCAGAGCGTAAAAATTGCTCACTCGGAGCCGTTTTCTGTGCAAAATTTACGCCTTTGTACAGCGTAACTGTACAAAGGATAAGCAATACCTGTTTCCCAGCAGCGTTCCCGCACCCATAGTCAAGCCTATCGACATCTACCTTACTTGATACGGTACTCAACGAGGACGCGGCACTCAACGAGGACGCGGTACTCGACGAAAATCCTTCGCACAACGCGGATGCAACACACAACGGGCCCCTTTGTGCGGAACAAACCCGCTGCCTCACCCCGCCCATTCCTTGGATCTCCGCTGCTGCCTCACCCCGCCCATTCTTTGAATCATCCGTTGCAGCATGTTGCAGCATGGTATAGTGCAGTATCAGCCATTTATTAAGCTGGACTTATGCGCCGGAACCCACGACAGGAGTACCCATGCAACAGCGTCTCAAGAGCTTGTTCGGAGCACAGGATCTGACCATCGGCTCCCCCATGCGTAAACTCATTCGCTTCTCCCTCCCGCTTCTGCTGGGCAACATGGCCCAGCAGATGTACTCAACTGTTGATGCCATCGTTGTCGGCCGCTATGTGGGAGACGGAGGCCTGGCCGCCATTGGTGCCACCATGCCCGTCATTCAAATGCTGCTGATTTTGTTCATGGCCATATCCACCGGCGCCAGTGTCCTCGTCTCTCAGAACTTTGGTGCCCGTGCCTATGAACGCCTGAATCGGGTAATCAGCAATGCCATCGTCCTCATCATCGCCTCCTCCCTCCTCATCATGGCCATTGCGATCCCGCTGGCCGGTCCCCTGATGCGGCTGGTTCGCACACCGGAAAACATCCTGGCAATGTCAACGAGCTACATGCAGATTCTCTTTATTGGATTGCTCGGCTCGGCCTTTTACAACATCATTTCCGGCATACTGCGCGGCCTTGGAGATTCGCTCACTCCGCTGCTTATTCTGCTCCTGACCACCTTCATGAACACCGTCCTTGACCTCTATTTCGTCGCAGTCCTCCACTGGGGCGTCGAAGGGGCCGCCTGGGCAACCATCCTCTCGCAGGCGGTTTCAGCCACTCTCTGCCTCTATCAGCTCAGCCGCGTGCGCGGCATCCCCCGCCTGCGGCTCGCCAATCTCCGCCCCGACTTCCATGAAATCGCCAATCTGCTGCGCATCGGTCTGCCGGCCGGCCTGACGCAGGCCATCTTCTCCCTCGCCATGATTACCGTCCAGGCGCTGACCAACTCCATGGGCTCGACGGTAGTCGCCGCCAACACTGCCGTCATCCGCATCGACGGCTTCGCCATGATGCCGAACTTCACTCTCGGCATGGCCGTCATGACCTTTGTCGGCCAGAACCTCGGCGCGGGCCGCATGGACCGTGTGGATCAGGGAACAAAGGCCGCTGTTCGTCTCGGCCTCACCATGTCGACGACACTGACCCTGCTGGTGCTGCTGTTCGGTCCCCAGCTGCTGCATGTATTCACCGAAACCCGGACCGTCATCGACCTCGGCACGGGCATGATGCGCATTCTGGCAGTCGGCTACATCATGATGTCGCTCAACCAGGTCTTCGGCTCTGTCATGCGCGGCGCCGGCGACACCATGCCGGCCCTCTGGATCTCCATCATCACCACCGTCATCATCCGGGTTCCGACGGCCTACACCCTGGCTCACCTGACCCGCTCAACCGACTGGCCGAACGGCCACCCCTTTTCACTTAGTGTGTCGCTGCTGGTCTCCTGGTCTCTCGGTGCTCTGATCCAGTATCTGGTCTACCGCCGCGGGCGCTGGCGTACGCTGTCTCTCGTTCGTCCACAACTGCAGGTGGAAGATGCCAAAGCAGTGCCGGCAACGGTTGAGATCGACGCGGGACTCTAGCACCTGTTCATGAGGTCCGGTTTTTGCACTCGATTGAAAGTACCCAGGCCATCCTCGAGGACCTGATCGCGGAACTGCCCCCGCCCCTGTTTAACGGTCTCAACGGCGGTGTCTCGCTGACGGAAGACGCTCCGCTCCACGAGCGGAGTCTGCCCGGCCGGCCTCTCTATGTGCTCGGCGCCTATCATCGCGACGCCATGGGGCGCTATATACTGCTGCACTACGGTTCCCTCAGCCGCTGCTACGGCCATTTGCCGTATCAGGACTACGTCGCCGAGCTGCGCAGTGTCCTGCGCCATGAACTGCGCCATCACGTCGAATCACTGGCAGGCGAGCGCGGCCTGCTGGACGAGGATCGTGAACAGATCGCCGCCTATCTGGCGGACGCCGCGGACTCCAGGCCAGGGCGTTGAGGCTGAGCCTCTGCCGCCGGCGTTTTCCTCTTCAGCCAACTCAGGCAAATAACGGAAACTCCGCCTGTTCCAGGGCATCCACCTCTACAGGAGCCAGATCAGGAGAATCACAATAATGATGCAAAGAGCGACACCGCCGACCGCCAGCAGTAAAAGGCGCGGCCGCTGCCGCCAGCTCTCCAGCAGCTTTGTCCACCTGCCTTCGGGAAGGTCCTCCTCCCCCGCATCTGCCACTTCTCCCTCGTCAGCTTCCATGCTCTCTGTCTCCGCTGCCGGCGGCTTTGCTTCGCTGCGGCGGAAACGCCGCGGCCGTCCGCCGCCGCGCAGACCGCGCAGACGACCCGGGCTCTGGCCATGGACATCCGCATAGAATTCGGCTTCTACATTAAAGTGGCTGGGCTGGCTGAGATCGACGTCCAGGGAGCCGGATTCCTCCTCCACAAAGCGCAGAAAGGAAATAAAACGACGCAGGGCATCTTCCTCTTCGGCATCAATCGTGTCCTCGTCGTCCAGAAACATGTCGAGTTCCGTATCGGGCAGCTCTGCGGCGTCTGGGGCGGCTGCAGCCGGCGCCTTGGGCTCCCGCTCGGGATCAGACATAGCGGTAACTGATATCCAGTTTGGTGTTGAGCGCCTTCGCCATGTGGGCATCCATCGCATAGGTGATACGGACACGCCCGCCATTTTCATCACGCGTGCTGGAAACGGCACTGGTGAACAGTCCCATGCTGAGGCTGCCATAGGGCGTGGTCATATTGGTGATGTGGCGGGCACCGGGGCGGAAGTCCATGCGCATGGCATGGTCGCCCTCACGCAGCATCGACACCGATTCGTCATTGTGCAGCGTCAGCGTCGTCTTCGTCTGACCGAGTCCGCTGGCCTCACTCTCCTGATAGGTCAGCACGGTCTCACCGTTTTCCAGGGCGCAGACGCCCTCCGTCACGACCTTGATCTGCGAAGGCGGATCGTCCTGCAGCCACTGCCGGCCGATGATCGTGATCAGGACGGGGCGGCTGTCCGGAGCACCGCGCCTGTTGTCGCGGGGGCCACGGGCATCCGGAGTCCAGGCTTGCTTCATTCTACCGTCCTCTGGTGAAGGCTGTGGCGCCGGCGGCCGTGATAGTCGGCCAGGGCCAGCTCACAAAGGCGGTCGCAGAGCGCGGCGAGCGGCAGGCCGGCCTCGGCAAAGGCCATCGGATAGAGGCTGATAGCAGTAAAGCCGGGCAGATTGTTGACCTCATTCAGCAGAATGCGGCCGCTGCCGTGCTCCAGGAAGAAGTCGACGCGCGAAAGGCCCGCTATGCCCAGGCAGCGGCAGGTCTCTACGGCCAGACGGCGAATCTCCGCCTCTGTCTCTGGCTCCAGGTCCGTGGGGACGACAGCCTCTGCGACAGCGCTGCTCGAGAAGTACTTCGCCTCATAGTCATAGTAGGCGACTTCCTCATTCAAACGGATCTCACCGGCACGGGCGGCCTGCCAGGGGCCGTTGCCAAGGATGGCCACTTCGATCTCACGGCCGTCGATATGCTCCTCGACCAGCACCGTGCGGTCATAGCCGGCGGCAAAGTCCAGGGCCCGGGCGAGCTCCGCCTCTGTGGCAGCACCCATGGTACCAACAGAGGAGCCACCGTTCGAAGGTTTGACAAAGAGAGGCAGGCCCAGCTCGGCAACCAGACGCCCGGCAATCTGCTCCGCACCTTCCTCCTCCAGCTCTCCGCGAAGGACAACCGCATAGCGGGCGGTCTGGATGCCGGCCGCCTCAGCCAGACGCTTCGTCGTCAGCTTGTCCATGGCCGCTGCGGAGGCCAGTACACCGCTGCCGACATAGGGCAGGTCGGCAAGCTGCAAAAGGCCCTGCAGCGTACCGTCTTCACCGTTGATGCCATGCACGATCGGGAAGACCAGATCGGGCTCTGCACCGGCCAGCTGCACGACGAAATCGCGGACGGAATTCCCGCTCAGGGGGGGAAGGGGGGCAGGCGCTGCCACCGCCAGGGCGGCACGGGCTCTCTGATCCCAGTCGGGGGCGACAATATCTTCATCTGGCGCCAGAAAACGCAGCCACTCACCGCTTTCGGTGATACCTACAGCGATCGGCTCATGGCCCGCTTCGCGCAGACCGGCAATAACGTTCCGGGCGGAACGACAGGAAACCAGATGCTCCGTGGACACACCGCCAAAGAGTACCAGTACTTTCATGGAGAAACCTCCGCTGCGGGAGTTAGCGCAGTTCCTTCTTATTCTTCTGCAGGGTAACCAGCATCGTCGTCAGCTGGTCCTCAAGCTCCGTCAGGCGTTTGGTTGCGTAGTCCAGGGCACCGTGACGGATCTGCAGGGCTGTCTTATTCGCCGCCTCAATGGTCTGGGCTGCGAGCTGACGGGCCTGCATCGTGATCTCATGTTCATCAATCATGGCGGCGACGCGCTTTTCGGCCTGCCGTGTGATATTCTCGGCATCCTTACGCGCCTCGGCAACTACCTGACGATTCTGATCCAGAAGCCAGTTGGCCTGCTTGATCTCCACCGGCAGGTTGTCACGGAGCATGCCGATCAGGATCAGCATCTCCTCCTTATCTACCATGCAGTTCGTGGTAAAGGGCACCGAGCGCGCCTGCAGCAGCGTATTCTCCAGGCGGTCTATCAGTTCATAAAGACTGTTACCGCCACCGGGCTGTTCCTGTCGCTCATTCTCTCTCATGTTCGTACCTCCAGGCGGTGTCGATACTCCGGCCGGACCAGGCGGCGGGCCACCTCATCCTGAATTTCTTCCGGCACCATCGCCGAGATGTCGCCGCCGTAGGCGGCCACTTCACGCACGATGGCTGAGCTGGTCAGGGCAAGGGCTGAGCTGCTGGGCAGCAGAATGGACTCAAAACGCTCGTAGAGGAGGCGATTTGCCGCCACCATCTCAAGCTCATAGCGGAAATCCGATTCACTGCGCAGACCGCGCACCACAGCGACGGCCCCGCGCTCCTCCATGTAGTCAACGAGCAGACCGTCATAGTCCTCGACGATACAGGTATCCAGATCGGCGAGGCAGCGGGCTGCCATGTCCCGCCGTTCAGCGACATCGAAGGCCGGACGCTTGTTGGAATTGCGCAGAACGACCACATAAAGGCGGTCGCAAAGACGGCAGGCACGCCGCGCAATATCAACATGACCTCTGGTCAGGGGATCAAAGGTTCCGGGGTAAATGAGGATTCGCATCTCGCCTCCGCGTATTCGTTCACTAACACAGTCAGCCATCCAAAGCATCCGCCGCGGACACCCTAAAAGCTCTTTGCATGTTCGTGAAATGATAGCATTTGCCCCCCCTGCTGACAATCACGGAGAAGCTCCAAACCCGGGAAACAGGGACAGTCCGTACCGCGCGCCCGTTCTGCAACCAGAATACCGCCCGGAGCCAGCAGCCCGGCCGGCAGTTCGCCGAGCCGCGCGAACTCGGCGGCGGCCGCTTCATAGGGCGGATCCATGAAGATGAGATCAAAGGAGGCTCCCGCGGCCTGGAGCTCTCTCAGGGCACGGAGGGCGGGCCTGGGGAGCACCGTCGCCCGTGTTTCCAGCCGGCAGTGCAGCAGATTACGGCGAATGGCGACAAGAGCCGGCCGCGCCGACTCCACCAGGACGGCCGCCCGGGCACCGCGGCTCAGCGCCTCGATCGCAAGCTGGCCGCTGCCGGCGAAGACATCCAGTACCCGGGCTTCCCGCAGCAGTCCACGGCTTTCGAGCATGGCAAAGAGCGCCTCCTTCAGGCGGGCACTCGTCGGCCGCGTATAAAGGCCGCGCGGCGCTTCGAGCTCAAGTCCTCCCGCTTCTCCCGCAATCACCCGCATCAAGTTGCCTCCCTAAAGCCCCATCTGCGCCTGCTCAAGCCCGAATAGGCGGTGCAGGGCCGGGCGTATGCGGCGGTTTGCCGGATCCTGAAGCCCCGGATCCCGCTCGAGCAGCTCCGCCGAGGCCTGCTGGGCTTCCTGCAGGAGACTTGCATCCTCATAAAGGTTCGCGACCCGCAGCCGTGGCAGTCCGTGCTGCCGGGTACCAAAGAAGTCGCCAGGGCCCCGCATCTGTAGATCCGCCTCAGCAATTTCAAAACCGTCCGTTGTCCGGCAGAGCGTCGTGAGGCGGGCCCTGGCCGTCTCATCTTCCCGCTCGGAATGCAAAAGGCAAAAGGAGCGGCGCTCCCCGCGGCCGATACGTCCGCGCAGCTGGTGCAGCTGGGCCAGTCCGAAACGGTCCGCGTCCATGATCAGCATGACGGTGGCGTTGGGCTGGTCGATGCCGACCTCAATCACGGTGGTGGCGACCAGGAGCTCGACCTCACCGCCCATGAAGCTATCCATCACCGCCGCCTTTTCCTTCGCCGGCAGATCGCCGTGGAGAAGGCCGACCCGCCGGTCGGCAAAGGGGCCCGAGCTCAGTTCCTCATAGGTCGCCTCCACGCTCCGCCGCCCCTCCTCCTCTCCCGCCCGGATGGTCGGACAGACGACGAAACCCTGTGCTCCGCTCTCCAGCTCACGCCGCAGCAACGCCCAGGCACGCGCTAAAGTCCGGTCAGACACCGTATACGTCATGACAGGCTGTCGTCCTGCTGGCATTTCGTCAATACGTGAAATGTCAAGGTCGCCATAGAGGATAAGGCCCAGTGTGCGCGGGATCGGGGTCGCGGACATGACGAGCACGTGGGGAACCGTAGTTTCTGACTCCTGACCTTCCTCCCCGCCGGCCAGGCGCAGGCGCTGGCGCACGCCGAAGCGGTGCTGTTCATCCGTCACCGCCAGGGCAAGCGAGCGAAAGACCACGCGGTCCTCAATAACGGCATGGGTGCCAACCACGATGTCACAGTCACCCGTCCGGATTTCACGCAGAATGGTACGGCGCTCGCCGGCCGGGGTGGACCCGGTCAGCAGCAGGATCCTGGCCTTATCTCCCAGCAGCTGGCGCAGGGTACGTTCGTGCTGCAGGGCGAGCACGGCTGTCGGTGCCATCAGCACTGCCTGATGACCGCAGAGTACTGCCTGCAGCATGGCCAGGGCGGCCACCAGTGTTTTCCCCGAACCGACATCCCCCTGCACCAGACGGGCCATCGGACGAGTCCGTGTCAGATCCAGGTAGATTTCGTTCGCCACACGCTGCTGTGCCCGGGTCGGCGCAAAGGGCAAAGCCGTGACCACGGCCCGGTAGCGCCCGAGCCCCGCCTCGTCAAGCAGGAGCGGGAGGGCCCTGGCCCCACGCTCATTGGTCCGACGCAACAGGGCAAGGCCGGTCTGGAGCATGAAGAGTTCTTCAAAGGCAAGGCGGCGGCGCGCCGCGGCCAGCTGCTCACCGTCCGGCGGCTGGTGAATGATGCGGTAGGCATAGGCGACATCGGCCAGGCGATGCCGGCGGCGCAGTTCGGCGGGCAGGGCTTCAGGGATCAGTTCACCGAAACGCGTCAGGGCGGCACCGATGAAGCGCTCGAGCTGCTGGCGGGTGAGGCCCGCCGTCAGCGGGTAGACCGGGTGCAGATAGGCAGTTTCGGCAACATTGCCGTCGCCCAGAGACTCAATCGCGGGATTCGTGACTTCAAAGCGCCCGCCCGTGCGCCGGATGCGGCCGCGGAAGACCGCATGGGCGCCAGGCTCAAGCTTTTCGGCCAGCCAGGGCTGATTGAACCAGATGGCCCCTATCGTCGCGGTTTCATCGGCAAGCTTGACGCGCACTGTCGAGAGGCGGCCGCGGCGGCGAACCGTCGGCGTCCCGGCAATCCGGGCGCGAAAGACAGCAAGCTCACCGTCACTGAGAGAGGCGAGCGGGACCAGCTCCGTCCAGTCCTCATAGCGAAAGGGCACGTGGCGCAGAAGATCAAGGGGCGTGGTGATCTCCAGCTTGGCCAGCAGGCCGGCCTGACGGGCGGTGAGGCCCAGCGCCTGGCGCAGCGGGGCCTGAACGGGCTGGTATTCGGCCTCGTAATCCGGCATGTCGGTGCGTCCGGGCAGTTCCGGTCCGGGCAGTTCCTGTCCGGGCAGCCCGGGCCCGGTCGTCCTCACGTCCCCGATCCGTGACGGCAGTCCGGGCGGCAGGGGCAGTCTTCGCATAAAGTACGCCGTGCCGTACACAGCTCCCGTCCATGAGCGACAACGAGATGGCCCCAGCGGGTCCAGCTGTCCTCCGGCAGGACGGCCATCAGGTCGCGTTCGATGCGGGCCGGCTGCTCGGAGTCGGTCAGGCCCATGCGTCTGGAGACACGGGCGCAGTGGGTGTCAACGACCACGGCCTGCTGCCCGAAGGCGTCTCCCAGGATGAGGTTCGCGATCTTACGCCCGACACCGGGAATGGCGACCAGCTCCTCCAGCGTCTGCGGCACTACGCCATCGTGCTCACGCAGCAGATGGCGGGCGGCCCCAACAAGGTGGCGCGCCTTCGTGCGGTACATGCCACAGGAGCGGATCAAAGGTTCCAGTTCGCTTTCGGAAGCGGTGGCGATGGCCGCCATGTCCGGGTAGCGTTCATAAAGCGCGGGAGTAATCCGGTTGACACGGGCGTCGGTGCACTGGGCAGCCAGAATGCCGCCGACCAGCAGGCGCCAGGGATCGGCGTCGTAGTCAAGCGTGCAGACGGCGTCGGGATAGAGCCCGTCCAGCGTGGCGAGGAGGCGGCGGGCACGGGCGGCGGTGGCCGACAGGGATTGGTCATCGTTTGAGGTCATCTCAAGTCCTCCTGAAACCTTATTCTAGCAGGACTTTCCTAGTTAACGCTTTTGGTGGATCTGATTGTGGGTGCACGTCATACTTGCCGGAATGCGTAAAACCGTTACGAGCCTTTCCAAAACACCTGAAGCAGCGCAGTTTTGGCGTAGCTGGCACTCAAATCGCATTGAATACCAAGTCCCTAACTGCCTCTGCGGCTATCAGCCTCAAATACACCGGATTTTGGATGGACTGCGATGGGAAGGCGAGCGGCGAGGGTGGCTGGCACGAACTGGCACTTGCAAGAAGATTGTGAAGTGAAGCAGACAAGCGGCGCAGCGCGCAGGGTCAAAACAGCGTGTAATCCAAAAAAACATTTGGTTAGCAGGCTACTTTGACCACGAAGGCCCCGATGCTGGTCAAAATAACGGGTCCTCCGAAAAACCATTTGGATTCCGGCCTACTGTGACCCCAAAGGGCCTGTTTCTGGTCAAAACAGCGTGTAATCCAAAAAACGATTTGGATAGCAGGCTACTTTGACCACGAAGAGGCCGCGCGCGCCGCTGCACGGCGCGCAGGGTCAAAACAGCGTGTAATCCAAAAAAACATTTGGATTCCGGCCTACTTTGACCACGGAAAGCAGCAGCGCAAC
>JASGUW010000134.1 GCA_030055235.1 Bacillota bacterium
ATTCATTCTATCCGGCAGGAAGAGTTGGGAGCCCCGGAGATATATCCCGGACGGGTCGTTAAAATCAGGACCCCAGTTGCCTCCATTGGTCTCAAAAATGATATTTACATTGTCGCCGGAACGCATCCCCATCAGGCTGGGAGAGGCAGAGGCTGCGTCGTTCGAGGGAACTTCGTCCGTTCCATCGCTTACTACAGATTCTTCCGATGGTGGTTCAAGAAAGGTCTCTTCAGGAACAGATTCTTCAATGGATTCTTCCCAAAGCGCGGTGAACACCATGTCCTCATTCGCTTCGATCTGCGCTTCCGGCAGATAGCAGGTGCCGGACATATCCGTCCAGCCACTCAGGAAAAACCCGTCTTTCGTGGCTGCCTGCCGACCGGGCAAAATGAATGTATCTCCAGACTTTACGCTCAGCGTTGGGTCACCGGACTCAGGATTCCATTCACCGCCATCCAACTGGAAAGATACGAATACATCCGGCTGTTCAGCTGGCGTCGACTCCTGGGGCTCCTGCGATGTCTGGGATTCCTGCGATGTCTGGGATTCCAGTGACTCCTCTGACTCCTGCAGGTCTGATTCTAAAAGAACGCTTTCGGGAATGTCTTCGTTTCCAGTGTCTTCAGCTGCCACATTTTCGGGAGCTTCAGCGCCTGTTGACCAGGTAAAACCAGACTCCTGGCTGGGATCCAAGGCATTCGCATCGCTCGTGACAGGGTTTTCAAGTGCTCTCACCTGAGCACTTTCACCAAGTACTGACAAGTAGCTGCCAAGTAAAGCCAGTACCAGAAAGCAAGCCATTGCTTTTTTCAACATCGACCTTCGCATTGAATCCTCCTCGTTTGCCACGCAGTTTGCAAACCGTGATTACATGATTACTGTTGGGAGTGTTGGCCTGTTGCAGCTTTATTAAGTTGTCTTCATAATCATACATCGCGTGCCAGCTGATTCCTACAGCGAACTCGAAATTTTACATCTGCGATAAAGAAATGACGCAATTCAAATCACAATGCCCCGTCCGGTTTTTATGACTCCCAACGTTTCAAAAATTGCCTTAGTTCAAGCATTTCACGCTTTCTGAAAAGGCAAGCTTACAGACATTGACACCTGCTGAAACCTACAGACATTCGGCACCTGCTGTCAGGAACGTGTCAGGATCGCCTGCGGGGGCGTTGCGGGGGCGCTTGAAGAATCGCCTGCGGGGGCACTTGAAGGGGTACTTGAAGGGGTACTTGCAGGCAAAACAGGAATGGTACCCCATTTGCAGGCAGAAACATGTTTTGGAGCCAAGCGCGGGCAAAGGTTTTGCTCCTGGCCCTTTGGAGGCAGCACAGCAGGCGTCGCTCATACGGCTGCCTCCTTTCGTTTGCCGCCGCTTCTGAAATAGAAAAGCAAAAGAAAGCGGCGGTCAAGACCGCCACTTTGAGTCAAATGAATTAGCCAAACTTGTTGTTTCTGATCCGATTTCAGAGCAGCAATCTTATGCCTGACCAGCAGTCGCAGACCGGATTCAGCTAACTACAGCACACCTACGGCGAGCAGCAAAATCAACAGCGCCCCCACTGCAATGCGATACCAGGCAAAGACAGCCAGGCGATGGCGATGCAGAAAGGCCAGGAAAGCTTTGACAACGAGCAGGGCGACAACAAAGGAGACGACAAAGCCGACGATGAGCGAGGCAATCTGGTAGCCGGCGATGCCGGCGAAGTCAAAGCGGACGAGTTTCAGTCCCGATGCCCCGAACATGATCGGGATGGCCAGGAAAAAAGAATAGTCCGCGGCGAGCGGTGTAGTAAAGCCGGCAAGCCAGCCACCCATTATGGTGGCGGCGGAGCGGGAAAAGCCGGGCCACAGCGAAAGGCACTGCATCAGGCCAACCGTCAGGGCCTGGCGGTTGCTGATATCTTCAACCTTATCCGTGGTCGTCACAGCGGCGCCGGGCTGGCCAGAAGCAGCAGCAGACCCGGGTGCACGGCGCTCCAGAACAAGCAACAACACAGCGCCAACAATCATGGCGGCGGCGACAACAGGTATGCGGAACAGCCAGGCATCCAGGTCCAGAATCTCCCAGCCAAGTCCGAGCACAACAGCGGGCAGGCAGCCAAGAATCCAGACTCTCATGAACTGCCGGCCTTCTGCCTGACCACGAAAGAAGGCGCCCAGCTTGGTCCATATGCGTGGCCAGAAGAGGAGCAGAACGGCGAGTATGGCGCCGAGCTGAATCACCACCATGAACATGGCATTGAAGCGATCGGCCGGCAGACCGAGCAGGGACTGTGAAATGATGAGGTGACCCGTCGAAGAGATAGGTAAAAATTCCGTAACGCCTTCGACAATACCCATTACGATGGACTTAAGAAGATATATGACTTCGAACATACAGCAGCTGCCTTTCAAATGCTGAAGCCCATAATAACGACTCAGCTTGCGGACGACAAGGCGCGTAGTCCGGGGGCTGCCGGCGACTCGACGGACGACGTCAGCCGGAATCCGGAAGTTGTCACAGCTGCCGCGCTTTCAGCCCCTGCGCATGCCACAAACTACAAATCCCGGATGGGTGCACGTTATTTTCGCCGGAAATGATAGAAGTTCTTTACAAGCCTTCTTCAAACACTTGAAACACCGCAGTTTTGGCACAGCTTACGCTCAAGTATTTTGCAGATCGCTCCTCCATTTGCTTGCGTGCGATCAGCTTCAAAACTACTGGAATATGAATGAAATACGATGGGACATCGAGTGACAAGGATGATGAGCATGTCTCCTAAAGGTATGGGTAATCTAGACCCGGTTGTCCTGAACAAGTGAGGTAAAAGGTGATACGTCCCTGCGCACAGCGATCTGTACGCCGCTGCGCGGCGCGCGCATCAGCCTTCTCGTGGTCAAAGTAGCCTCGTATCCAAATCATTTTTGGGATTACACGCTGTTTTGACCAGAGACAGGCCCTTTGTGGTCAAAGTAGCCTGATATCCAAATCTTTTTTTGGATTACACGTTGTTTTGACCAGAAACAGGCCCCTTGTGGTCAAAGTAGCCTCGTATCCAAATCGTTTTTTGGATTACACGCTGTTTTGACCAGAATCAGGGCCTTGGTGGTCAAAGTAGCCTCGTATCCAAATCATTTTTTGGATTACACGCTGTTTTGACCAGAAACAGGCCCCTTGTGGTCAAAGTAGCCTGGTATCCAAATCGTTTTTTGGATTTCACGCTGTTTTGACCAGAATCAGGGCCTTCCGTGGTCAAAGTAGCCTGGTATCCAAATCGTTTTTTGGATTACACGCTGTTTTGACCACCATTGATACGCAAGCTGCTTTTCTTTCCTATACCAACCGTTCTCTTGACGTGCTCACCCGCGTTCCGACAATCTTGACGTGCATCCCTCCCGGCCTCATCCCGGTCCGGAATCAGGTGTTCAGGTGTATAGTAAAAGAACCAAACGAACATAAGCCTTGTTGTACATGTCCTTTTGGCGCGCCGCTTTGTCCGTACGTACCTGCTCCCCTCTCTGCAACGCGCCAACTCCACTGTTTCTCTGTGCTAGAATGCGGACGTTATGACAGCAGCGCCACATTGACGGGAGGTTTGTCAATGTATCAGATTCTCTCCAAACGAGCCCTGAACGAACACGTCACAATGATGGAGGTAGAAGCCCCTCTCATCGCGAAAAAGGCCCTGCCGGGCCAGTTCATTATTTTTCGCGTCGATGAGCTCGGTGAACGAGTACCGCTGACCGTGGCAGCGACAGATCCTGAGCGCGGAGCGGTCACCATCATCTTTCAGGCGGTAGGACATGCGACGAAGAAGCTGCAGCAGCTCGAAGTCGGCGACCAGATCCTCGACTTCGTGGGACCTCTCGGCCGCCCCTCGGACCTGGACGACGCCCGGCGCGCGGTCGTGATCGGCGGCGGCGTCGGCAATGCCATCGCCTACCCCTCAGCCAGATACCTCCACGAGCGGGGTGCCGTCGTCGACGTCATCGCCGGCTTCCGCTCCCGCGACCTGGTCATACTGGAGGAGGAGTTCCGCGCTGCCTCGACCAGGCTCTTCATCACGACCGACGATGGCAGCTATGGCGAAGCCGGCTTCGTCACCGACAAGCTCCGCGCCCTGCTGGATGCCGGGAATCAGTACGACCTCGCGATCGCCATCGGCCCGGTGCCAATGATGAAATTCGTCTCCAAACTGACACTTGAATACGGCCTGCGCACCCTTGTATCTCTGAATCCCATCATGGTCGATGGCACCGGCATGTGCGGCGGCTGCCGCGTTCTGGTCGGGGGGCAGACCCGCTTTGCCTGCGTGGACGGCCCGGAATTCGATGGACACCAGGTCGACTTCGATGACCTGATGCTGCGCAATCGCTCCTATCGGGAGCAGGAACTAGAAGACCACAGCTGCCGCCTGGAACAGGCAGCCCAGAAGGTTGAGGCCCAGCATGCGCCGTAATCCAAGTCTCAGCAAAGTCCCCATGCCCGTCCAGGATCCCATCCAGCGGGCCGCTAATTTTGACGAAGTCGCGCTCGGCTACACCGCTGCCATGGCCGTCGAAGAAGCCAGCCGCTGTCTGGACTGCCGCCACGCCCCCTGCGTAGCCGGCTGTCCCGTTGGCGTCAAGATCCCCGACTTCATCCGCCAGGTAGCGGCGGAGGACTTTGCCGCAGCCTTTGACACCATAACGCAGAGCAACAGCCTGCCGGCCATCTGCGGCCGCGTCTGCCCCCAGGAGTCCCAGTGCGAGGCACGCTGTGTCCGCGGCATCAAGGGCGAACCTGTCGCCATCGGCCGCCTGGAACGCTTTGTCGCCGACCATCACCGCGAGACAGTGGGGGCACGTCCCGAGCCCGTCCCCGCCAACGGCCACTCGGTCGCTGTCATCGGCGCTGGGCCGACCGGCCTCTCCTGCGCCGCTGACCTGGCGAAGCTGGGCTACGCCGTGACAATCTATGAGGCCTTCCACACCGGCGGCGGTGTCCTCGTCTACGGCATACCGGAATTCCGCCTGCCGGAAAGCATCGTCCGTGATGAGATTGCCAATCTCGAGGCTCTAGGAGTCAAGCTCGAAATCAACATGGTGATCGGGCGCATTCTGACAGTTGATGAGCTTTTCGACGATTTCGGCTATGAAGCGGTATACATTGGCACCGGTGCCGGACTGCCCTCCTTCATGGGCATTGAGGGCGAAAACCTTATCGGCGTCTATTCGGCCAATGAATATCTGACCCGCTCCAACCTGATGCATGCCTACGACGAGCGCTATGACACCCCGATCCGCCGTTCGCGCCGGGTTGCTGTCATCGGCGGCGGCAATGTTGCGATGGACGCCGCCCGCACTGCCCTGCGCCTGGGAGCCGGAGAGGTCACGATCGTCTATCGCCGCAGCTTCAAGGAGATGCCCGCCCGTATCGAAGAAGTCCACCATGCCCGCGAGGAAGGGGTGCGTTTCGAAAACCTCGCCGCACCCGTCCGCATCCTGGGCGACGATCAGGGGCAGGTGCGGGGCCTGGTCTGCGTGCGCATGGAACTCGGTGAACCCGACGCTTCAGGTCGGCGCCGTCCCGTGGAAATTGCGGGCTCTGACTTTGAACTGGACGTTGATACCGTCATCATCGCCATCGGAACCAGCCCCAATCCCCTGATCCGCAACACCACCGCGGGACTGGAGACGAACCCGCGCGGCTGCATCGTCACCGCCCCGGACGGCAGTACGAGTCGTCCCGGTGTCTTTGCCGGCGGCGATGCCGTGACCGGCTCGGCGACAGTCATTCTGGCAATGGGAGCCGGGAAGACGGCGGCAGCATCAATCGATGCCTATATTCGTAATAAGGCAGGCGAAGCTTAGCCAGACACCCGAACTGCCAGCTGATAATCGGCCGGGACGCACTGACGACAGGCGTTTCGGCCGTTTTTGATGCTGGGCTGGCGGATAAATTTTTCTGCTCCTGCCCCGCTTCCGGGGCAGCAGCGCAGTTTTTGTCCACCCCTTCCCGACCCTATAGCATGTGCCGCCCGCACGACTGTTTCCTATCAATTCGTTTGCCGCCGCTTTGCGTGAAAGAATAGAAAGAGAAAGCGGCGGTGCAGCACCGCCAGATGGAGTTAGAGATGTGGACAAGTTTTTTCGCTCCTGCCCCGATTTCGGGGCACCAGCGCATTTTTTGTCCACCCTTGGACAATTTTTTCTACTCCTATCCCAAAACAAACGAAGTACAAAAGCGGTCCTGCACGGAAA